>DPVD01000348.1:20036-21910 GCA_003526745.1 Candidatus Latescibacterota bacterium
GCTTGGGTTCTCATAGACAAGCTCGAACAGATCCGGGTTTGTGTCGAGAATCGGCTCTAGAGCCAATGCATCTTGCCGTCTTTTTTTCGTGCAAGAACGAGGTGGGACACGCGGTCGCTTCCGGTCAGTGATATCAGCTTTTCGAGATCCCAGATAACGTCCTCTTTCCAGTACTTCCTGGCGTTGAATGCCGTAGTCAAAGCTACGCTGGAGAAAAGCGTCATGACTCGAGGTTTGTTGAAGACGACACCGGAGATCCGATCGCGGCGTGCTTTGACCTGTTCGGAGAGATCCCTCTGGTCTGTTCAGGAGTTCGTGCTGTCCCGCAGACCTGCCAGGCGGCGGATCTCCCCGGTGATGTAAGTCAAGCTACTAGCTGAGAGGATGAAGACGATCGGCAGAATGGGGACGCGGTAGCGGTTTCGGACATGAAGCAGGGCGTAAGTCGCCCAGTAGATCAGGATAGTGTAGAGCAGCGTTCGGATCGAGATGCTCGAACGTCCGATCCAGGCAGAGAAAACGGCCAAAGCCAGGAGACCATAGTAATAGGTGTTCAGCAGGATAGGCAGAGACGGATGGATCCGGGGCAGCGTCCGACGGACTCCGTTCGCGTCCTTCCAGTACATGACGGCTTTCTTCCCGACCATCTCCACGAACCAGAGCGGTCTGCTCAGCAGGTCGTCTGCGAGTTCGTCCTTGAAGCGCCCATCCAGCTCACCCTCCGTCGCGCCAAGCGCTTTCGACTGGAACGACTCTTTCAGGTGCGCCCGATCCTGGGAGGCCTGGTCGTCACCACCTGTTGCGGCCCATCGGTTCCCGAACCAGACCGTGCTGGCGATCCCTGCCCGGATCGGCGAGAGCGTCCCGAAGGTTGTGTAGTTTCTGGCGGTCCAGGGTAGCCAGACGAACAAGATCGGGAGGAGGATGTAGCTGGCCGGTCGAGCGATACGCGTTGGTTTGAGGTCGAGGCGAGAGACGATCAGAACGGTTGGAATGAAAACGACGAGCGTCTCAGGTCGGCACATACTGAGGCAGGCGAGTGCAAATCCGACGAGGAGCAGCTGCCAAGGCCTGCCCGCACGCGCCAGCCACGAGAGGCATAGCGTGCCGATCAGGAGGAAGCCCGTGAATCCCTCTCTAAGCAGCCTTGTATCATAGTAGATGAGCGCAGGGTACGTCGCGACGAGGAAGGCTGCTAGGTATCCAACCCGTCGGTCGAAAAGCTGCGTAGCCAGCCAACCGGTCACGAAGGTAGTCGCAACACCCAAGATCGCCTGAACGATCAGGACAGCAGATGTTGTGCCGCCCGATAGTGCGTAAACGAGGGCAAGGAAGACCGGGTAGGTAGGCGTTCGCTCCATCGTCGGGTCTATACCGTTGATCGAGTAGCCATTCCCTGCAATCAGGTTGCGGGCAACCGCATCGTAGATCGCCGCGTCCGAGATCCTTTCGGGTGGCAAGTATGTGTAAGCAGCAATGCGGGCGAAGAGCGCAACCAGTCCGATTGCTGCGAACAAGTAGAGCGTGTGTCGATCACGGGATGCCTTTGGGAGGAGTTTCTTCACGTCAGACTCCAGCCTTTCCGGACCGCAACCACATCTCGAGTGACATCAACGACCAGATTTCCCGGCTCAGATTTCGGGCCTCGCTCGTGTGAAGCTCGACTAGGTTGGATACGAACTCGGGTCTTAGATACGCGCCCAGTTGTGTACTGTCGGAGAGCAGCAGATCTGTGACTGTTCCAGCCAGCTCGTTGCCGATCCATTCGGCAACAGGGACCTCGAATCCGTGCTTGGGTCTGTCGAGAATAGATCTGGGGATCTGATCCTGGGCCAGCTGACGGAGCAAGACCTTGGTTTGCAGGTGCTTCTGTT
>DPVD01000366.1:0-12420 GCA_003526745.1 Candidatus Latescibacterota bacterium
CCCGCATGTCCGTTCCTGTGCCCACCTTGACGGCCAGATCGCCCTTCAGCGCGCGTTCAACGAAACGCTCCAGAGCCACAAGACCCGGTCCGTCCACGACCTGCAGACGTTCCATCCCCCCATCCACGTCACGAAGCTTCAGAACCACCACTCCGACGATTTAGAGACGAACATCAGAACAATTTTAGAGTCCCTTTCGGATACGGTCTATGTGCAGGACTGGACCGATCCGATCATGCAGATTCCGGTGATGCGACCGTTCACGATGCGTATGCTCGAGACCAAGCCAGACGAGCACCTGATCGGCCAGTATGTGCAGACCCTGATGAGCGAAAGCGCGAACTTTATCGATTGGGATGCGTAGAGGTGGGAACCACCGAAAATATGGAAGGGTGTAGCCCCAAAGGGATGTTGAAAAAAAGCCTGAGGGCGCCTCCTAGGTGTAAGCTTTGGAGGAAGCTGATAAGCCTTGGTCCAAGTGCAAGGCGGAGACCAGCAGCGCGGGATGGAGACGCATCTGATGCCTCATTGCTCAAGGCGCCAAATCGCTATCAATTTAAGACTTTCTATTAACTACCAACTACATCTAACAATTGCCTTTGCCCCCCCGCTACTACATACCGACACTCTTTGCGCTTCTGGTCATCGCCTGCTCGGTTGAGGGACCCGAGCAGACGGTTAGGCCAGAGGAGGATTCCCGTGCAATCGCGGGCGAGGGCTACCTCGGCGCAGAGTCGTGTAAAGAATGCCACCAAGAGGAATACGATCTCTGGTCACACAGTGCGCACGCTCGGGCGATGACGGAGGCGACACCCGAGTTTGTTCGGGGTGACTTCGTGACAGACACCACACATACCTATGACGGAGTGTCCTACACGATGTTTCGTCGCGACGAAAGCTTCTACATACGCGCGCCCACACGAGGCGGATCACCCGAAGATTTCCTGGTTCACTATACCCTTGGAGCCCGGCAGCACGAGACCTATCTGACTCGATTGCCCGATGGCCGAGTGCAGGTCTTACCGGTCTATTGGGATCTGATCGAGAACCGATGGTATGACGCGGCAGAAGGAACTCTCGAGTTTGGACGCGCCTTAACACCGGATGACTGGCTGTTCTGGGCGAATCAGGGACGGACGTGGAATGATCGCTGCTTTGATTGCCACGCCTCTCAGATGCGGAAGAACTACGATCTAAAGACAGACACATACGACACGGTTGTCGGAGACTTGTCAATCAATTGTGAGACTTGCCACGGTCCCGGTGAAACACATACGGTTTTCTGGAGGCAGGCACTGACTGATCCGAACCCAGATTCTGAGGCAAGAAAAGATGCGAGTCTGATTCGGGCTACAAGCCTGTCGCCAGCTAAGCAGGTCGAGATTTGCGCTCAATGCCACGCAACTAAGACACCGATCCGGAACGGTTACAAACCAGGCGACCATTTCCTCGACTACTTCGAAATCAACCTGCTCGACGATGCAGACTCATTTTGGCCTGACGGTTTGGTCAAAAAACTCGCCTACCCGTATCTCCAATTCGCAGGTAGCCAGTGCTTCCAGAAAGCGGACTTGACGTGCACGGGTTGCCACGCCAACCACGGGAGCGATATGCCTGTCGAGTTGACGGCAGACCCGGGATCAGGTGCACTCTGCGCGCGATGTCACCCAAATGTGATGGTCGATGTGAAGGCTCACACTTTCCACAAGCTGACGAGCAAGGGTAGTGATTGCAAGGCCTGTCACATGCCAGGGATGTTTTTGAACTATCTGACGGTAACAGATCACAGGCTAGCCGCACCCGTTCCCGAAGTCACCGTTCGGCTGGGTATTCCGAATTCCTGCAACCAAGCAGAGTGCCACAGCGGAGAATCTGCAGAGTGGGCATCGGAGAAAGCGGCAGACTGGTGGGGAGATTACCAGACGGATCGTGTAGACCGCGCGCAGGCGATTGCTTGGGGAAGAAAGCGGGACCCAAGGGGACTGCCAGGCCTGATAAAGATTGTGAAAGACGGTGAGTTAGATCCGTTGTTACGTGCTGGCGCTGTGACACTGATTGGCAAGATCGGTGAAGAATCTGCCTTGCCCACTGTGATTACAGCGCTGTCTGATACGAATCAAGTGGTTCGATCAAGGGCGGCATTGGCCTCCGGTGCGATCGGCCATCCCCAAGTGATCCCGGCACTTAAACCCCTTGCTGGAGACTCAGTGTATAGCGTTCGGATACGCGCAGCATTTTCGCTGATCCAGCTCGAGTATGTCCCACCGACTGAGTCAGAGAAGAGTGTACTCAGGCACGCTATGTCAGAGCACGAGGCGACAAGTTTCGGCATACTTGCCGACAGCCCGAAAACCCACGTGAATATCGGACAAGCGCACGAGGGGCTGCTTCAGTTCAAGGCTGCTGAAGGGTCTTATCGTCGGGCACTCCGTGTAAAACGATTAGACACCAAGGCGCTGCAGCGCGTGGAGCTTTTAGAAGTTTCAAAATCGAAGTATACGAAGCTTCGAGACATGGTCACACCCCATCTGGACAAGGATCTACGGCTCAAAGTGGCGTTGGGAATCGCCAAAATCCATCAGGGCTTGATAACGGAAGGTATCAATCTGCTCAGAGAGGTGAAAGCTCAAGGAATTGACTCCGAACTGGTAGAAACAGGGATGGCGGATGGGTTTCGGCGTGCTGGCGATCTCGTGACCGCGGAGCGCCATTATAATCAAGCACTTGAGATCTTCGATAAGCATGCCAACGCCCATAGAGGACTTGCTATCGTGGCCTACTCACGAGGAGACGTGAATCAAGGAAACGCGCACTGGGATCTTTTCAAGGAATACGAGCGTGCAGCTGGTGATCCAGATATACCTGGGTTATTCTGATTACGGAAGCAGTCTGTGCCTAGGTTGACGGGAGAATTCTGTGAAAGACAGACGTGTCCTTTGCAATTTATTTTGGCTGATGTATGTGGTGTCGTGTGATAACGTTCCACCCTTTACATCTGAAATCGAAGAGGAGTTTGTCACGACACCTGTCGGGACCAAACACGCGCTGGTTAAGGTGCCCCAAGGTGTCTTTACGATGGGCGCAGAGGGTGAGCGTAGTGACGAGAGTCCTCAACACCAAGTACATTTGGACGGGTTCTACATCGACAAATTTGAAGTCACAAATGAAAAATATCTTGCATTTGCCAAAGCTACAGGTGCTGATCAACCCGTTTTTATTGTGAGCGATTTGTTCAACCAGTCTTCCCAACCCGTTGTTGGAGTTGTCTGGGAGGAGGCGAACAACTACTGTGCGTGGGCGGGCTTGAGACTTCCATCAGAAGCGGAATGGGAGAAGGCCGCGCGTGGGAATAATGGACAGATTTTCCCGTGGGGAGATAATCCACCGTCACAATCTTTAGCGAGGTATAGATCCGACGATGGTCCAATACAGGTCGGGAGTTTCCCGAATGGTGCTAGTCCCTACGGGGCGCTAGACATGACAGGGAACGTGTGGGAGTATGTGCGGGATCACTACGTTGAGGGTTTTTACCACTCTGGCCCAGTACGAAATCCTGTTGCGATCGTTAGTAACGGCGAACCCGACCACACGATCCGTGGTGGTGGATGGGGTTCATCGCCAGAGGAACTGCGCGCATCCAGGCGTGGGAGGGTGTTCCTGATCGATGCAGATTTGCCAGACGCACAAGTGGGATTCAGGTGCGCAAGGTGAGCCACGCCCAATCAGCAACCCCGGGTGTGGGAGGGGCGGCTGTCTATTTCTATTCACTACTGGCTATTTCGCTACTTATTCCGTTTTACAGCCAGGCCCAAGACATCCACTTCGTAGAGCAGGCCCAGAAACGAGGCATCGATTTCACTCACGAGAACGGCGCAACTGGTAAGAAGTATACGGTAGAAACATTTTGCGGCGGATGCGGGATCTTCGATTATGATGGCGACGGGGATCTCGATGTGTATCTCGTCAACGGGGCCGCGTTGCCCGGCTTCGAGTCCGATACGATGCCAACGAACCGACTATACCGAAACGACGGAGCCGAGTCGGGATGGACTTTTACGGACGTGACTGACGAGGCTGGCGTCGGGGATACGGGATACGGGTTCGGCTGCGCCGTTGGCGATTATGACAATGATGGTAACCTTGACCTATATGTGACGAATTTTGGTGCGAATGTACTGTATCGGAACAACGGAGACGGTACGTTTACCGATGTTACATCGACCGTGGCTGTTGGGGATGATCGTCTCAATACATCCGCCGTGTTCGTGGACAAGGACCAGGATGGCGATCTGGATCTGTATGTCTGCGCCTACACGAACTACGATCTGAACGACGGACAGGTCTGCACGCAGTCCGACGGGTCATTGATCTACTGCGGTCCTGAGAATTACTACGGTTCGCCTGATAAGCTCTATCGGAATAACGGAGACGGGACGTTCACGGATGTGACGACAGAAACCGGAGTCTATTCCGAAGAAGGAAAGGGTTTGGGTGTAATCGCAACCGATCACGACGGTGATGGCGATGCTGATATTTTTGTGGCGAACGATCTAGTGGAGAATTTTCTCTTCGAGAATCAGGGCGACGGTCGTTTCGAGGAGATTGCTCTTCTTTCCGGGACCGCATACAACGAGACCGGTCGGCCTGAAGCCGGCATGGGGGTCGATTTCGCAGATGTTGATGACGATGGTCTGCAGGATATTCTGATCGGGCATTTCGACAAGGAGACATCGACCCTCTATAAGAACGACGGGGATGGCCTCTTTACCGATGTGACCCCAACCTCTGGTCTTGGCCCCATTACGTGGTCCTACGTGACGTTCGGTCTGCTGTTTCTAGATGTGGATAATGACGGGGACGCCGATGCTACCGCCGCAAATGGGCACGTGATTGATAATATTGAGCGTGTTTCGGAAACTCAGACGTACAAACAGCGGAATCAGCTTTATCGGAACAGGGGGAATGGCACCTTCGAGGAGGTGACAGAGGAAGCCGGCCCGGGGTTTGAGCGCGCTTTGGCGAGCCGCGGTCTAGCGGCGGGAGATATCGATCGCGACGGGGACCTGGATATTCTAATTCTTAACGTACTCGAAAAGCCGGACCTGTTGATCAATGAGACGGAAACCTCAAACCACTGGATCGTCGTGCGGGCAGTGGGTGCTGCAAGGGGCCTATCTAAGTCGGGTAATCCGAATGTCTCGAATCGCGATGGCGTGGGCGCACGCATTCAGATCAAGGCTGGAGGTCGGTCACAGGTCAGGGATGTTCGATCCTCGGCAAGCTATATGTCAGCGAACCCAAGAGAGATCCATTTTGGCCTGGGCAGCCAAAACCGCGTCGACGAGATTCTGATCACTTGGCCGTCGGGAAAGCAAGATCGTCTGATCGACATCGCGGCGGATCAGGTTGTTGTCGTTCACGAAGGAGAATCCGGAGTAGGGCGTTGATGCCCATGGGTTGCTTCGGTCAACAAAAGGGTACAAGATAGTGTTAATAAAGTCCTTGCTCTCAGAATTTGTCCGGATGTTTCTGCTGCTTGCCATCGCTGCCGGGTGTGCGGAGCCGTTCGACAAATCTGCAGCCATCCGTAAAGCCGAGAGAGCAACACAGGCAAAGAAGTTCGAAAAGGCGATCGCGCTTCTGAACGAGGTGATTGAGCACGACTCGCTGGATGTCGAAGCCCGCTTCAGGCTCGGTCTTGCACTCGCGCTCGATAACCAGCCTCTGCAGGCACGACTCGAGCTTCGCCAAGTGATCGATCTCGATTCGACACGCGCCGACGCCCTCGAACACCTCGGGATGCTCGCATTCGGTGCCGAGGATCGACCGGAAGCGATCGAGATGCTCGAATGGGCAGTTAGGATGGGAGCACAGAAGATCCATCTGTATGACACGCTCTCGTATCTCCACTTCCAGCAAGGGACGATCGAGGAAGGGAAGAAGTGGATTCGCCGGGCCATCCAGGCCAACCCCCGCGATCCGCGGTTTCGCGTAAAGCTTGCGACACTCGATCATTTTATTGGTTCGTTCGAGGATGCGAAGCGGACCCTAGAGCAGCTGGTCGCTGCCTACCCGCAATATTGGGACGCCAAGTTGCTTCTGGGCCAGGTCTACCGGCAGCTTGGTGAGAACGACAAAGCGTTGGAGATGCTGAACGAGGCCCTCGCCAACACCCAAGGTCATGAGGATCACCTGCAGGAACTCGGGATGGCCAAGCTGAAGACGGGAGATACCGACGGTGCTATAGAGGCATTCGAAAAAGTGATCCTTCGGAATCCGGAGACCAGCGAGGCGCATTATGGAATCGGCCAGGCCTACATGAAGGCTGGTGAACGGGAGAAGGCGAAGAACGCGCTTGAAATTTTCCGCGAGATGCAGCAAAACGACAAGTCGCTCAAGAATAAGCAGGCAAAGTTTATCTCGAACTGGCAGGATGGTTTGGTCAAAGAGAGGGAGGAGGACTTCGAGGCAGCCGTCGCTTCGTTCGAGGAAGCCTTGGACCACAAGACGGGAGACGTGGGGACGCATCTACTGATCTGGCTGGCGCATCGCAACCAGGGACAGTCTACCGAAGCTTCACGCGCGTATCGAACGCTCCAGAGGCTTATACGAGTCCAGGGGAGAGAGTTCAAGGAGATCTCGTTCACGCTCTCCGGCCGTCTTGCGCAGAAGGGTTTCGACGACAAGGCCGCTGAGGTTCTGCACGAGCTTCTGAAACGACATCCCAAGCACGAGGCGGGACGGTATCGGCTGATCCAGGTTTACAACCGCCTGGGTCTAAATGCAGAGCGCGACGCACAGTTCGCGATTTTCAGGTCCGGCGACTTTCCTGCCCCGGGTCCCCTAGAGGACGATTCCCTGTTCGAGGCCCAGTCCGGAGCGACCTCCTTCGAGGCCGGTTACATCGGTGCCGAAGCCTGTGCGGAATGCCACAAGGATCGGTATGAGACCTTCAGGGAAACGGCACACCATCTTACGTCAGCCAAGGCTTCGAGTGGCTCGATCCTCGGAAGCTTTGAGCCCGGTAAGAATCAGGTGGTCACGAGCAACGAGAGCCTCACGTTCGAGATGACTCAGGAGGGGGATACCTACTACCAGACGGCCTACATTACGAACGAAGACGGGGTTGAGGGGGCACAGAAGGAGCGGTTTGATTTCAGCTTGGGATCGGGAAAGCTCGGTCAGACATACGTCTACTGGGACAGCAATCGGTTGCATCAACTTCCAATCTCGTATTTGTCGGCTACGGACAAGTGGATTAACAGCCCGGGATACGAGGACGGCAAAGCAAACTTCAGCCGTCCGATTGCACCGAGATGTCTTGAGTGTCACGCCACATACTTCGAAGTGGATGCCTACACCACGAACGTTTACAAGAGGGACGAGCATATCTTGGGAATCTCGTGTGAGCGCTGCCACGGTCCCGGGTCGAAGCACTACGAAAACCAGAAATATGGATCGGAGGAGGAGACTGAGGGCTCACCGTACATCTTGGTCCCGTCCCAGCTGTCTTCCGAGCTGTCGATCGAGATCTGCGCGCAGTGCCACTCCGGATCGAGTGTGGAGGCGATGGGGAAGCCTTTTAGCCACCGTCCTGGCAGAGATCTAGCGAAGAGCTACAAGCTGACAGACTTTGAACGATATGGTTCGACACATCGCTCTCATAGCAATCTCGGTGTGCACTCGGCGAACCAGATCGCCCGGCTCACCGAGTCGGAGTGTTTCCGGAAGAGCGAGGAAATGACCTGCGTCGACTGTCATAACCCACACGTGAAGGAGAGGGGTCAGTTGAAGGTGTTCTCGGAACGTTGCATGAAGTGTCACGAGAATGTCGAGGTCTGCGGTATGTCAGACCATATTGGAAGCGAAATCGTGGACAACTGTATCGACTGTCACGTGCCGCAGAAGCACGACTTGAACATGGGGTTCGATACCGCACAGGGATTCCAGTTCCAAGAGATGCGCGACCACAACATCGGCATTTACCACGAAGTGTCCGCCCGCGTGGCCGAGCGAATGGGCAAACCGCTGAACGCACAGTAGTCTCTGAAACTTGGCAGCTGTCTTGTTACAATGTCGAAGCACATTGTTCGAAGGCGGGGAACACTTGTAAAGAAATTTACACACGTCTATGCAAAAACCTCTCTTGCCAACCACCCGACTCATCCTGCTCGGTTTCCTCTGCTGTCCGCTCGAAACTGTCGGCGAGGAATTCCACTTCATCGAAGTGGCTTCTGAAAGAGGCATCTCGTTTACGCAGACGAACGGTGCGAGCGGAAAGAAGTACTCTGTTGAGACGATGGGAGGTGGAGTCGGTCTGTTCGACTTCGACGGAGACGGGGATCTCGATGCTTATCTCGTGAACGGTGCGGTCCTGCCGGGATTCGAAACGGATCTTATCTCTATCAACAAGTTGTTTAGGAACGATGGCGCCGAATCTGGGTGGTCGTTCACCGATGTGACCGAATTCGCAGGTGTCGGGGATCCCGGCTACGGGATGGGATGTGCCGTCGGTGACTATGACAACGACGGTGATCTGGATCTGTATGTCACAAACTTCGGTCCCAACGTGCTGTATAGGAACAATGGAGATGGGTCATTTTCGGACGTGACTCATGAGACTGGAACAGGTGACTCCCAATGGAGCTCGTCGGCCGGGTTTCTGGACTACGACGCGGACGGTGATCTAGACCTGTATTCAGTGAGTTACGTGCAATTCACTCTCGAGACCAACAAGCTCTGTCCCGGGACTGACGGAAAGCCAGGCTACTGCTCTCCCGATGTCTACGAGGGAGCACACGACGTTCTGTATCGGAACGACGGGGACGGGTCATTCACAGATGTTTCTGAGGCGTCAGGTGTGCATCGGGAAGGTCGCGGCATGGGGATCGTCGCGTCGGACTTCGATCGAGATGGAGACCTCGATATCTATGTCGCCAACGACGAGATGGAGAATTTTCTATATGACAACCAGGGAGATGGCCGATTCGACGAGATTGGGCTCCTGTCGGGGGCGGCGTACAATGAGGGTGGTGAGGCCGAAGCAGGAATGGGGGTGGACTTTGCGGACATTGACGGAGACGGGCTTTACGACTTGCTGATCGGTCACTACGACGACGAAACTTCGACGCTCTACAGGAATCTCGGCGCCCTTATGTTCTCTGATGAAACGACGACCACGGGGATCGGCCCACCTTCACGACTTCGCGTGACCTTCGGGCTTGTTTTCGCGGATCTAGACAACGATGCCGACTCAGACGCCCTAGTCGTAAACGGTCATGTTCTCGACAACGTCGAAGAGGGATCGGATGTGGCAACCTATAAGCAGCCAAATCAGATTATGGAAAATCGAAGCGGGCGCTTCATCGACGCATCCGGTGGTGCAGGTAGCGGTCTGGCCGTGATTAAGGCGAGTCGGGGCCTCGCAGCGGGGGACATTGACAACGACGGGGATATCGACTTCCTGGTCGGAAATGTGATGGACTCCGCGGACCTGTTGATTAACGAGACAAACGCCGGGAACTGGCTGACTCTCGAGTTCGCGGGTGGAGCGGGTCGGGTCGGTGAGGGGAGATGGACGAACCGGGACGGTGTGGGTACTAGAGTCACGGTGATTGCCGGGGGACAGGCACAGGTGAAGGATGTGAGGAGCGCGGCAAGCTACCAGTCCGCGAACGACCTCAGGGTACACTTCGGGCTGGGCGATGCGACGGCGTGCGATGTCGAGGTGGTGTGGCCGTCGGGTAGAATGAGTAGAATGTCGGGTGTCCAAACCAACCAGCAGGTTCTGATCGACGAGCTGCAGGCGAAGTAGATCAGTCCGAGGACAGCGATTCTCGGCTGAACCGTATGGCCTCCTGGACGGCTCGTCTGTTCGGTGCATTTGGTGCGAGTAGAAGGTAGCGTTCCATCCGTTCGATCGCCTTCGCGTGTTTTCCCTCCCGCTGCAGAAACAATCCGATCTGGAGGTAGGCGGGCGGGTAGTCGTCTCGCATCTCGAGCATTCGGTCGAAGACTTCCTTGGCCTTCGCATTCTCTCCTGCCTTCCCGTAGAGGATACCTAGGTTGTTCGCTGCCTCCAGATCGTGCGGCTGAAGCTGAACGGCCTTCTCCAACCAGCGCATACCTCGTTCGTTCCTGCCCGCACCCAACAGCATCCTGGCGCCATCCCTGAAGACAGCACCTCTCTGCGTTTCGAACCGATGCCTCGCCAAATCCGGGTTCAGTCGAAGGGCAGTTAGGTAATGCTTGTATGCAGCTTCACCCTGACTGGACTTCTCGAGCGCGTTAGCAGCAGACAGGTGAAGGTCTGGGTCCTGCGGTCGTTTCTCGACGAGACGCACATACTCGGTGGCTGCATCGGAATACCGTTCGTCCTCATATAGGGCAACGGCGAGCCTGACACGCACCTTGGGGTCGCTCAGCTCACGACTGACACGCGAGATCTGGTCATCTGGCGGCATCCCCCCACTCATCGTGAATACACCGAGGTCATACACCGGCTGGTAGTTGATCCTAGGTCGTTTCTTCGGCGGATCCCCCACCTTGAAGACCCGGTAGTAGCTGTCCTGGTAGACCAGGTGGAAGTGCTGGAGTTCGTCCGGAGCGAAGTGGAAATGGAACAGGGCGGACTCGTCGGGTACGGAGGTCCGTCCGGCGACGTATCGGGGCGATTCGGTCGATGTGTCCAGACCCATCGAGGCGCCGTAGACGTAGTAATCGGCTTCCCATTCTTGTGCGAGTCCGAAGAAGTCCTTCTCCGTCGAGAAGAGACCGTTCAGAAAGCGTTCTGATTTCTTGCGAATCACGTGCGATTCGAACTTCGGATGCTGGATGACTGGTCGGTTCGTGTAGGTCAGGATCGACGGGGCGATGTGGAACGCGGTGAGAATGACGTCGTTCTCACCGGTGTTCTCTCGTACCCACTCGACGAGAGGGTCGAGACCGGGGGAGCGGTGTATGGTGATAAAGAGCCTCGTGTCGTTGTGGATTTCATATACGATGAAAGCGCACAGGCCGAAGACGGCTAGATGCCGCCTTTTCGCGAGCGTGACCAGCCATCGCGTCGCGAAAAGGGCGGCGAAGAAGACGAGAAAGACCTGGAGCCGGTCGAACGCGATGTAGCCGGCCAGGAATGCAGCAAAACAGTAGAGGATGAACCGCTCGGATGCATCGAGCCCGCCACGCCTAAGATCCCGGACTGCAAGTGCTGCGGCTGCCAATGATACAAGCAGAAGTGTCGAGAACATGGACCAGACATTGTCGAGAGACGGCGATCGGAAAGAGGAAGACCACATACCGCGAGCGTCGTAGTTCATGAGCGTCGGGTCGGTCGGCTTGATCAGACCGAACCTGAGCTTGTAGTAGATCACGTCGAAGGCGTGACTGTAGGCGCGGTAGTTCTCTCCAACGGTTGCTGATAGGGCGAGATGAAGCGCGATGGGGAGACCGATCAGGATCCCGACCCGCTGGACGAGCCCAAGCTTGAAGTGTTCACCGAGCAGGTGGGCGGCAATCAACCCGTAGGCGATAAGCATTGTGGTTGACGTGACAAACCATTTGTTAGTGAGGAGATCGGAGGCGGTTCCCGCAAGGAAGAGCATTGCTACGATCGGCCACAGAGATTCTAAGATCCTGTTGCGCTCCTCTTTTGCGGTCAGGTAGGTCACGACGGCGTAAAGAAACAGGATCGCCAGAACGAAATTGGTGATGTGCCAGCTTATCGCCGCGATCGAGAAAGCGAATCCGGCGGCCCATGGCATCCAGCGTTCTCGGCGTTCGCCCAGCGATAGCCCGAAGCAGACGAGTCCCGTGAACAGGAAGGTGAGCGTGAAATCCTCGCGGCTGAACGAGGTGATGGTTCGCAGCCAGGCTGGGGGCATGACCGCATAGAAGGCGACTGCCAGATGGCCACTTAGCCACCCGCCCCAGAGACGGGACGCTCCGAGGTAGAGCGGGAACACGGCGAGTGACGAGAAAAATGCGATGAAGTAGACGCTGTAGGTGTGGAAGGGCGGGTCGATGCTGATCTGTGCGAGTATCCTATAGAGCCAGCCGGAGACGCGTTCGAGGGTGATGGTGAGTTCCTCAGCGACCCTGACGCCCTCCGGGTGCTGGATTCGAGTGTCAGTCTCGGGAATACCCTCGCCCTTGGCGATCATTTTCGCGTATCGATACTGGACCGCGTTCTCTGTGAAGTGGAGGTTGGTCTCGTCGTAAGTGTCGTAGTAGGGGCTCGCGAAGGTGAGCAGGCTCTTTGTCGTGCCGATAGCCACATACAGGACGATCAGGACGATCAGGTGGAGCCACTTTGAGGCTTTGTCTGTCACAGGGTCTCGCGGTCAGGCGTCTGGGCAGTTCAGGTTGCGACCCCTCGGCACTCGGAAGGTCACGTGAATAAATCCAGACGATTCTGTTGGG
>DPVD01000184.1:0-1615 GCA_003526745.1 Candidatus Latescibacterota bacterium
TCTTGAAGATTGCGTGCCTTACATGGTTTCGCTGCTGAAGATGCCGGCGGGTTTCCTCGGTGTCATCGCGATGGCTTCGATCATCTACCGCATCGCACCCAACTGCAGGCCCAGGCTCCTGACCGTACTGCCCGGAGCGATATCCTTCTCGATCCTCTGGTTCGGGTTGTCACAGGCTTTCGGAACCTACGTTTCGAATTTCAGTTATTATAATCGAGTGACGGGCACGCTGGGCGTAATGATCATCTTCCAGTTGTGGATTTACCTTACGGCCCTCCTTCTGCTCCTGGGCGGCGAGTTGAACGCCGAACTCGACCGGGATCTGGGCAGCCAAGCAAGCTGATCTACTGCAAAGAATCCTCCTCGGAGATAGGTTGAAACGTATTTTTAAGGCCATCACGGCCAAGATCGTCCGCTTTCTCACGCAGACGTATGCGATGAGCATCTACTTTGGGCGAACCGTACTCCAATTGAGACACATCTACTTCTACCGGAAGCAGATTATCGATCAATGCTACACGATCGGTGTGGGGTCTTTCCCCCTCGTGTGCCTAGTATCGGTCTTCAGCGGGATGGCTGTGTCGATCCAGATGGCCTATCAGATGGAGGTCTACGTCCCGGATTATATGGTCGGGAGCATCGTAGTGCGGTCTGTCGTTCTTGAGCTGGCACCGATCCTGATGGGGCTGGTCTTGGCGGGCCGAGTGGGAGCAGGGATTGCATCGGAAGTCGGGACGATGAAGGTTTCAGAACAGGTGGATGCGCTTACGTCGATGGCTGTTGATCCGGTCGGATACCTGATGATGCCGCGGTTCGTGGCCGGACTGATCATGATTCCTGTTCTCGTTGCCTATTCTTGCGCGCTCTCGATCGGGGCAGGTTTTGCGATGTCGGTCATTAAGATGGACATAAGCGTCTTTAACTTCATCAAGGGGATGAAGCTCGATTTCATGCCCTACGATGTGGTGGTTGGGATGACCAAGTCCGTTGTATATGGTGGGGCAATCACCTTCGTGGGAAGCTTTGTCGGCCTTTCTGCAGAGGGCGGTGCACAAGGCGTCGGACGCGCGGCCACTGCGGCGTGTGTAATCTCGTCCACGCTGATCTTGATCCTCGACTACTTCCTGACGCATACGATGCTCACGTAGGGTGGTGATGGGGATAGCGGAAGAAACGTCGGCGATCGAGTTCGAGGATGTCTTCAAACACTTTGAGGACAACCAGGTTCTCAAGGGGCTGACGTTCGGCATTCCGTGGAAGCGAGTGACGACGATCTTGGGACCGAGCGGGTGTGGGAAGAGCGTCACGCTGAAGCATATTATTGGTATCCTCCACGCAGATAGCGGGCGTGTCGTTGTGGACGGGAACGACATGTCGAAAACAAAGGGGGACGACCTACTGACGCTCAGGAAGCGGGTCGGTGTGCTATTCCAGTCGGCTGCGCTGTTCGACTCGATGAATGTCTACGAGAACGTGGCATTTGGGCTGCGAATGCACACGAAGGACCCGGAGGAGCAGATCGCAGCTCGTGTGGCTGTTTGCCTTGAAGAGGTGGATATGGGTGGATCAGAGAAGACGATGCCTGTCGATCTGTCGGGTGGCATGCGAAAGCGTG
>DPVD01000184.1:1907-11283 GCA_003526745.1 Candidatus Latescibacterota bacterium
AGTCGGGTGGCATGCGAAAGCGTGTAGCGTTGGCCAGAGCGATCGCTTTGGAGCCGGATTTCATATTGTATGATGAGCCGACGACGGGACTTGACCCGCGAACGAGCAACGTAGTGGGTGACCTGATCCTGAAGCTACAGAAGGGTCTGGACATCACGTCCATCGTTGTGACACACGATATCCCGCTGACGATGCGGATATCTGATAAGATTGCGTTGATCGACCAAGGCCGGGTGGCGGCTTCCGGTACGTGCGAGGAGGTCAAGCAAAGCGTGACCTTTAAGAAATTCGTGAATGGTGAGTTAGGGAATGAAGATGAAGCGTGAGCGTGAAATCATACTCGGTGCGGTCGTGTTCTTCGGGATTGCGATCCTCGTAGCAGGCGCGACCTGGCTGTCCGAGAACTACTGGGGTCCGGCTGGCGGCTACAAGATCTATGCTTCTTTCGAGTCGGTCATGGGCCTTAAGAAGGGGAACGAGGTTGCCCTTCGAGGAGTGCGTGTCGGAAAGGTGCTCGAGATTCAGATGGTGGATGGCAAACCACTCGTCCTGATCGGTTTTCGAACGTTGAGAGATATCCCGAAGGACAGCAAGATCATCCTTCGCAGCGTCGGCATGCTAGGTGAGCGAATTGTCGAGGTCAGGCTAGGCTCGGCGAGCGAGGTCTTCAGGGACGGGGATCGGACAATTGGCAGCTCCGAACTCGGGATGGAAGACCTGACGGCCGACGCGGTGGGAATGACGAACCGGCTCAAGGCCGTTATAGACAGTATTACCTCTCCCGATAACCTCGCCAGGATGACGAACAGCCTGATTAATGTGGACACCACGACAGCGAAGCTTCGCACACTGCTCGAAACGAACGAGGACAAGCTGGTGTCGACAATCGACAACCTTGCCAACGCCTCAGAGGGAGCGAGCGGCCTAGTCGAAGGGAACAAAGAGAAGCTCGAGCGTTCGATTGCGAACTTGGATGCGGCTTCGGCGGATCTCGCGAAGGCCGCCGCGAACATCGAGAGTGCCTCGTCTTCGTTCCCGGCCACGATGAGCAACCTTGAGAGTATCACCAAAAAGATCAACAACGGGCAGGGCACGCTTGGTAAGCTCGTCAATGATCCCGGGGCCTACGAGAGGATGGCGCGGTCGTTCACGAACGTCGATAGCCTCGTTCAGGCGATCAAGCAGGATCCCGGTCGCTACCTGAACTTTAAGTTCACCATCTTCTAGCCCAGAGGGCTCCACATGCTTAAAGCACTCGGAATCTCCCTTATCCTGATGAGTCCGATAACGGCCGGCGAACTTGAGTGGTATACGCTAAAGGACAATAGAGACGTCACATTCGGCGGTTTTATCGATGAAATGCATAGCATTCGGGTCCTCCGGGAGGAGGGGGAGTATGGTCTCAGGATTTTCTACGGGGACCGTCTCGGATTGATCCACGCGGTTCGTCTGAAGAACCAGAGATTCCAGGAGGAGTGGGTGAGTTCGAAGCTCCGAGGTCCGATATCTGAGGTGTTTGTCGACGACGTTAATGATGATGGCGAAACCGAGATAGTGGCATACACGGATCTGGGTGAAATCATCATTCTAAGCGCATCGGATTACAAGGAGCTCTGGCGCAGCACGGACGACGAGTTCAAGACCATATCAGGAATGACTATCCAGAACGTCGACGACGACCCCCAGCTTGAGATGATCTTCACTGCAGAGAGCGTGGCCGATGCAGCGAGCTACCAGCCTGGATTTCGGGGCGGGTCCGCGGGGGACCAAGAACGTGACAGGGAGAGCCAGATAGCCCGGCTTTACGTTTACGACTGCCTAAACCTGTTCATGGAGTGGAGTACCGAACAGGGCTTGTGGGCGGAAAGCATCTGTGTGGCGGACCTCGATGGTGATGGGATTCTGGAAATCGCGCTCAACACGGGATTCGTCGTAGATGCGGCATTTCAGCGGGTTGAGTGGCGGTGGCCGGATGGCTTCGGTCAGTCGGTCGGGTTCGCTGATCTGGATGGCGACGGGATCCCGGAATTGATCGGAGAATACAGAGCCACTACACGGCCACGTAGGTCGATCCGGGTGTTCGACGTCGACCTGCAAGCAGAGAATTTTCTCAGCTCAGAACGTTAGGTCACCGTGTCGAATACAAACGCCAACACAGTTGTCTCTGCGGATGAGATACATCCAGACAGGCCCTATTACAAGGCGGCCCTCCTCGGGTTCCTGGGGGTTCTGCTGTATCTTCTAGTGGATCACCTTTCGCCCTACGTCGCCGGATGCGGAATCCTGATTCTGCTGGTGATGTCGCGTCGCGGGGCCACCCTCGAACTCGGGATCGGGATCGTGGCAGCCCTTCTGTTCTCAGTCTACGTGTTCCAAAGCGTCGCCGAGCTTTTGTGGCCGTTCGTCATCTCCTTTGTCTTGGCATATCTTCTTGCCCCCTTGGTCGGAGTTCTTTCCAAGCGCCTTCCGCGGACTATCTCGATCCTGCTTCTGGTGCTCGGCCTTCTCGGACTACTGACCCTCCTTGCCTACGCGATAATCCCTCGGGTTATAAGAGAAGTTCGGGATCTTGTGGTCTCCCTGCCGGTCTATGGCGCGCATATGAAAGATTTGTATCTCCGGTTCACTGACTGGCTGTCGAACTACGAGGGCTACTCCGGTTATGCAACAGAGATCCAGCAAAGGTTTGTCGACCGTTTACCTGAAGTCGGCCAGTTGTTCGCCGATCAAACGACAAACGCTCTGCGAGGACTGACGTCGGGGATCGCCGCTCTCTTGAATCTCCTGATGATCCCGTTTGTGACTTTCTATGTCCTCAAGGACTACGACCGGATCGGAGACATTGTAACTAAAGCAATCCCGGTCAGTCAGAGGGAGCGCGTCCTCGACTTCACCAACCGGGTAGATCTCGTGCTCGGCCAGTATATCCGGGGTCAGATGATTGTTTCGACCTTCATCGCCGCTTTGACCGCCTTCGGGCTGTCGATCTCCGGAATTTCATATGCATTTGTTCTGGGCATAATGGCCGGCGCACTGAACCTGATACCCTTTGTCGGGCTGACCATCTCGCTGACAATCTCTCTGGTAGTTGCTCTCATGGACTCGGGTGGGGTGTCTCAGTGTATTAAGGTTTTGGGTGTATTTATTGTGGTGCAAGGGGTGGAGGGGAATTTTTTGTCCCCAAGGGTCGTGGGGGAGCGGGTGGGGCTGCATCCCGTCTGGGTGATGTTCGCGCTTGTCGTTTCAGCACACCTCTGGGGATTCCTAGGGATGTTGATCGCGATTCCAGTCGCTGCTGTGGTCAATATCATTGTCCGGATCGTCCTGCAGCGTCTGTATGGCACTAGTTTTTACATATCGCCTCATAGGGGCGACGAGTGAGCCAAGTTGACTTGCCAAGAGGTTCACCATATAATTTTGCGCGGTTCCGTAATTTAGGGCGCTTTTGTTCGTTAGCTGAACCAACGAACCTCCGACACTCTCGCCTCGGGAGGACTCAATGGTTTATTGGCTGCTGTTCAGCCTTCTTGGCGTTTTCGCGATCAAATACTACACCTCTGTGGAAATGAGGAAACTGGAGCGACGCCTTGAGCGCGTGAAGGAGGATCTCACGCAGGTCAAGGGGAAGCTGTCCGCCGCCCAGACCGAAACAGAGCAAGCTCAGGAGAACGAGAACGGTTTCGAGGAGCGCGTTCGTCGGATCAAAGAAACAATTGAGGACTTGGAGATTCGCCTGACCACGGCGGGCGGAGAGAAAGAAGACCAGATGGTCATTTCCGATTCTGCACCATCGGCCAAGCCTTACTAAGCAAGCAAGATGTTCTGGATGGTTTGGGGGCCAACGGCAAGCTGTTCTCAAAGTATTACACGGAATCGGGAACACGGAAACTGCATAAACGCATCAACAAGGTGAAACTGGACTTCGGGCACGCGCGTTGCCGATTTAAAAAAGTTTGCCTGGAAGAACAGGATATGGCACGGGATGAGTGGGTCGTCGTTCGGCGTGTCTCGGTTGCGAAGGACGATTATCGACGAACTGCAGCAGCGGGCTGAACTCTCAGATGAACGTGGGCACGTTGCCGTGTATAAAAAGAGCGTTTCCAGACATTCTCGATGCGATCCAGAAGCTGTTCCATCTGCCGACAGATACCTTATCTGTCGGTTTTTGCTTTTCTGAAATGGCCGTTTTCTTGACGCGCAGTCGTTAAAGACGTAGGTTTCAAATCGCCGGAAATAATGACTTTATGTGGTTCGAAAGCAGAGTTTGGTCGGGGCGTGGCGCAGCTCGGTAGCGCACTATCTTGGGGTGATAGGGGTCGCTGGTTCAAATCCAGTCGCCCCGACCATAGAAAAGAACGGGTTACGGTAATCTGCCGTGGCCCGTTTTTTATTCCCCCTAACGAGATGCTAACGAGGCGCAGCGACATGCTGGTTGCAGAGGGTTTAACATCCGCAAGCCGATTCTGACATTCAAGCCGCGAACCAGTCTGGGTCCACTGTTTTTAGGTCCTATTCCACATCGGCCAACGTGCCGTTTCGAAAGATCAATTTAACGTCGTCATACGTCAGGACAGTCTTTGACCCGATGGTGATCTGAGAGGTTGCCTTCCCCTTGACCGCAACGACTTCTTCAACCGTCATACCCTCTATTATCTTTGCGGTGGCATCGATTGGTGTTGGTGAAATGATGACCTGCAGAGCGTTCCAGACCTCTTGTGAAGTGTAATTCGCCTCATCGAAGTAGAATCTGATCCGCGACTTGGTCCCGCTTGAGAAGGTAACGTCTATCCATATCTCTTTGCCCTTTTTCTTCCAGTGTGTCTTGTGGATTCTGAAGGGTGTACCTCTATCGAAGAATCGAACTGTTGATCGACGGTCGTCCTTCGCTTCCCGGCTCTTGATTGTTATCAATGCTTCATGACGAAACTGGAGTGCATCAGTTGACTCTGCGTCGTTCTCAAACAGTCCCGCCCCAGGAATGCGTGCTTTGTATCTGACGTGACCGTCAATTACGTTTGTCGCATCTTCTGCACCCA
Organism: Candidatus Latescibacterota bacterium; assembly: GCA_003526745.1. GTDB lineage: Bacteria > Latescibacterota > UBA2968 > UBA2968 > UBA2968 > UBA2968. Next base: position 6,944 of record DPVD01000184.1, read on the forward strand.
GAAAAGGATTACCGTGTTCTATACGGATCACAGGGGCCTTTAGGTAACCCTGGGTCCCCGTGATGCTCTTGGACAAATACTTCTTAACCTCTTCAGACTGGCCGTGTGCCATTCCAACTGACATAAGTGCGACTACCGCGAATAGAGAACCTCCAGCAAACATTATTTACTCCTTGAAATGGAAACTCAGATTCATTGAGTTGGCGTGTCTGTGGGCGGCACGATGCATTTCAGTGAGAGTAATTGCAAGGGGCAATTACGAACGAAGGTAGAGATTAGGGCTACATTGATTTTTAGCGAAACATCTTGGGATTACAGGGTTCGGTGGTTCAAATACAGTCGCTCCGACCATATATTATGTGGAGAGGTATAGTCACGACTATATACCTCCTTTTTGGTGTTCTGGGCTGGCCTGAAGGTGGGGGATGGTGTTACAGATGATACTCAGGCATTGGGCGCAGTAAGCGGAGATGGGAGAGGGGGCTCTCCTCGTAGCCTTAAAAAATTAATTCAATGGCTCTTGGGCACGAAACGGCATATGGGTGATCTTGACAAAACCGAGTCTGTAGATAAGATTTCCGCGGCTATACATACTTGATACCTTCCAACCTCTGCAAGGAGATTCCCATGGCAGCGACAGTTCCCCTTATTAGTTCAGGTGTAGCCGGTCCCCTTGGTGTTCTCCATCTTCCGCGTTTTTGGCAAAAGGTCGTTCTCAAGGCGACGGGCAACCTGCACGACGAGTATCCCGAATGTGGTGCCGGGTTCGATCAGATGTGCCTAAATGCGCTTGGCCTGGACAAGGACGAGACGCTCGCGTATTTGCATGACAACGTGCCTTCGTATCCTGAGTTTGAGAAGTGGGTCCTGGAGAAGAAGGGCGGGAGCTTGGACCAAGCTGCCGTCGGCGAGTTTAATTCCGCTGCAAGGGGCTACAACCACGACGACGATACACGGAAGGGAATCCTGGACGCAGCGGGTATCGAGGATGACGGTTCGGTCCTTGACGCCGTTCACCTGAACCAGCTCGAAGACTGGACCGAGTTCCACGCTTCATTGAAGTAGCTTCACTATCAGCGACTGAAAGGATTTCAATGGCTAACAGAGATATAACGGTCGGCGTCGTAGGCGTCGGACGCATGGGGAGTAACATCGCCCGACACTTGCAGGATGACGGATTCTCGGTCTCCGTCGTGTATGACATTGCTTCCAATCTGGCAAAGTCGCTGGCTGAAGAACTGGGATGCGAGGCGTCCGATACGCTGGCTGGAGTGACGGCCGGTTCGGACGTAGTGATCACCGTAGTTACCGATGATGCGGCGATGAATGGGATCTTCTCAGATTCGGAGGATTCTCTACTTGTGCGAGCAGATGGCCGGGTTTTTATCAACTGTGCGACGATATCTCCCCAGTTACACGTCGATGTGGAGGGCCTGTGTGAGAAGGCTGGCGCGAGCAGCCTCGAAGGCTGCATGGCCAGCAGCATAACCCAGGCGCGTGAGGGGACGCTCTACCTGATGTGCGGGGGGAAGAAGGCTGTCTTCGATCAGGTCCAGCCGATCTTGGACTCGATGAGCACAGATCTTAAGTATATCGGGAGCTCTGGCCAGGCGGCTCAGGTCAAGGCACTTGTGAACATGGTCATGAATATCAACACGGCAGGGCTGGCAGAGGGACTTGGACTTGGATCAGCTCTTGGACTGGACCTGGAGACCTTGATGCAGGTCTTCTCTCAGACGGGCGCCAATTCGCGTGTGCTCGAGACAGATGGTGAGGACATGCTGGCACGGGACCATGAGTGTTATTTCTCGGCGGCACACGCTGCAAAGGACTCGGGGATCGCGCTTTCGCTCGCAGAGGGGCTAGGCCAGAGTCTCCCGTTGGCGGCAGCAACCAAAGCTCAGTTTGATAAGATGATCGAAATCGGGAAGGGTGAGCTGGACAAGTCCGGCGTCGCAGAGCTGACCTTCCCCGGCCGGAGTTAGGTCGTCATTGGCAAAATAGCGTCGGCTGATTCGGGGCGGCCTCCGTTGTTGGGGCACAGCACGTGATCAATCGACTGGTCAGAAAAATCCTGAATCGACGGCAGACCTCTTCACGATATCCCGTGAACCTCAAGGTCAAAACGACGATCGCCAGTGGGGATGACCTAGAGATCGTGTCGGAAGACTTGAGTGAACGAGGTGTCCGTTTGCGCTTCGAGAGTCATGGCTTGGCCTACGTCCTCGGTAATCAGGATGAACTGCCGATGGAAATCTTTCCCGAAGAGAAGGTCCCATCCGTCAACGTGCAGGCAAGACTGATCTGGGCGTTCACACCTGTAAACGGTGGGGCTGTAAGTGGCTGGGAGTTCTTAGACCTGAAGGGGTGATCGCTTAGGAGGTTCAGGACCTTCATTGATCGATCGCGGGGCAAGAACCTCACCGAAGACGAGTTCGAATGATTCGAAAACTGTATGACTGGGTAATGGATTGGTCAGAGAGCCGCTATGCGATACCGGCTCTCTTTTTGATTGCCTTTGCTGAATCCTCCTTCTTCCCGATACCGCCAGACGTGCTGTTAATGGCACTAGCGATCTCTGGGCCGAAGCGCGCATTCCTGTTCGCCTTCGTCTGTACCGTAGGATCGGTCCTGGGAGGTGTTCTTGGGTATGGGATCGGGTTTTATTTTTTCGACATCATCGGGAAAGATATCATCGCCTTCTACGGTGCAGGCGAGAAGTTTGCCTATGTCGAGCACAAGTACACGGAGAATGCTTTCGCTGCGATATCTGTCGCTGGCTTCACACCGATCCCATACAAGGTCTTCACGATCGCCGCGGGTGTGTTCAACATCGGACTTCCTACGCTAATCGGAGCATCGATACTAGGACGCGCAGGGCGTTTCTTTCTCGTGTCGGCCCTTATCTACCGGTTTGGGCCGAGCATCAAGGCATTTATTGACAGGTATTTCAACATTCTGTCAATCGTGTTTGTGGTGTTGCTGATTGGTGGGTTTGTGTTGATTCGGTATATAGGTGGATAGGCGGTGTATGGCGAGTGGGCTTTAGCGCCTCTAAGGAGAGGTGTGAGTTGAATTAGCCCGCTACCCCCGGGGCCGCCTCTAGCATTGCCTCTTTCTTGCTGTGAAAATGCGTCTTTGGTATATTCGAGGCCGCTGGAATTCTGAGATTACGACTTTTCGGGGCGTGGCTCAGCCCGGTAGAGCGCCTGCTTCGGGAGCAGGAGGCCGTAGGTTCAAATCCTATCGCCCCGACCATATGTAACATTAACAGGCAGAGTAAGTTATGAATTTTGACCATTCATTCTTGCGCTGCCTGTTTTTGTGTAATATCTAACAATTATCTAACAAACATCGATTTGATTCGTGAATTTCGCCTCCGAAAGCAGGAGTCCTTCGGGATTCCAGTCAGGAGGCGTTTTTCATGGAATTACGCGAAGCATATCACCTATTACTTCGAGAGAAGCGGGTCGACCGTCGCCGGGTCGTCCAGTTGCGGACAGTGGTCATTGAGCACGATCATGTTTTGTGATGCCGAGTCTTCAAAGGTCAAGGTCAGGTCGTCACTCAGGACGTCCTCCCGGGAGTATGGATGGAACTACGTCAAATCGTTGAATCCCTTGAAACGGATGGTGTGACACTGGTCGAGGGTGTACTCTCGGACCGTGAATGTCAGGATGCCCTAGAGGGGATCGCGTGGGCGATGGAGACCCAGGCCGGTCCACTGCCCCTCCAGCGTCAACGGACATACGAGTACTTTCGAGATCACCCGATTTTTGTTGAGTTGGTCGAACATCCGTTGGTAATAGACGTCGCCGAGGCCTGTCTGGGGCCTAGCTACCACTTGATCTGCGCAGAGATCACGAGAAACGAGCGGGAAAACCACTACCTAGAGGTCGTAAAGAACATCCACCAGGATCATTGCTTTTTTCCCGATGATCTCGACCACCAGCTGGACATGCAGATCCGGATGTACGGGTTCACTGCGCAGTGGGTCATCCTCGATATTCCCCTCGAAATGGGGCCCACCGAGTTCATCGTCGGTTCGCACAACACGGGCAAACAATACACAAACGAGGAAGCCCCATCGCTGATCTCCTTCCGGAACCACTTTCCCAAAGGAAGCGTGGTACTCTACGATCATCGCGTCTGGCATCGCGGGACAGACAATCGAACCCAAACGCCACGGGACCTGATACAGAACTGCTACGCACGGCACGCCGTGGACAAAGTCCAGATTCGAACGCCACAAAGCGATGGCGCTGACATATACATCCCGTGTTCCGAGTTGCTCGAGACCGGGTCTGACACCCTTCGAAGACTGCTCTCGCAGGGCTGAT
>DPVD01000184.1:11672-14866 GCA_003526745.1 Candidatus Latescibacterota bacterium
TGGTGGACCTACTTCTGGAATCTGATCATCGCTCGGCGGCTCGTTCCGCCTGATTCTGTTTGCATAACTCGTTCGCCTGTTCGGGGTCGATGATTGTCCTAAGCTCGGTTTCAAGATCAACCAATGTTCCACTGTAATCCGGGTCAGAAGCCAAGTCGTGATTCTCGTGGGGATCTGCGTTGGTGTCGAAGAGTTGCGGACCGCTCCCCACGTAGTAACATAGCTTGTGGTGCCCCTTCTTGAGCATGAAACCGCTCTCGATCATGCCCATGTGATGGTATTCCGCGAAAACGGTTCGTGTGGTCACGTTCGCCTCCTCCTGGGTAACACGAAGTAAGCTTTGCCCTGGAAGGCCTTCCGGGATCGTTTTGCCGGCGATGTCTAGCAGGGTCGGCATGATGTCTACAAGGCTGACATTCTGTGAGATTCGCGCCGATTCTCCAGACGGTAAGCGAACCATCAAGGGTACTCGAACAGCTTCATCATAGAAACACTGCTTTTGCCATATCCCGTGGTGACCGGCCATCTCGCCGTGATCGCTGGTATAGATAACAACGGTGTCGTCTCGAAACGGTGAATCATCGATGGTTTTCAGGATTCTTCCGATCTGATCGTCCATATAGGTGGTCAAAGCATAGTAGGATGCGGTTGCGCGTCGCACGACATCCTCCGGAGGCGGGGTTTCGTTCCGCCAGGCCCAACGCAAGTGCTGGATGATCGGATGCTGTTGTTCAAGCGGTTCGTTCCAAGTCTCGGGGAGTTCCAGCGTGTCCGGATCGTAGAGGTCGAAGTACTCGGGTAAGGCGATGAGAGGAAAGTGAGGGAGGAAGTAGCCACAGTAGAGCAGAAAGGGATCCCTGCTTTTTGCGTCCCGTGCTTTCGTTAGATACTCGACCACCAGGTCTGTGGCTAGCGTGTCGTAGGTCGTGTAAGGGTGCCGACCGGGCCCACATTCGGATACGTGTGAGTTGGACCCGCGGCGTGCCTCGGGCCCGCGTTTGGGTGGTGCTCCGCTCCTCGTTGACATAGGGAGATCGTCGAGAAGCCGTTGCCTGAACCCGACGCGCCGATCGGGGCCATTGAAGTGTGTGCGTCCACAGAGGATCGTGTCGTAGTCTGACAGGTGGTGGCCCCACGTCTGGTGGCGATTAGAATCTGCAACTGCCCCGAGATCCCACGCATCGATTTGGTGTGGATATTTACCGGTGAGCATCGACAAGCGTGAGGGCGTACAGATCGGACTGGTACAGTAGGCGTTGTCGAAGACGTAGCTTTGCTCGGCTAAGCGGTCGAGGTTGGGGGTTTTGACCGTTGCATGTCCGCTGTTCCCCATGGCCGAAGCGCTGTGCTCGTCTGAAAAGATGAAGATGATGTTCATATGGGCTACCTCCACCGGTCAGCCATCAATACTTCTTGTATTAACCTTCCTGATTCCACAAACTATCTTTCTAATACAGAAGTGCAAGCAACGTAATACCTTTCGATTCTTGGATTTCGCCCTGAGAGCATAATATGTCGAGGAGACGCTATACAGTGGTCAAACGGCCAACCTCTGGAGAAGGTCTTGTTCGAGAGTCTTATTCGAATGCGAAGACTTTTACAGATCTGATCATCTCCCAGGATTGAGGGAAGATCGGGGAACCTAAAGAGAAAGGAGTAGCATGCCCACGACCGTTCGCAAGGTGCTGACTCGTGACGGCAAAGGTCAGATCGCTGTGATCGAACAAGATCTGCCAGAACCGTCCAATGGACAGGTTCAAATCGAAGTCAAAGCCAGCTTGATCAGCCCGGGCACCGAGCTCGGTGGTGTTAAGCGAAGCCGGGAGAATCCGTCAGATCGACCGGCGAGGCCGGTCGGGTATGCCAATACTTGGGTTGTGATTGGACAGGGCAAGGGATGTGAGGATGTGGTGATCGGCACCCGCGTCGCTTGTATGGGTGGCGGTTACGCCGAGCACGCGTCTCACGCAAATATCCCTCGCAACATGGCGGTTCCGATGCCAGACGGTCTCTCGTTTGACCAGGCCGCTTTCCTGACGCTCGCAGCAACGGCTCTGAACGCTATTCGGCGTGCCCGACTTGAGTTCGCCGAGTTCCTGGCGGTTGCCGGCCTTGGCGTCGTCGGACAGATGGCCTGCCAGCTGGGTCGCCTATCGGGATGTCACGTAATCGGTTTAGATCGTCTGCCGATGCGGCTTTCAGTGGCCGAGTCTGCGGGGCTAGAGCGACCTGTGAACATCGACGAGGAGGACCCGGTCGAAGTTTCGGAGACGTTCACACGCGGCTACGGTCTGGATGCCGGAATCATCGCACACGGCGGTGACGGCAATCCTGCGTTCAAGACACTCCACGGTATGCTGAAACAGGCGCCGGACACGCACAAGATGGGCCGGATCGTGATTGTGGGGGGTGCCCGGATCGATCACACGTTCGCTGCTGCACTCGGAAATATCGATGTCCGTAGCGCTGCTCGGACGGGCGCCGGCTATCACGACGACACCTGGGAACACGGGGGAGACTATCCTCCGGTGTTTGTCCAGTGGACGACACGACGGAATCTTGAGGAATGCTTGCTCCTGATCGAAAACGGCAGCCTGGACGTCGAGCCTCTGGTCACGCATCGCAGCCCAATCGATTTGGCGCCGGACGCGTGTGAAGACCTGATTCAGAGACCGAATGAAGCGCTCGGCGTCGTGGTCAACCCGTAGCTCCTACCTATAACAATCCAGATAGGTCCAGACCCGAACCCAAGGTCAATCAGGCTAAAAACATCGAACTCGTCGATTTTGGTACATATCATCCGGAGAACTGGATACCCATTACCCGGGACCAGGGCACGACGTGGCGCTTGTTTGAGGCGGGCCTGGGTGCATCCCGCAACGGATGTTAATACCTTCGCAAGCGAGAACGCGATCGCTGAGGTCTGTGACAAGCTGGAGGATCTCATCTCCCAATCGGACTCAACCATCATTCTACGGATGGGCCTGGTCGCAAACCGGTCCCCCTTGGAGTTTTATGTGGGTTTTTTAAGCATTCCGGCTTGAAGTGCGCGTCTGAGGTGGTCTGGGCCGTACTTGTCGGTGAACTCCAGTCGTGAGACAGATAGGGTTTGTCGGTGCGTGCCGATGTGATTGCCCAGCTCCGTGTTTGTGCTGTATTCGGTGTCTGCTAGGGCTTGCAGATAGGCGCGGTGC
>DPVD01000060.1:0-6137 GCA_003526745.1 Candidatus Latescibacterota bacterium
ATCGGAGAGGGCGGCTTTCGGGGATGCGGGGCTGGTAGTCAACACGACCTCTGTCGGAATGCACCCAAACACCGAGCACAGTCCGATCATCGATACGGACTCGATCAGGCCTGACCTCGTCCTCTATGACACCGTGTTCAACCCGATCGAGACTGCGATTATGCAGCAGTTCAAGGAGAAGGGTGCGCCAGCTTACGGAGGTCTGGATATGCTGGTTTTCCAAGGCGCGAGGTCGTTCGAAATCTGGACCGGAACGGAACCGCCCACGGATTTGATGAAGCAGGCTGTAGTGGGACGGTTCAGCTAGGGCCGATCAGATGGCGGCGAGTGTCAGAGATATGGAAGAGGGTGTCTTCACGGATCTCGGCAAGAAGCGCAAGTTTGTTCGCGGGATGTTCGATGGGATCGCGGGCACTTACGATCTGCTGAACCATCTGTTGAGTGCTGGTATTGATGTTGTCTGGAGAAAGCGGACGGTCGATCAGCTTGATCCCCAGCCGGGATGGCGAGTCCTCGATCTGGCGACGGGTACGGGAGATCTCGGGTTTGAGGTTACGAGTCGAGGCGACATCGACGTGACCGGTGCCGATGTCTCTGTCGGGATGCTGCGATACGGATGTGCAAAGGAACGATCGAAGCAGTCGGGGTTGAGATTCCTCGCCGGGGACGCGGAAGGTCTCCCGTTCCCGGATGCCGCCTTCAACGGGGTGACGATCGGTTTCGGAATCCGAAACGTCGCCGAGCTTCGACGAGGTCTTGCCGAGATCTATCGTGTTCTGAAGCCCGAGGGCCGGTTTGCGGTCTTGGAGTTCTCAAAACCAACGGCCCCTATTCTTCGTGGGATCTACTTCCTCTATTTCAAATATATTCTGCCTTCGATTGGGAAGCTGGTCTCACGAGATCCGAAGGCGTATACGTATCTGTATGAGTCGGTGATGCTGTTCCCTGATGGAGAGGCATTCTGCGGACACCTGCGCGAAGCCGGTTTCGGTTTGGTTACCCAGACGCGACTGACTTTTGGCATCGTATCGATCTATTTTGCTCAGAAAAGCTGAGGAATTTGTTGTGTCGAATCTGTTTGTCGAAGCGATAAGCGAGCAGGTCTCCCAAGCAACGGGACTGGAAGCTTCGGTTGTAAGAGATCTGTTGGAGACCCCACCGAACCCGGAAATGGGGGACTACGCCCTGCCGTGCTTCACGTTGGCAAAGACGATGCACAAGGCGCCTAACCTAATCGCAGAGGAGTTGAGCGGGCAGGTCGAGACAGGAGAGACGATAACCGAGATACGTCCTACTGGGCCATATCTGAACTTCTTCGTGTCCAAGACCGACCTCGTATCGGGGACGATGGAGAAGGTTCTAACTCAAGGGGATGACTACGGGCGGTCCAATGTGGGAGCGAAAAAAACTGTGGTCATCGACTTCTCGTCGCCGAACATTGCTAAACCGTTCACCATCGGACATCTCCGCACAACTGCGATCGGAAATGCCCTGGTTCGGATCTACGAGGCTCTTGGATGGAAGGCCGTGGCGATCAATTACCTGGGAGACTGGGGTGCCCCGCACGGGATGAATATCGCGTCCTACAAGGCGTGGGGTGAGAAGGAAAAGGTTCGCAAGAACCTGCCCTATGAACTGTTCAATCTGTATGTGAAGTTCAATGCTGAAGTGGAGAACGATCCGTCCCTCAAGGAATCCGCTCAAGAGTGGACACGGAAACTGGAATCAGGGGACGAGGCCGCACTCACACTGTGGGAGTGGTTCCGGGAAGAGACGATCGAGGACTTCAAGCGCGTGTATCGTCGGATGGGGATCAATTTCACTGAATTTAGCGGCGAAAGTCTGTATCATCAATCCTCCAGCGAACTGCTCGAGAGATTGAAGACCGATGGACTCGCCACCGAGAGCGAGGGCGCCCTCGTCGTGAAGTATGAGGATGATCTGACGCCCGCAGTACTCCAGACGAGTCACGGTACGATCGTCTACTTGCCTCGTGATCTGTGTGCGGCGACGGACAGGAAAGCTCGATACGACTTCGACAAGATGATATACGTCGTCGGTGCGGAACAGACCCTGCACTTCCAGCAGCTGTTCCGGACGCTCAAACTAATGGGCAACGACTGGGCAGACACGTGTTCACACGTGTCCTTCGGCCTGATCAACTTCAAGGGCATGAAGATGTCTACCCGGAAAGGAAACGTGATCTTCCTCGAGGAGGTCCTGGATCGGGCCGTCGAGATGACTCGTGAGATCATTGAGGAGAAGAACCCGGATCTTGTGAACAAGGAACAGGTCGCCGAAGATGTGGGGATCGGCGCGATCATCTACGCAGACCTAGATTCGAGAAGAATACGTGATGTCGTTTTCGACTGGGAAGAAATTCTAAACTTCAGCGGTGAGACAGGGCCGTATATCCAGTACACTCACGCACGATACTGCAGTGTCCTCAGGAAATACGGGCAGAAAATCCCACCGGCGGATGTGGACCTGACGCTCCTTTCGGAGCCGGAAGCGCTGGCTGTTGTTAAGTGTATCGAGGACTTCCCCGCGCGGATAGAACAGGCGGCCGAGAACGATGAGCCATCGACGATTTCGACGTATCTGATTGAGCTTTGTACGGTGGCCAACCGCTTCTACAATGCCCACCGAGTGGTTTCGGAAGATGAGGCGATCACGCGGACACGTGTTACGCTGGTGTATGCGATCAAGGTGGTGCTGAAGAACGGGTTGGGGCTGCTCGGGATGAAGGCGCCGGAAAAGATGTGAGCCAAGAAGGGTCAAATGCCAAGCGTCAAAGGTCAAAAGATAGGGGCGCAGGGGCGAGAATGATGGGTGGGAAGCGGGTTCTGCACTGTGACACATGCGGGATGGAGACCGAGCATCTACATCGCGATGTGCTGGATATGGATTACAATGCGATCCTGAAGCCGGCGATGTGGAACTGTGAATCCTGCTACAGGAACAAGCGTGCACTTCGCGCGATCGGTGGCGACCCGGTAGCGATCCTGGATGGACGTCAGATATTCGTGACTGGGTTCATGGCGACCGGGAAGAGCAAGATCAGTCCAATCTTGGCAGCCCTGACGAGACGTAGGTATGTCGACACGGACGAGATGATTGTCGAGAAGGCGAGGAAGTCGATCCCGGAGATTTTCGAGCAGGATGGGGAGGACGCCTTCCGGGATCTAGAACACCAGTGCGTGATCGAGGTAGCAGACGGTCCTTCGGCTGTGATTTCGCTTGGAGGAGGCGCGATCGCATACGGGCGGAACTGGGATGTGATCAAAGTGAAGGGGTTAAGCCTCTGCATCCGTGCATCCGTCGAGACGATTTTTCAGCGCTTGGCACGTAAGCGGGACGAGAGACCGCTTCTCGCCGGGCTTACCGACGAAGCGTGCGTTGCCAAGATCAAGTCGATGCTTAAGGAGCGAGAAGGATACTACGCCCGAGCCAGCACCTTTGTGACTTCCGATGAGGTTAAGAGCCCCGAAGATATGGCAGTTGAAGCTCTTAACCTCTTAAAAGCCTTGAAGTAAACCCCAAGCGCACCACTAAGGAGTAACCTCTGTCGTCTCTGGGCTATGGCGTGTCGGGAGACCACCAAGAAGACCAACAAAAAGAAGGCCGTTCCTTTCTGACTGGATGCGTCGATCCCTTCGTGCATTTGTGTCTTCGGCGTTCAGCCTTCCAACCGAAACTCTGATGCCTACAATCCACGTCAATCTCGGATTACGCAGCTACGATATCCTTGTCGGTCACGGTATCCTCGATCGCATTGGGGCCGAATACGCACGACTGAACCTCGGTGCGAAGGCAGCTATCGTGACCAACCCGACTGTGTCGGCTCTGTATCTGAGTCTGGTTCAGAACAGTCTGGAAGACTCTGGCATAGAGGTTCACGTAGTGACAGTCCCGGACGGCGAAAAGTACAAAACGCTGGATACGGTAGGGGCGATCCACGGGAAGTTGATGAAGGCTGGATTGGACCGAACATCCTGCGTGGTGACGTTGGGTGGGGGTGTAATTGGCGACATGGCCGGCTTTGTCGCGGCGACCTACATGCGGGGTATCAACTTTGTGCAGATTCCCACGACGCTTGAGGCCCAGGTCGATGCCAGCGTAGGGGGTAAGACTGCTGTCGATCATGAGAGTGGTAAAAACATGGTTGGAGCGTTTTACCAACCCCGGTTCGTCTTGATCGACACGGGGACATTGCTCTCGCTCGACAAGCGTGATGTAAGGTCCGGGCTTGCGGAGGTTATCAAACACGGCCTGATCCGGGATCAGGCGCTGGTAGATTTCCTGGATGAAAAGATGGAGCAGGTGGCCGAGCTAGAGATCGAGGCGGATGAGCTCGACTGGTTGATCGCCAGGAACTGTGAGATCAAGGCAGGTGTGGTAGAAGCGGACGAGACGGAGAAAGGGTTGCGCGAGATTCTTAACTACGGCCACACCGTCGGCCACGCGATAGAGTCAGCCTCCAGCTTCCGGCTTCGGCACGGTGAGGCGATCGCTCTTGGTATGATGGCCGAAGCGAGAATCGCAGTAGAGAAGGGCATCTGCGAGGAAGACACGTTGACGCTTCAGAACGCTCTGCTGAAACGGACCGGACTTGGCGTTTGGTCTCCTGATGTCAGGCAAAGCGCAGTGATCGAACTGATGGCGTCGGACAAGAAGGCGAGAGAAGGCGTGATCCGGTTCGTGCTCCTTGAAGGCGTAGGCCGGGTAATACACAGCGATGATGTAAGTGCAAGTGAGATTGCTGCAGGACTGGCCTACGTGAAAGAAATCGCCACGCCGTTCTGATCAGGTCTGTGCTGTGCGCTTACCGAGAGGCATCCAAGGGGCGAGACACTCGCCGAGTATATCCTGCTAAATAGCACGCAGAACCTCCCCTACTCTCCGAGCCTTCGCGTAACAGCCCGACGATCTCGTTGGTTTCTAGCTGCTCGCGAGTAGTAGCTTAGTCCAAGTCCAGAGTTTGGTGGATGAAGCGCGGGAGTCGTCCGGAAAGATCAGCGCGCGTGTAGGGCGCATCTGCGTGACGTCGATGCACCCCAAGTCAGCTAGTTCGGGTAGCCTATCGCTTCGGTGTGAAGAGGTCTGTGGCGGTACCTTCGAATATCTCTGCAGATATTCCGACCGATTCTGACAGTGTTGGGTGGGGATGGATTGTGGCGGATAGATCCTCGACAACAGCGGCCATTTCGATGGCCAGCGTACCTTCCGCGATCAGTTCGCCCGCTCCCGGTCCTACGATGCCTACACCAAGGATTCGGTTCGAAACTGGTTCCACGATCAGCTTGGTCAGCCCATCGGATCTGCCGAGTGTCATGGCCCTTCCCGATGCCGCCCACGGAAACTTGGCGATCTCGACACGCTTTCCTTCCGCCTTTGCCTGTGTTTCCGTCAGACCCACCCACGCGACTTCCGGGTTTGTAAAGACGACCGCCGGGACAACCTTGTCGAAGGCGGTATCCGCGCCGGACAAGACTTCGGCCGCGATCTTGCCCTGATGAGTCGCCGTATGGGCAAGCCCTCCTCCGATCACGTCACCGATCGCAAAGATCCTCTCGTCAGCCGTCCGCTGCTGGTGGTCGGCTTCGATGAAGCCTCGCTCATCGACGACCACCCCAGTGTTTTCTAGCCCAAGTGTTTCACTGTTTGGACGACGACCGATCGAGACAAGAATCTTCTGGTAGGACTGCTCGAAGAGTCCAGAGTCCCCATCCAGCGCGACCGTCACTTCGTCGATTCCGGCCTCGACCTTCCTGACAGCCGTGTTCAGGTGGATGTCTTGGAAGATCCTGGACAGACGCTTTTGAAGGGGCGTCACGAGATCGCGGTCCGCACCCGGAAGAAGCCCTTCTGTCATTTCGACGACAGTGACCTTACTCCCTAGTTCCGCATACACGAGTCCGAGCTCCAGACCGATATATCCTCCACCCACGACAAGCATCGACTTTGGGACGTCTTTAAGCGCGAGAGCCGTCGTCGAGTTCAGGACACGGTCCGAACCGACATCGAACAGCGGAATCGATGCCGGTCGAGAGCCCGTGGCGATGATTGCGTGGTCAAACTCGACGCTGTCGAACTCGCTGCTGCCCGTGATGATTGCACGGCGAGAGCTTCCGAAG
>DPVD01000060.1:6439-7897 GCA_003526745.1 Candidatus Latescibacterota bacterium
TTCCGAAGGAAGCGCGCCCCTTGATATGCGTGACGTGGCGTTGCCGGGCTAAGCCTGCGAGGCCGCCGGTCAGCTTGTCGACAACGCCGTCTTTGAATGCCCGGATGCTGTCCAGGTCGATCTCGGGGGCGGCAAACTTGAGCCCGTGTGATTCGGCTTCCCGTGTTTCAGAGATAATGGCTGCCAGATGCAGAAGAGCTTTGGACGGGATACAGCCGCGGATCAGACACGTACCACCTAGACGGTCATCGTCGTCGACGATTGTGACCTCCGTGCCGAGATCTGCCGCGCGGAAAGCGGCGGCGTATCCTCCCGGACCGCCACCGATGACGAGAAGTTGTGGTCGATTTGTAGGCATAGTCTCGAAAGCAGTGGAGGGTCAGAGGGGCAGGTGGTGTCCTCTGCCCCTCTGACGCCTATCCGCCTAGAAGCATGTGTTCAGGGTTCTGGATGGACTCGATGAGCTTGTTGATGAATCGGACACCGTCCGCACCGTCGATGACCCGGTGATCGTATGACAGACAGAGAGGCATCATCAGCCGGGGCTCGATACGCCCGTCGACGATGACCGCCTCTTCGCGACCCTGACCGATCCCGAGGATCGCGACTTCAGGATGATTCACGATCGGTGTGAAGGATGCGCCGCCCAGACTGCCGAGGTTCGTTATGGAGAACGTGCCGCCTTGGAGCTCATCGGGGGCGACACGATTTTTTCGTGTGCGGTCTCCCAGTTCACGGAGCTCGGCTGCCAGTTCGTAGATGTTCTTGTGATCGACATTCTTGATCACGGGGACGAGCAGGCCACGCTCGGTATCCACGGCTATCCCGAGGTTGATGTAGCGCTTGAGTATGATTTCGTTCGCCGACGGATCGATGCTGGCGTTGAATTGAGGGAACGTCTTGAGTGCGGAAATGATGGCCTTAAGGACCAGTACAGTGGGTGTAAGCTTTGCTCCACAGGCCTCGGCGGCCGCCTTGTTTCTCTGTCTGAAAGCCTCGAGTGCGGTGGCGTCGGCCGATCCGAACTGTGTGACGTGCGGGATCTGATTCCAAGCAGCCGACAGGTTCTGCGCGATGACCTGCCTGATCTTGGGCATGGAATGCCGCTCGATCGGGCCCCATTTGCTGAAGTCCGGAAGAGGCGGCGTAGCCGCCACCGATGCAGTCGTGACGCCACCTGTAAGTGCACCCTTCACGTGTTCCTGCACATCCTCACGTACTATGCGGCCGCCGGGTCCCGTTCCCTTCACCGTCTGGAGATCGACCCCCAGTTCTCGCGCAAAACGACGAGTTGCTGGCGCGGCGGGGACGGATCCGGGCTTTATTGCAGGTGGGGGAGAGGCCGACGGCGCAGGAGAAGGTGGTTCCTGGGCAGCAGAGCTGGGCTCCTTCTGTTTGGTTTCTGGTTCCTCCTCCACTTCGACGGCTTCGGCAGCCGCTTCTTCCACTTGCGCCTCA
>DPVD01000060.1:8223-14389 GCA_003526745.1 Candidatus Latescibacterota bacterium
CCTGAGGCGGCAGCCGCTTCCTCCTCTGATGGAGCAGGTACAGTTTCGCCATTTTCCTCGATCATCACGAGGACAGCCCCTGGTGGGATCGAATCCCCGGCGCCGACGTTGATCGAGACGACGGTACCGGCGAACTCGGATGGCACTTCGATCAGCGCCTTGTCCGTTTCGAGTTCGATGATGCCTTGATCGACCTCGACCTGATCTCCGACAGAGACGAGCACCGAGACGACATCACCCGACTCCACGCCCTCCCCGAGATCAGGCAGCTTGAATTCTTTTGCCACTGTTACCTCCCAGACCCATCGCTACTCTGCGGGTTTGAATTCTCTCTGAATGACGTGACCCGCCGACATGGGGTTGGCCTTCTCTGCATCGATCCCTAGCTCATCGATCGCCTTCTGTACTGTCTCTCGCTTGACCTTCCCCTGTTTTGACAGAGCGTAAAGCGTGCCGACAGCGATCGATTCTGCGTCGACTTCGAAGTGTCTTCTGAGGGCCTGTCGTGAATCGGAACGTCCGAAACCATCGGTCCCCATTGCGAACAGATCGTCCGGGACCCACGGACGAATCATGTCTGGCAGCACCTTCATGTAGTCCGAAGCTGCGATCACCGGGCCCTCGGTTTTCTCAAGGACCTTAGTGATGTAAGGTTTCCTCTGGCGCTTCGTCGGATGCAGCATGTTCCAGCGCTCGCAGTCGAGGGCGTCCTGTCGAAGCTCTTTGTAGCTCGTGACGCTCCATACGTCGCCGGAGACGTTGTAGCGATCGGCCAGGATCTCCTGTGCTCGCAGAACTTGTTTGAGGATCGCCGCGCTTCCGAAGAGTTGGACTCTGTGTGCACCCTTCTTCCGATCGCCATCCGTTAACTTGTAGATGCCGCGGATGATGCCTTCTTGGCTGCCTTCGGGCATCTCCGACATCTCATAGTTTTCGTTGCCAAGTGTCATGTAGTAGAAGCAGTCTTCCTGCTCCTGATACATCCTCCGGATGCCGTCTTGGATAATGACCGCGATCTCGTAGGCATAGGCCGGATCGTAGGCGTGGATTGTCGGGACGGTGCTCGCGAGGACGTGGCTGTGACCGTCCTGATGCTGTAGTCCTTCGCCGTTGAGGGTGGTTCGGCCTGCGGTACCGCCTAGGAGGAAACCCTTACAGCGTGTGTCGGCCGCGGCCCAGATCAGGTCTCCGATGCGCTGGAACCCGAACATCGAGTAGTAGATGAAGAATGGGATCGTGTTGACCCCGTGGGCGGCGTATGCCGTACCTGCAGCGAGGAAAGAGGACATCGCGCCTGCTTCGTTGATACCTTCTTCCAGCAACTGACCGTCCTTCGCTTCGCGGTAGTACGCGATGTTTCCGGCGTCGACGGGCTCGTAGATCTGGCCGACGTGAGAGTAGATCCCGATCTGCCTGAAGAACGGGTCCATTCCAAATGTGCGAGCCTCGTCGGGGATGATCGGGACCAGCAAGTTGCCGACGTCCTTGTTCCGTACGAGCCGCCCGAACATCCTCGCGAAAGCCATCGTCGTCGACAGTTCACGGCCTCCCGAACCCTTAAGAAACTCGTCGAACTCGGAAAGTGGTGGCGCGTTCAGCGGCTCAGCAAGGATCTGACGATGCGGCACGTAGCCACCGAGCGACTCCCGATGCTCTCGCAAATATATGTTCTCAGGACTGTCGCTTGGCGGTCTGTAGAAGGGAACGTCTGCTTGCAGCTGCTCGTCGGTGATCGGAATATCGAACCGGGTCCTGAAGTCTCGAAGCTCAGCCTCGTTCAGCTCGTGCTGTTGGTGAGTTGTGTTGCGACCCTCACCTGTTTCGCCCAGACCATAGCCCTTGATGGTTTTTGCGAGAATGACCGTCGGTTGTCCCTCGTGCTCGACGGCTGCCTTGTACGCGGCGTAGACCTTCTCTGGATCGTGACCGCCGCGGCGGAGCCTGCGCAGTTCGTCATCCGACAGGGTCTTGACCATATCGACCAAGCGGGGGTCGGCGCCGAAGAAGTTCTCCCGAATATACTCTCCGGATTCTACGGAGTACTTCTGATACTGTCCGTCGACGGTCTCGCTCATTCGCTCTACCAGCACTCCGTCCTTGTCCTTAGCGAGGATGGGATCCCAGTCCGCTCCCCAGATAACCTTGATGACGTTCCAGCCGGCACCCCGGAAGGCTCGTTCGAGTTCCTGGATGATCTTGCCGTTCCCGCGGACAGGACCGTCGAGTCGCTGCAGGTTACAGTTGATTACGAAGATCAGGTTGTCCAGCTTCTCGCGTGCGGCAAGAGTGATCGCACCCAGGGACTCAGGCTCATCCGTCTCGCCATCTCCCATGAAGACCCATACGTGCGAGTCGTTTGTCGAGGCAAGGTCCCGATCTTCGAGATACCGGTTGAACCTCGCCTGGTAGATGCCACTGATTGGGGCGAGGCCCATCGATACCGATGGGTATTCCCAGAAGTTCGGCTGCAGCCACGGATGGGGATATGAGGACAGACCACCTGGACGCTGCAACTCCTGCCTATAGTTGGTCAGGTGCTCGGCATCCAGTCGACCTTCGACAAAGGCGCGAGAGTACATGCCGGGGGCCGCGTGACCCTGGAAGAAGACCTGATCCCCGGGGCCATTTCCGTTCTTTCCGCGGAGGAAATGGTTCTGAGCGACTTCAAAAAGTGTTGCGGAGGATCCGAAAGTCGAAATGTGTCCGCCAAGACTCGGGTCTTGATGGTTCGCGCGAACCACCATGGCCATCGCGTTCCATCGAACGATGCTCTTGATACGGCGCTCGATCTCGCGATCACCCGGGTAGGGTGGCTGCTCTTCGACTGGAATTGTGTTGACGTAGGGCGTGTTCGCGTTGAACGGAATCTCGACCTTTGTCCGTAGCGCGTGGTCCTCAAGTCTTTCGAGCAGGTAGCGGACTCGGTCGGGACCGTGCTTCAGGAGGGTGTAATCGAGAGATTCGAGCCACTCGTGGGTCTCCTCGGGATCGACATCAAGCGGCTGATTGCGGATGTTGCTGTCGGACATTCCTGAACCTGTGCGGGATGGATTCCGTTTTCTTGGTTAAACACTTCGAACCGCACTCTGTTGGGCGGTTTTACCGCCGGAAAATTTACTGGCTGGACCTGTAAAAGTCAAATGTCGCCTGATTAATCTGAGGGAAAGTATAAGTAAAACTGAAGAATTGGCCAATCCTAAGAGGTCGTCCCTCGCATAGAAACGGGCCCCCGAGTCTGAACTCGAGGGCCCGTAATTCGTTTCCTATAAGAAGGTTAGATGATTCCAGCCATCTCCTGAAGCATTCGCCAGTTCTCCAGACGGTCCTGCTGGGCGGTCAGAAGCGTGTCTGACGGATTCCCTTCCGCGTCGAAGTGCTTCGCGAAGCGTCCTTCGGACCTGGCGAAGTTGATGAAGTCGACCGTTTCGCCTGTCTTGCGGATCGTATACCAGTCGTCGTTGACGGCAGGGTTGCCGCGCAGGCTCAGTCGATCCTTTATCCTCTCGCCCTCTCGCGGGTCGTAGATGAAGATCGGGAAGGCTCGTGACTCCATCGCCAGCTTTGCTTGGGCGCCTGCCATATGGTCGGCGACACCGTGCTCTGGCTGACAGGTAGTGAAGACGGTGATCACCGACGGCCCATCATACTCGTTCGCAGCCATTACCGCCTTGTAGAAGTGGTTCGGGAGCGAACAGATAGTCTGAGCGACGAAGACGTCGGGGTGCATCATGCAGATCTGACCCAACTCTTTACGACGCTCCGACTTGCCTTCGATCGCCGATCCGTGGTAGGACATCTTTGTGGCCTGACCCATGTAGGTCGAGGTCGACGCCTGTCCACCCGTGTTCGAGTAGACCTGCGTGTCCAGAACGAGCACGTTGATGTTCATGCCGGACATTAGCATGCGTGAGAGCGCTTGGAAGCCGATGTCTAGCATTGCGCCGTCGCCGCCGAGGACCCAGAGCTTCTTGTCCTGCCAGCCCATCTGGTCCCAGCGTGCCCGGACTCCCATCGCATCCGTCGGGCCGTTTTCGAAGAGCGAGTTGGTCCAGGGGATTGTGTAGGGGTTGTAAGGGTAAGTCGACGTGTATACGGTGTTGCAGCCGGTCGAGGCGACCATGCCGACTTTGTCTTCACCGTACTTGAAGCCTGTAGCGGCAAGCATCATCCGGATGGCAGTGGCTTCGCCGCAGCCCATGCAGGATCCTGCTCCGCCGACATACAGGTTTGACCGGTAGGTCAGCATCATGTCCTGAACAGACTTCTCGATCAGGTAGTCCGGCGGAGATTCGGGAAGATTCAGGTAGAAGTCCCACCATTCGCGGTACTCCTGAAGGTTCTCCTCGGTCTTCCCGATCATCTTGAGCGCGTCTTTGTCGCCGCAAACCTCCACGCATTCGGCACAACCCTTGCACTTTGTCGGATCGATGAAAATCCCGAAGTAGGCACCATCCTGTCCTTTTTTCTCGAAGTTTTTGAAGTACTTCGATGTTTCGGCGAATTGCTCGCGCAGCCGCTCCTGCTTCTCGGGGTCGGTCTCCTTCGCGAGTTCCGCCTCGAGTTCCTCTTTTGTCGAGATCTTACCGAGAATCGCCGTGTCTGGACACTCCGTGACGCAGTCCATGCAGCCGACGCAGTTCTCGGTGATGAATTCCGGGATCTCCGGTGCGATGTAGCTGAAATCACGGAGGATTCCGCTACCGGGTGCGCAAAGACTGCGCGCGACACCGACATCAGCGGGCAGGCCTTTCTCGGCCGTTCCGTTGTTGTAAGCACCGACGATGCGCTCATTGAAGTCTTCGATGTCAAGCAGGTCGTTGTTCATTGTAGTCGAAACCATAGCGGTCGATCTCCGTTCCTGTTTGAGGTGGGTTCTGGCTAGCAGCCTACTGATACGGCCCCAGCCGGGAGACCGTCCGATTCTTGATCGATCGTGCTCTCGATGAGATCGCGCGGGACTTCGAAGACTTCGTCGTAGCCGCGACGGATCGTCTTCAGGTTCGATTCGACCACATCTTCACCCTTGCTTCCCCAGTACTTGCGGACCGCTTCTTCTACCTTGACGAACAACTCGTCGTCCGACAGGTCGAGGTCACGCTGGAAGGGTGTGTGTCTGAGGAAGATTCCGAGCAAGACTATGCCTTGGAACCGTTGCTCGAGGTCCGGTGTGGGGGCCTCTTCACGCGCGATCCTGACGGCGTTGAGTGCGAGCGGCTTGATGTTCCGCTCACGGATTGTCTTTTTTGCCCAGCCGGGGACGTGGTCCCAGACACCCGCAGAGTCGGGTTGATTGCTCTGGATGAAGATCATACCGCCGTCAGAGACACCGGCGAGCGGGTTCCCCGTGTTAAATGCATTCACGTCGTTCAGAGGTACGAAGTCGACGCGTTCAAGCTCCGAATGTGTACGGATCGACTCGTTTGCCGCGGTGAGGTAGTAGGTGGTCGGCAGGCCCTTCTTCTCGGAACCGTACTTGGGGTAGGCCTGGACCTGTAAGCCCAGGTTCGCGAGAAGCGTGGCGATGACTTTGTTTGTCGTGACGGATCCGTATCCACCGATCGAGTGTCCGCGCATGGCGAATTCTCCCGGAGTCCGTTCCTCGGGGTCGTCCTCTCGCTCGATTGCAAGCGGATGGTCGATACCGATGGCAAAAAGACGCTTACCCTGATCGCCGTCCTGCATGTTCCTGACAGTGGCGACGAAGTCACCCGCGCGGACGTCTCGGCTTCCGAGTCCCGCGATACCCGAGAATATCGTCGGGATCGACTCGATTTCCGGGTAGCTCTCGGTTCCTGCCGCCGCGTCTGCGAAGGCCGACTTGACCTCCATCGTCAGCGGGTTGGACTGCCCAAGCGGATTGTCCATCCTCTCGAGTACGGCGATCGCCTTGGCGTGCTTGAGCGCTGCGACCAGTTCTACGCCCGGGAAGGGTCTGAAGGAGGTGATGTGCAGGGCACCGACCTTGAGGCCCTCGTTCTTTCGCATGTGGTCGACGGCTACCATCGCCGTTTCCATCATGCTGCCCATACCGACGATCACGTAGTCCGCGTCCTCGGTGTTGTAGCAATCGATCAGGCCGTAGTGGCGGCCTGTCAGCTTCTCGAACTCGATCATCGTCTCACCCAGGATGTCCGAGATCGGAAGAGCACACGTCTGAACTCCAGTC
>DPVD01000143.1:0-4852 GCA_003526745.1 Candidatus Latescibacterota bacterium
AATGCCACGTTGGTTGCAGTAGAAGATCTGGTCTTCACCGATTTTGGATGTGGATGCCTCGTGCTCAACCTGTGAGGATGTATTGCGGACGTCGATGTAGGGGAAGGTGTGGGCGCCACATTGATCACCGATCAGCATACTGTCACACTGTGTGAAGTTGCGGCTGTTTGTCGCGCCCTTCTGGACCTGAACTGCGCCGCGGTACGTGTTCTGTCCGCGTCCTGCCGATATACCCTTCGATATGATGGTGCTGCGAGTGTTTTTGCCTAGGTGGATCATCTTGGTTCCGGTGTCGGCCTGCTGACGGTTGTTCGTCACGGCCACCGAGTAGAACTCGCCGACCGAGTTTTCCCCTTGGAGGATGCAGCTGGGATACTTCCAGGTGACGGCGGATCCTGTTTCGACCTGCGTCCACGAGATCTTGGAGTTCTTGCCACGGCAGGCACCACGCTTGGTTACGAAGTTGTAAATACCACCTTTGCCCTCCTTATCGCCGGGATACCAGTTCTGGACCGTCGAATACTTGATCTGAGCGTCGTCGTGACAGATCAGCTCGACGACCGCTGCGTGAAGTTGGTTTTCATCACGCATGGGTGCAGTACAGCCTTCCAGGTAGCTGACATACGCGCCTTCATCAGCGACGATTAGAGTTCGCTCGAACTGTCCCGTGTTCTGCGCGTTGATTCGGAAGTAAGTGGACAGCTCCATAGGGCAGCGGACACCCTTGGGAATGTAGACGAAGGAGCCGTCGCTGAAGACGGCAGAGTTAAGTGCTGCGAAGTAGTTGTCGTTGTAGGGGACGACTGAGCCCAGATACTTGCGAACAAGATCGGGGTGATCCTTGACGGCCTCGGAGAATGAGCAAAACACGATTCCGAGCTCAGAGAGCTTCTCTTTATAAGTTGTGGTGACCGAAACGCTGTCGAAGACGGCGTCCACCGCTACACCAGCTAGCATCTTCTGCTCTTCCAGCGGAATCCCGAGCTTCTCGTAGGTCTCTAGGAGTTCAGGATCGACTTCATCTAGGCTCTTCGGGCCTTCCTTCAGCTTGGGGGCCGAATAGTAAATGATGTCTTGGTAGTCAATCTGCGGATAGTCGGCCATGACCCACTGCTCGCTGGGCTTGGCATGGGTCGGATCGACCATCTTCTGCCAGTTGTTGTAGGCCTTTAGCCGCCAGTCAAGAAGCCACTCGGGCTCCTCTTTCTTTGCGGAAATGAAGCCTATGATGTCTTCGTTCAGCCCGGGGGGAGCCGACTCTTGTTCAATGTCGGTAACAAACCCGTATTTGTAGTCCTGATTTGCTAGCTGTTCCAGCTCTTCCGTCTCTGCGCTCATCCACAACTCCTTGTAAACGCGGAGGATTCGCTCCGCCGGTCGGGCTGAACATACCGAAACCTGACAAAAACGTCAAGATTAAATCAAATCATTTTGTACAGATTAGCGAATCTATAGTTTGGATGCCTCGAGGAACACGATCTCTGATGAACGAAAGTCCTCGTAAACAGTTGTAGTTTAGCGGATTTGCGGTCGGGGCTTTTCGCTTGACGGGCCAAATCTTATTACCTATCTTAAAATCGCTTGTCAAGAAATTCTCCCGATTTTTTGCCCTCCAAGTCCCTGTAAATAAAGAATTTATTTCAGGTCTCCGCTTATGCTTTTGGATTACGCCAACGTCCTCATATTTATGGGTGTCGGGGCGTTTTTTATCGTCTTCAACTTGACGCTAGGCAGCTTGTTCCGGCCGAGCAATCCAAGCCCCGAAAAACTCAGCACCTATGAGTGCGGCGAGGAACCGGTCGGCGGTTCTTGGATCCAGTTCAATGTTCGATTCT
The DNA here is from genome assembly GCA_003526745.1 of Candidatus Latescibacterota bacterium. Lineage (GTDB taxonomy): Bacteria > Latescibacterota > UBA2968 > UBA2968 > UBA2968 > UBA2968. Next base: position 1,836 of record DPVD01000143.1, read on the forward strand.
ACGTCGTGGCGCTGGATTTCATCATTTTCGACGTGGAGGTCGTTCTCCTTTATCCTTGGGCCGTTGTGGCTCAGCAATTTGGGTGGTATGGCTTTGCTGCCATGATGGTTTTCGTCGTGATCCTTTTGGTCGGGCTTGCTTTCGCTTGGAAGAAGGGGACACTCGAGTGGGTCAAACCAAAGGTCGAGCAGTTCCGCGACGTGATCGCGCGCCCTCTCTCCCAGACTGCTGCATAATCGAGAGTATTTAACCTATGGGCTCCATAGACGGTCGTTTCAACGACAACCTTATCATTACGTCCCTAGACTATTTCATCAACTGGGCACGTCTCTCGGCCCTGTGGCCGATGACCTTCGGCCTTGCCTGCTGCGCGATCGAGATGATGGCGACGGGCGCTTCTCGGTATGACTGGGACCGGTTCGGGATGATTCCTAGAGCGTCGCCGAGGCAGTCTGATTTGATGATCGTTGCCGGGACCGTAACCCTGAAGATGGCGACCCGAGTTAAGAAGCTTTATGACCAGATGGCCGAGCCGCGGTATGTGATAGCGATGGGCTGCTGCGCAACATCGGGTGGGCCCTACTGGCAGCACGGGTATCACGTGCTCAAGGGCGTGGATCGAGTGATTCCCGTCGACGTTTATGTTCCGGGGTGTCCGCCCCGTCCAGAAGCTCTGCTGGAGGGTGTGATGAACCTGCAGGAGAAGGTTCGTCGTCAGACGATCGCCAAGGTCGGGTAGGCTATGACATCTCAGGAGATCTTCGAAAACCTGGAAACCAAGTTTGGGGATCAGATCATCGATCTGACTGAAAACGTGGATCCCTGGATTCGGGTCAAACCTGAAGCCATAGCAGACGTTTGCCAGTATATGCTGACAGACTCGGACCTGGATTTCGAGTCTCTGATGTGCCTGTCAGGCGTGGACTACGAAGACCATATGACGGTCGTCTACAATCTCGGGTCTTACGCGAAGAAGCATAAGATCACGCTCAAGGTGGAAGTGGGGCGGGAGGAACCGAAGGTGCCGACGGTCGAGGCCGTCTGGCGTGTGGCTAACTGGCACGAGCGTGAGGCCTACGACATGTACGGCATCGTGTTCGAAGGTCACAGCGATTTGAGACGAATTCTCTGTCCCGACGACTGGGAAGGCTGGCCGCTTAGGAAAGATTACAAGGTGCAGGAGTACTACAGAGGGATGAAGGTCGAGGTCTGATGGCGAATACTGCAGACAGGCCAGAAGGTGCAATTCCCGAAGCGACGGTGACGGTCGACTATCCTGGTGTGCCTGATCTCGGGCAACTTGAGGACGACAGCTTGGAGAGCGAGCTGATGACCTTGAATATGGGCCCCCAGCATCCGAGTACGCACGGGGTTCTACGTCTCGAGCTGAAGACCGACGGGGAGATTGTCGACAACGTGCGGCCGCATATCGGCTACCTCCATCGGTGCTTCGAAAAGCACGCCGAGTGCCTGAGTTATCCGCAGGTCGTGCCTTTTACCGACCGTATGGATTACTTGGCGGCCATGAACAACAACTTAGCCTTCTGCTTAGCTGTCGAGAAGCTGCTTGAAGTCGAGCTTCCCGAGCGGGTCGAGTATGTTCGCGTCATCATGTGCGAGCTGAACCGGATCGCGAGCCACCTCGTGTCCTTCGGCACCTACGGCATGGATATCGGCGCTTTCACCCCATTCCTGTTCGCCTTCCGTGAGCGTGAGGACATTTTCGATCTGTTCGAGATGACCTGCGGTGCTCGGATGCTCTACAACTACATCTGGGTCGGCGGCGTGTCGCACGATCTGCCCCCGGGTTTCGGCGAGAAGTGCACGGCGTTCCTCGACAAGTTCGAGGGCAAGATGGTCGAGTACAACGACCTACTCTCCCACAACAAGATATTCATTGAGCGTACGGCCAACGTCGGCGTCCTCCCGCTCGAGGCGGCATTCAGCTACAACCTAACAGGACCGAATCTGCGCGGGTCGGGCTATCGCTGGGACCTCCGTCGTGATGACCCGTACTCGATCTACGATCGGTTCGAATTCGATGTTCCGATCGGGTCGGGGGAGATGGGCGAGCTCGGGGACTGCTGGGACCGTTATATGGTTCGTATCCGCGAGATGAATGAAAGTGTCAAGATCATCCGCCAGGCACTCGATCAGATTCCGGACGGAGACGTACATGCAGCCGTGCCGAGGAATGTTAGGCCGCCCAAGGATGTGGAATGCTACTTCCGGTCCGAGACGCCTCGAGGCGAGATGGGCATATACGTGATAAGCGACGGGTCGAACGTGCCCTATCGAGTGAAGGTCAAGTCACCGTGCTTTACGGCTATTGCGGCGATGAACGATCTCTGTCGTGGTCATTACGTGGCCGATATCATTGCGGTTATCGGTAGTATCGATATAGTTCTCGGAGAGGTGGACCGCTAATGCAGCAGATAGCAAGAGACCTGGTTGCGACGGTTCCATTTCTGGCTGGTTTTGATCCCGGGACACTGTCATTGATCTTGGGGCTTATTTCTGGGATTGTACTCCTGACCGTCGTTGCCGTTCTCGGCATGATTCTCGTTTGGCTCGAGCGAAAGGTGTCGGGCCACATGCAGGATCGTCTTGGGCCGATGCGAGTGGGTGGATGGCACGGATGGTCTCAGACGCTTGCCGACGGTATCAAGCTGCTCCTCAAGGAGGACATCGTCCCGGAAGCGGCGGACAGCAAGCTGTTCAAGTTTGCGCCGCTGCTCGTTTTTGCGGGTGCCTTTGCCGTCTACATCGCCATCCCCTTCTCGGAAAGCTTGGTGGTGAGCAACCTCAACATCGGGCTTTTCTACGTGCTGGCGATCTCGTCTCTTGGCGTGATCGGCATCCTGATGGCAGGCTGGTCATCGAACAACAAATGGGCGCTGCTTGGTGCGATGCGTTCAGCCGCACAGGTCGTCTCTTATGAGATCCCGGTCGCGCTGGTGCTTCTGGCTATTGTTCCGCTGGTCGGTTCACTGAACCTGCAGGATTTGATCGCCGCA
>DPVD01000439.1:0-7600 GCA_003526745.1 Candidatus Latescibacterota bacterium
GGGCGTGTTTTTGCTGCCATTCGCTTGGTCGAACCCGCCAGGACTTCCTCGGTCACCCAGGTCATGTCGGAAGGGTCCCTTTCGTTGTTGAGCGCCATGGCCAAACGACCCGAATTCATGGCGGTCTGGCTGATCACCTTCGCTACTTTCTTCACCCGATCGGGTTCCAAACAAACCATCCTGCCGTTCGTGGCGGAAAGCCGCCTGGAGATGTCAAGTGGCAGCTTGGGACTACTTCTGACCGCAATGACGATTGTCCAGGGTTCGTTGATTATCCCTGCTTCGCGCTGTGCCGACACCTACGGCAGGAGACCGGTCATCCTCGTGGGAGCCATGGTGGCGTCCATCGGACCAATGATGTTCGCGGTGGCCGACGGTCTCCCACTCTTTCTGGTCGCGGCCTTCGTTGTCTCTTCCGGGGAGGCGATTGGCCAGCCGGCGGCTGCCGCCTATGTCGCCGACATTGCACCCGAAACATCGCGCGGACTAGCGATGGGTGTGAACCGAACGATGGGTGACCTGGGGTTTATTCTCGGACCTCTCGTACTGGGCTTCATTGCTGACAGCTCTGGTTTCTCGCCAGCATTCCTGGCAAATGCTTTGCTCTTCGCCGCCGGCGGAGCTGTCTTCTTCAGGTTTGCACGCCAGTAGCCGACCTGAAGAAGACGGGCGCAACCTTCTGACAACTACAGGTTCACTCCGCCAAGTCGTCTCGCACCTGAGGCAAAACCTCGGTGGCGATCATCCGCATCGACCGTTCCCAAACGTTGAACTGAGCCCGAAGATCAATGACGAAGTGCGACACGCCGAGCCGCGCAAACAACACGAGGTTGCGGACAATGTCGGGTGGTTGGCCCGCAGCGACCAATCCCTCGAGGTCGTCCGATGCTTCGAACGAAGACTCTGGATGCCGGGACCGGACTGCCGGGATCAAGCGATCCAGGTCGGCATATGACAACCCATCCCCCGTATCATCTGCCGGGCTGACGTACTGCACGAGCGCCACCTCGGGAACTGGCTTGTTCTGGGCTGCGCTCAGTTCCTTCATGTAATCGACGCGCATCCGCAGAGAATCACGAGGAATCCGACTTGCTAGGAGGCCATCGAAAGAGCGAACCGTCCTTTTGATAGCCGGCTTCGAACCACCGCCATACCAGTGAGGAATCTCATGGTCGAGACCCGGGGCTGCCACGTGTACGTCGGAGAAGGGCTGATAGAACTCACCGGAATAGTCGACAGGGTTGCCTCGCCAGAGATCGCGAATGATTCCCACATGCTCCTCGAGCCTGGCTCCTCTCCGTCGATCCTCGCCGTACCCACCCGCGGCGAATTCGCGGTCGTCATTACCCCGACCCCAACCAGCGATGACCCGCCCGGGCCCGGCCAGAGAAGCTAGAGAGGCGAGCAACTGGGCGTCATGGATCGGGTGGCGGTGCGGGATCAGTGTTGCACCACCGAGCGCTAGCCGAGTTGTACGTGCCGCCGCCGCCGAGAGCACGACGTACGGGTCAAACCAGGTGCGATCGGCGTCCTCATAATCATGGGGCCAGTACACCAGGTGGTCTCGCACCCAGACTGAGTCGTAGCCGAGTTCCTCAGCCTCGACAACCCCTTCCATCAGTCTTGAGAAGGATCCCTGAGACCCAAAGTGCGGCAGAAGGAGACCAAATTTCATGACTACTCGACCTCCACAAAGTAACTGTCAACAGCCGCATCGAGTTCGACCCGCGCAGCTTGGAGCCGTTGTGATGTTTCTTGATACCAGGTCCTGTGCTGGGCCTGAAGCCGCCGACCGTCGACCACCATGTCCCTCACACTCGCGGGATTCGCGCTTCCCTCAGTTACCAGCGCTTCGATGAACGCCCTGGCATCGAGAGACTCCCTCACCAGTTCTTCGGACAGACCCACGGATCTACCGATCGCCTCTTCAGCCGCTGCATCGACCATGGTTGCGGTCACCTCGGAAGGACCGACTCCTTGAGCGACGGCATTCCTGACCAACCGGCCGACGACGTGGTGAGCAGATCGGAACGGGATTCCTGCATAGCGGACGAGATTGTCGGCCAGGTTTGTGGCAGTCGTCCAGTTGACCTCGGCGCGCTGGGACATAATGTCGGTGCGATAGGCGCTCGTTATCAATGACTCTCTCATGAGCTCTACGACCGCCAGGGTCGGATCGATCATCTCCAACGCCGGATCAGGGGCAAACACCAGTTCAAGATCCGAGGAAGAAGCCGAGCGTTGCGCCCCGAGTACCTGCGACAGCCATCCGACGGCAACACCCGACAACCCTCGTATCCGCTCTATCGCGTCCGGGTTCTTTTTCTGCGGCATGATGCTGCTCGTGTCTGCCATCTCATCGGCAACCTCGACAAGGCCGAACTCCCATGTCGACCAAACATAGAAATCGCCAGCCAGTCGCCCGACATCGTTCACAAGAATCGACAGCACCGCCGCGCTCTCCTGAGGATGGTCACGAGTGAAGACACCGGCGTCTGCTGAGTTCATCACAATGTCGCCGTGGCCCAGCAGGTGGGCGGCGCGCCGGCGATCGAGCGGCCAGGTCGTGCCTGAGCACGCAGCTCCGCCAAGCGAACTCAAGTTTGTCCGGTCGAAGGCGCCTTCCAGACGCTGCTGACTGCGCTCGAACGGATAGAAATGCCGCATGAAGTAGTGGCCCAGCGTTGTCGGCTGAGCATGCTGGAGGTGGGTGTACCCAGGCATCAGGGAGTCATGATGTTCATCAGCCAGGTCGAGCATTTCGTCCTGCAGTCGCAGCGTGGCCTCCACCACATTCAGCAAGCCATCGCGCATGTGGATCCGGTTGGCAGCCTCATGTTGGTCATTACGGCTGCGACCGGTGTGCATCCGGCCGGCTATGTCGTCGCCAATTCGTTCTTCCATGAACGCCTCGACTTGCAGGAGCAGTGAACCCTTACGTGGGTCAAGGGGAAGCTCACCAGGCCCCAGACCCTCGACGTCCCTCAACGCCCCCAGAATCGGACCTGCCTGCGTCCTATCGAGCACACCCTGTTCTGCCAACATGACCGTATGCGCCATGTCCACCTGAATATAGGAGTGGAGTTGTAGCGCCTCTTTCGCCAGCCTGGTGGAAAGCGAGTATTCAACGTTCAGGTCATTAACCGTGTCGCCAAGGCGACCTGCCGAATACGAACCCTTCTCAGCGGCCATCAGAGCATCGTAATGCAGACGGACGTCACCATTAAACGGATCCCCGGTTTCTGGATACCTACATCGGACCTATGGGTAGTCTGACAAGAGGTCCCTCTCATTGGAGAACTGATGACAGAAGGCTCCGCATTCACCACCGGAAGACTTGGTAATTCTCGCAACGCCGTGAACGTCAAGTATGCGGTCGAGCCGAAGCTGCGGACAGAGATGGCGCTTCTGGACGCCTACACGCAGGTCGACATGGCGCACACGGTCATGCTGTCCGAGCAGGGAGTGCTTACAGACGATCAGACCCGCGGGATTCTTCGAGGGCTGAGAGAGATCGCCGGGCTGGGTGATGGAGAGTTGCCTGTGGATCCCGAGCGAGGGTCTGTGCTCCTCCAGGTAGAACACTTTCTCGCCGAGAGAATTGGCCATGACATGGCTGGCCGGATGCACACCGGCAGGAGTCGGAATGACCATCAAGAAGCCGCCAACCGGCTGCTCGTCAGGGACCGCTTGCTTGACGTAGTTGATGCGACACTGCGTCTACAGGACACGGTTCTCGACCTAGCGCTCGAACACGCCGATGCCTTGATGCCCGGTTATACCCATCTTCAGCACGCTCAACCAACAACCCTTGGTCACTACATCATGCGGCACTATTACCCGTTCGAGCGTGACCAACAGCGCCTTCAAGGAGCTTTCAAGCGCACGAATCTCAACGCCTTGGGCGGCGCGGCGTGCGTGGGAACGACTTGGCCTGTCGATCGCCATCGCACCGCCAAGCTCTTGGGCCACGGAGGCCTCGTGGTCCACGCCACGGACGCTGGGGTCTTCGCCCGTGACTATCCGGCAGAGAACGCCGCGATGTTGTCGATCTTGGTCAACGATGTCGGACGGCTCGCTGGAGACCTCTACGTATGGTCAACATGGGAATTCGGCATGGTCGAGGTCGAGGACGGCATGGCGAACACCAGCAGCATCATGCCGCAGAAGAAGAATCCAGAGGCCCTCGAGCGCGTCAGAGGCCTGTCTGGCATTGCTGTCGGATGGCTACCAGCTGTTCTTGGAGCTCTGCGTTCTGCCACCTCCTCGGATCTCGAACTTGCCTTCGGCCCCGACCCGACTCAGGAGATGATCGATTCGACCATCGCGGTCTTGGAACTGACCCGCGAGAGCCTTGAGACTACGAAATTCAACACTGACGTGATGCGCGACCGTGCAGAAGTGAATTGGACCACCGCTACGAACTTGGCTGACGAACTCGTTAGAAGTTCGGGACTCTCGTTTCGAGCAGCGCACCAGATCGTAGGCCGGCTTGTCAGAAACGCTGTTTCCGAAGGCATAGCTCCGGACGACGTGACCAGCAAGATGGTTGTGAGTGCAGCCGACGAAGTGGGTATTGTCGCTGACATTTCCCAGGAGAACGTCGACAACTCCCTCGATCCCACGACCTTCCTGCAGTCGCTTACGACGGTAGGGAGTGCCAACCCGACCGAGGTGCGCAGGATGGTGACCGAAGGACACGACCTGCAGGTCACTCACCGCGGTTGGCTCGACGAGACGGTCGCCGGCCTGGCAACAGCTCGACAGGAACTCACGGCGGCAGTAGATGGACGCCTGTCAGGGGTCAATTAGTAATAAGGAGAGAGACATGAACAGGCGATTCGACACCATCGTGCGGGGCGGACAACTCGTCCTTCCCGATCGTGTCCTTCCGGGAACCATCGGAATACGGGATGGGGTAATTGCGGCAATCGGAGACGATGACAGCGACTTTCCAGCAGACGAGTCCGTCGATGGTACTGATTGTCTCATCCTGCCGGGAGCTGTGGACATGCATGTGCACTTTCGAGACCCCGGCCTCACTGACAAGGAGGACTTCTCGACAGGTAGCACAGCGGCTGCCGTCGGTGGAGTGACAACCGTCGGGGACATGCCTAACAACAAGCCTCCGATCACCACAAGCGAGCGATTCGTTGCAAAACGTGACGACGTTGCCGAGAAGGCTCATGTCGATTACGTGCTTTGGGCTGGCGGGGTTCATCCTGACGAGATGTCGGGAATGGCTGCGGCCGGAGCGATCGGATTCAAGGTCTACATGAACAAATTCGAACGTCCGGACGGTGCGGAGTGGACGGGCAAGGAATCACCATTAGCTCCCGAGCTCTACATGGACGACGATGCCCGCTTACTGGATGTCTTCAAGACTGCAGCCGAGCTCGAACTCCCAGTAGCCGTGCATTTGGGCAATCAGGCCTTCGTCCGCAGGGTCATGTTTCCCTGGGCGAACAAGCCCTTTGCGGACGTCGCACCCGCCTTGCAAGCATTGTCGTCGATGGAATTCATGGAAGCGGCACAAAAGTGTGTTCTGTTTGCTGAGAAAACTGGCGCTCATCTCCACTTGGTTCACGCACCTGCTGAAGTTCTACCTATCGTCCGGACAGCCAAGACTTCAGGACTCAACGTGACGGTCGAATCCCTTTGCCCGTTCATGACCTTTGACCTCATGGACGAGTTGGGTCCACTCGGCTTCAATCGATACCGGTCACCAGAAGCTGTCGCCCTTCTTTGGGAGGGAATGCGCGAGGGGCTGATCGATGCGGTGGCGACCGACCACGCACCTCACGAGTGGGAAGAGAAGCAGCAAGGATTCGTAGACGTGCTCAGTTGCCCATCGGGTTATCCCGAAGTCCAGACCTCGTTCGCCATGATGTTCGACGAGGTGAACAGAGGGACGATCACCATCCAACAATTAGTGCGCTTGATGGCGGCGGGTCCGGCCCAGGTGCTTGGGATTCAGGACAGAAAGGGTTCGATAGAACTCGGCAAAGACGCCGATTTCGTTCTAGTCAACCCAGAGTCGGAGTGGACAATCACCAATGAGCAGCAGAAATCAAAATGTGGCTGGACGCCATTCGACGGTCGAAAGGTCCGTGGGCGCCCGGTTCTCACCTTGCTCCGCGGCGAGGTAATTGCCCGAGACGGCGAGCTAGAGCGCGAGAACAGCGGCCATCTGATCGGTGTGACGTAGTCTCCCGTCGAAGTCAAGCTTCTGAGCCATTGAACTGGTCAAAAACTGTTCTCGAGAGTGCGGCGAGCGACGTGTCCACCTCGATCCGGTCTCCCCGGGTGTCGTTCGCCATCAACGCAATGGCGTAGGGCCCATGATTTGAGTAGACGATTCCAACGTCGCACGAAACCAATTCGAATTGGCCCGTCTTGTGGGCACAGACGGTTCCAGCCGGCAAGCGATGTGGAATCACCGAGCGCAGTTGCTGTCCTTTGTGGATGTCCAGGAAGATTCTCGTCGACTTGCAGGAAAGCACTTCGTTGTTGTGTATCCGTCGAAACAGCCGACACATATCTGCAGGTGTGGAGACGTTGCCCTCCGACGAGTACGCACAAGATTCGAAGTCGTACTCACGGTTCAGGAGCCGTTTCATGGACAGGTCAAAGGCAACCGTTCCCATCGACGCATCAAGACCTACGATCCCGAGGATCATCTCCTTGGGGCTGAGAGGGATCTGGGTGTGAGTCAGTCCGAGACGGTCGATAGTGTGCCGAATCCGGCTGTGGCCAACGACATCAAACAACATCTGCGAAGCGGTGTTGTCACTGATTGTGATCATCAGCACCGCTAGGTCACCAATTGAGAACTCTGTATCGGATTTCATCAACTTGAGGACACCTGAACCGGCTACACGTTTCGTAGTTGTGAAGGCGATCCGGTCATCGAGCGAGAGCTCTTGGGCGTCGACCCTTTCGAGCAGGCTGACCAGAAGGATCGACTTGAACGTGCTCGCCGTCAGAAGCGGGTGGTCTGAGTTATAGGCAACCTGTTTGCCGGTTTCTAGGTGTACAGCGCTCACTCCCAGGACACCCGCAAACGTTTTGGCGAAGGAAGTGAGGTCTTTCGAGGGACAAGCCACAGCCCGTTAGGGGTTGGCGCGTCGAATTTCGGGCATGACCTTTTCGGCGAGAAGGCGAACCGACTCGGTCTCTGGATAATCACTGCACCATGGGTAGAAAGCCGTGCAACCAAGGTCGATATAGGTCTGCATCTTTTCTACGACCTGCTCAGGAGTTCCAACAAAGTTCAGGGAGCGCCACTCCTCAAACTCCACGCCTTGGACTGAGCGGCTTCCTTCTCTGACAATCTCCTGTTCATCTTCTCGGAGGACGAGCTCACCGCACATTGTCTTCTGAATCTCGTCGTAGTCACGTCCCACATCACGACAGTGTCCCTGCAGCACGGAGCACCTATGAGCGAACTGCTCGGGGGTTCCCCCAAAGTTCGAGGCATCGCCGAGGCGCGCTACCGCCCTGAGGGTCAGTTGTTCTCCTTTGCCCCCAATGAGTACCTGTAGTCTCGGTTGTTGCACAGGCTTTGGATCGCACTGGCCACCCTGCATCGAGTAGAAGC
>DPVD01000124.1:0-5838 GCA_003526745.1 Candidatus Latescibacterota bacterium
CAGCGCCTCCTCGTCGCCGTGGTTGTCCCCCGCCAGATCAGAGAGAGCGACGGGATACTCGGCCGCCGACACGGCGATGCTGTCCCTGATGTCGACCGGAGCCGTGTGATGCGAAACGCCGACTACGACGATAGCCATCGCTCGATCCGCTCCCTAAGCTCGTCTGCCTGACCGGACCTTATCAGGTCAAGGGTTTCGTTCGTCACAACCTTCTCCCAAAATGCTGGTCGCACGTCCGGTTCGAGCGAATCCATCACTCGAGGCCGCAGTTCTGTCAGAAGATTTACCATTGCTGTGTGTTCTTCACCGAACTCCTCTTCAAGCGTCTCTCTCACAAATCGGGCATAGGCGGGGCTGCCGCCTCCCGTAGACACGGCGATCGTGAGCCCACCTCGATTCACGATCGCCGGGAGGATGAAATCGGACCTGTCCGCACTCGTCACGTCGTTCACCCAGACACCCCTCGCTCGCGCGGCAGACACAACCTCTCCGTTTACCGACTCGCTGTCCGTTGCAGCGACGACGAGCGACATACCATCCAGATCTGCCGCATCGAAACCTCGCTCGACAACCTCACACGCCGAGAGATCTTCCTCTCCGAACGCCCACGACACTTTCAGGCTCACAACACGAACCCTGGCGCCTGACGCCAACAGACCGCGTGCCTTTCGCGCCCCTACCTTCCCCGCTCCAACGACCAGACATGTCTTTCCCTTGAGCCTGAGAAACACGGGATAGGTACCGGCGGACACGATTAATTCCCGAAAGGGTGGACACCCGAGAAGAACACGCCCACGACGGGAAAGGCAAGGACAACAATTGTGAACCCGGCGATCGACAGGACCGCCGCCCTTCTGCCTTGCCACCCCCCAGCTATCCGCGCGATCAGATGTCCGCCATAGATCAGCCACGACAACAGAAGCGGGAAAACCGTCGGCTCACCCCAGACCCAGATGGTGTCGAGTTCTTGGTAGGCCCAGATGGTCGAGGAGAAAACACCCGCCGTCAGGAGCACGAACCCGAAGGTCGCGGCTCGATTATTCACTTGGTTCAGCGAATCCAGGGAGGGAAGCCTCTCGTAGAAGTAACCGAGATGCTTCTTCTGGATCTCCCCGAGCAACATCACATACATCACAGCGCTCACGCAGGAAATAGCGAAGGCGACGTATGCCAGGATATAGGCGAGGACGTGCAGGCGGAACCAGCCACCCGAGTGCTCGACAGCGACGATCGCCTCTGTTTGATACAAGCCAGCCACCGCCAGCACGTGCAACAGGGTCACAATCGGAACAATCAAAGCACCCAACGCCTGTTGTGACGTGGACAATTCGACGTAGACGTACACGATCACGATGAGCCACGCGCAAAGAGTCGGAAGGGCCTCCTTGGTCAGGGGAACTGTGCCGCCTTCAAACGTCATCCACCCCAGTAGGATAGTTTGCACCAGAAAGCCAGCAAGAAGAAACCCCAGGCTCATTGTCGACCGCTCCGGGCCCTCCTTCTGAAACCGAAGGGCGTAGAATACCGTGCTGGCTAAATAACAGGCAGCGGTGATAATCAGTAAAACGTCCAAGAGACTCCCCAAAAACGAGAACAACCTCCGAGCCAAAGCCCAAAGGCTATTGCAGGACAGCGAGTTACGGGATCATCCTACACAGAAACATCCATATAGTTTTCGACGTTGACCTTGAAATTTTTCGGGTCATCGGCCCCAACGATAGCCCTCGAGTTAGCCGACCTGCGATCCTTAAACTCCTCGTAGAGATCACCCACCATCCGTTGAGAACCTTCGCTTGCCGCACTAGCTGAAAATGCGCCGAAATTCGGCCACACAGCGGGATACGGATCAATGCCATCGTGTGTTCGATACAGCTTAAAAGCTACCGAAACGCCATTTTTAGATCAACCCGGAATTCCCGGGTGCTTCAGCCGGTGATCAGCCCGAGAACACGAGGCCCTGAAGCCCCCGTTGCACGAGGCAGGTTGCCCGAAAGGCCCCTTATAGTCCTGTGTGCAAGGACGGCGAAAGCGAGCGCCTCCTTGGCGTCCGGATCAATTCCCAGATCGGACGAGATGCTAACCTTCAAAGGATGGGATCGGCTAGCCAGCTCCCTCAACAGCGTGTCGTTGGCGCTCCCCCCTCCACTCACAAAAATCTCGGTCAAGCGATCGAAATCGGGGGCGAAACAGCGAATCCCCTCCACCACGGACTGGGCAGTGAACGCCGTAGCCGTTGCAATCAGATCGTCTGCAGCTACTCCTGAGTGTTCCGCCAGTAACCGGTCTACATAGGCGTCACCGAACATCTCTCGGCCCGTAGACCGGGGCGGCGGCTGCTCGAAGTAGGAGTGACCGAGCCAGCGTTGGAGGATCTCCCTCTGCACTTCTCCGGAGGACGCAATCTGTCCCCCTTCGTCGAATCGCTCTTGGCCATCGGTCAGTCGACTCACGAGTCCATCGATGATCACATTGCCAGGCCCCGTGTCAAATGCTACAACGTCTTCCGGACCGGACCGGGGTGGCAGAATGGTCACGTTAGCGATGCCACCGATATTGAGAAGTACTCGCCCCTCTGTCTCTGACCTGAAAAGCAGGTAGTCCACGAGCGGAACAAGCGGAGCCCCCTCGCCGCCTGCCGCAATGTCTCTGCTCCTGAAGTCCGACACCACACGGATCCCAGTCCGCTCAGCGATCACCGCTGGATCACCGATCTGCAGCGTGGACCGTGATGGCATTTCGAAAGCATCGGCCGCGCCCGGCAAGTGGTGTACGGTTTGCCCGTGCGATCCGATCGCCTGAATGTCCGTGGCCTTAGCACCCGACATCTGGATCAGGTCCAGCGTCGCCTTCGCAAACCACTCGCCCAGGATCACGTTCAGTCGGCAGAGCCGCTCGATCGTCGAATAGCGAACGTCCGCGACTTCTAGGATCTCCGAACGCAAATCGACCGGGTATGTCGTCGTACTGAAAGCTTTCAGCTTGAGTTCGGCCCCCTCTTCGTCTCGCACCTCGACGAGTGCCGCATCTATACCGTCGGCGGAGGTGCCGGACATCAGTCCGACGTAGAGATGCGCCTCATCCATCTGAATCCTCCTGCTTGGCCGTTCGTCTAAATACGAAGCTGATACCTCCCGCGAGACTCGCAACGATCCCGGCCAGATATCCGAGAAACATCATCGCGAGGGCGGCCGCAGGCTCGACGCCGACCCGCCCGAACAGAATTGCCCCCAAGTTCTCTCGCACACCGATGCCACCGAACGTGATCGGCACGGCAGCGACGATCGCTATCAGCGGGATGAAGACAACAAAGTGATCAAACCCGACATCCAGTCCCATACCCCGCCCGACCGCGAAATAGACCGCGATCCGTGAAAGCTGCACGCCGCTCGCCAGACACAGCACACCTGCGAGCGTCCCGTATGCGAGTCGGTAGACCAGAAACCCTTCCCGAATCCGCTCAAGCAAGGAGACGACCTTCTCAGGCGCAAACCGCTGCGCGATGCCTAGAATGAACGCGCTGAGCCGTCTCGAGAACCCGAAGGCCAAGATCCCTGCGAGGACAATGACCAGCGCCGCCACGGGGACCGCTATACCAAGTGACCAGAGCTCCGGATTCGCGGAAAACGCGATCAGCGAGAACAAGATCAGCACGAAAAGCCCGACAAATCGGTCGAGAAACGTGGCCGCAAACCCTCGCGAGCCCTGTCCGGTCATTCGGTTGAGGTCATACACCCGGACAGCATCGCCCCCGATATTGCTGACCAGAAAATTGTTGAAGAAGACTCCGACGAAGTAGAGCGAAACTACACGTTGAAGCGGCAGATCGAATCCCTGAACTCGCAGGAGCACCCTCCATTGCAGTGCACCGATCAGATTGCTAACGACGAAGAGGCCTATGCTCAGGAGCAGAAAGGAGGGCCGGGCCCTACGAGCCGCCTGTTCGACGTCCACAAGGTCGATCTGTTGGAGAAACAGAGCGATCATACCAACGCTGACGAGCAGCTTAATAACCGAGCCGAGGACTCGCATCAACGGCCGTCCTCCCCTGAGCCGACTATCTCCGACGCTGTCCGCTTTCCCCGAAGGAAGTAAGCCACGACCACTGACCTGCCATACATCGCCCTAACAACTTCGCGGTCGGATACGGTGCGGGCAGATTGAGCGACCTTCCGGCGTTTCAGTATATCGATCGGATGACACAACACCCAGAGGGCTCCCGCCAACCCCGCAAGACCCCGTTTCCAGTCTCCCTTAAGAATCGCGAATCCGGTCAGGCATTCGAGCAAGATGCGAACGGGGATGGTTCGGATCAGATACGGGAGGGACCAGTTCTTCAAGAGCATGATGAAGCTATTTCGGTGCTTTAGGTAAAGACGCTGGAATGTCTCGGCTTTCAGACTGAATCCGCCCCAGTGATACAGGACCGCGCCGGGCACCGAAACAATCCGATACCCCACCATGTGGAGCCGCCAGCTCAAGTCGATCTCTTCCATGTGCATGTAGAACGCCTCATCCATCAGGCCCGAATCTCGGATCGCAGACATCCTGACGAACATTGCACCTCCCAGGGCCCAAAAAATAGGCTGAGGCGTGTCATACTGGCCCTCATCCATCTCGACGGTGTCGAACACGCGGCCGAGACAAAAAGGGTATGCATACAGATCCATCAGTCCGCCGGCAGCTCCTTCAGCATCGAGCTGCTCCTTGTTGCGCATCGACCGCATCTTCGGCTGACAGGCTCCGATCTTACTATCCCCGTCAGCCGCTCGGACCAATGCGTCGAGCCAACCGTCCGACACCTCGACATCGTTGTTCAGGAGGATCGCATACCGGCCCTTCGCGACTTCCAGGCCTCTGTTGCAGCCGTAGGCAAGTCCTTTCTTCCCGCCTGTCGGGATGACCTGGATCGCCGGCCACTTTTCGAGAGCGCGCGTGATGCTTCCATCATCATGCGGCTGATCGTCAGCGACGATCACCTCGAAAGTCGACGACCCGATGTGGGAAAATATGGATGCCAGACAGTCCGAGAGGATATCACCCAGATAGTGCGGGATGATGATTGAAACGTCGGGCGTGCTTGTCTGAGGAAATGCATCAGACATCGACAAAAACCCGATAGCCCGACCTGCCGAAGAAGATCGGAGGCAGCTTGAACTTTAAGAGCACCCGGATGTATCCTTCCGAATCGGAGGTGCATTTGACCGATGATTGGACTGGGTTGTTTAGATCGAACCGCAGGATCCGGTGGCCGCAACGCTCGATCTCCAATGTGCGTGTGACGACCCAGAGCACCTTGCCCAACCAGCCCTGTATCTCACCCAGCTTGCTGATCACAGAATTCGCCAACCGTGAGAAATTCGCGAAGTGATATAGAAGCCCATACTCGTCAGGCTTCCAGTTGGCTTCCAGGATTTCGTCGACTTCAGAAACAAGGTCGAATAACACGGCAACCTCTTAGATGGAACACCTATGTCACTTACGAACTTGGCTCGCAGTCGACAACGCAAAAAGGCGGATGCCCACACCCCCGGGATCTTCGGCACGATGAACTAATTCACGCCCCGGGCCATCCTCAATGCGGCATTAGGTATGCTCATTAGTCCTCCCGATAAAAGATGGTGCTTGCGAATGCATCTGTCTTTTACGAGGGACGTCTAGAACCGGAAAACGGCCGTGATGTCTGAAACGCATTCACGTTTTAGATCGTCTGCACATCCGATTCCATGAGAGGATCGCTCTCCGCCTTTGGCATTGAACCCTCGATCACACGCATGGACTTCCACTTGCCCCCACGGAATCGGAAGTAGAAGACCACGCTAAGGATTATTATATATGTGC
>DPVD01000210.1:0-5408 GCA_003526745.1 Candidatus Latescibacterota bacterium
CTCCCTGCTGCAGCGAGGAGAAGTCCTTCAGTTAGGACTGGATCTCGTCGGCCCAGATCTGCTCGACGTCACCAAAGGTGAGCGGCCATCAACGCCGTCGCTTTGACGCCCAGTCGATCGACGACGTCAGCGGTCATCGCGTCCTCCACACGACGGCTTGCCCGATTATTGAACTGTCCCATCGCGAATAGCGGGTGTTCCGCGTCAGGACCCGGGTATCGGGACAAGTCGACACAATCAGGGGGTATCCACCAGAGAATCGGCGCTTGCATAGCTGGCTTCTTTTTGACCTACGACCCCGATACCTCGATACACTCTTCGTCGCTTGAAGGCGCGGCTTCGGGCACTTGGAATGAACGGTGTACACAGGGAGTTGGGTTCTCCTGGAAGCCATGCTCAAGATGCGCGTTGGTAGGCGATGGCGTAGAAGGCTTTTGTCTGTCCCGACCGGTTCGGTTCGCTGCGGTGCCAGGTGTAGTTCGAGAAGAACAGGCCGTCACCCGCCTCCATCGGGACGAGCAGTTCTTTCGAATAGTCGATTTGATCGTGGGGGATGCGGTGCCGTTTTAAGGGCTCAAACTCCGGGTCGGCACGGCCCCACGGCGGGTCATCGTAATAGGATTCGTGCTCGGTGAGCGACCAGTTGCGGTGACTCTCGGGCATCACGGCAAGCGCGATCGCGTCCGCTCCCACCGCATCCATCGGGATCCAGCAATTGCATCCCAGTTCGGGATCGATCTTCCAATACCACGAGTCCTGGTGAAAATAGCTGCGTCCACCCTGCTCCTCTTCTATCCAGCCGTGCTTGATGCCGATTTGTTCGGTGAACAGTTCGATTGGTTCGTCCAGGAGGCACGCCATGGACGTCGACAGGTTTTGGTGTCTGGCGATACGGGCGAAGACCTCCTCTTTCAATCCCGGGCGTTGCAGGCCGACCGGGATCTGTTTACCACTTCGCCCCGTGTATTTTGCAGGATCCAACACCTGGAAGTGCTTCGACGCCCAATCCGGGCGATCGTCGGCGATTTCGAGGATACGATCGCGGGCGGCGTTGATCAGTTTAGGGGGAATCAGATGCCGGACCAGGCAGTAGCCACGTTCCCGGTAGCATTCGATCTGTGCAGGTGAGAGTGTCACGGCTTATTCCTCAAAAAAGCCCGTGTTATCGACGCAAGCGACTTGGGCAGCTTCCGCGTTCAGTGTTACACCGAGCCCCGGTTTGGTGGTGACGTCGATATGCCCATCATCCTGGATCAGGCCCTGTTCTTCCAGGAGACCTGACCAGACCAGACCTCGTTGTCTAGAGGGTAGAACTCCAGGAGCTGGAAATTGGGAACGGCGGCGCTGAAGTGCGTGACCGCCATCGTGCCGACAGGGCCGCAGATGTTGTGCGGGCACAACGGGATGTAATGGAGCTCGGCGAGATCTGCGATCTGGAAGCGCTGGAACCGTTCTTTAATCCCGGGGAGCACGTCGAGCACGCCATTCTGCTCTTCTTGGCTTAGGTGATAGGCATCGAGGATCGTGAAGTGGTCGTCCAGAGGGTGGTGGACGCCACGTTCGTTACCCCAGTCGTAGAGTTCGTTGATGAGCGTCGTGACGCCCGAGTATTCACAGCCGACGATGATGAGTCTCATTGGATGTCATCTTGAACGTAGTGAAGGACAACTCCTTGATTCGGAGGAGCTTCGAACTTTCGCCACCCCTAGCCGAAGGCTAAGGGCGAGGGATAGGTGGTTACACACTTGGTAGCTGGCCAGGGCCAGCACGGTTACTCCTCCAACCCGATAGCCTGCATCAATGCTCGCTGATAACCGATCGCGAAAGCGAAGGCCACGCGTTGCGGCTCCGGTCCGTCGATCTGGGGTACGTGATCCGGCATCAGCATATACTCGTATCCAACTTCCTTGTAAACCTTGATCGCTTCCAGGAAGTCGATGTCGCCCTCATCCGGGAAGGTCTCAACGAAGCTCCCGAAGCCACCCTTGATGTTTCGGAAGTGGACGTTGAAGATCTTGTCGCGCTCGCCGAAGTAGCGGATGATGTCGAAGATCTCCTCACCCGGATTCTCGAGACTCTCGCAGACGGTACCCTGACAGAAGTTCAGGCCGTGGTATTGACTCGGCGCAATTTCGACGAATCGCTTTAGGCCGTCAAAGGTGCCCATTACGCGGTCGACGCCGCGTAGACCCGTGTCCGATGGGACGGGCGGGTCGTGCGGGTGACAGGCCATTCGGATGCGATACTGCTCGGCGACCGGGATGACGCGCTCGAGGAAGTAAGTGATCCGTTCCCAGAAGGTGTCGGCGTCGATCTTGCCCGCTTCGGTCAGTGGTTCCTGTTCGGCGTCCTCATAAACGAAGGAACGATTCGACGATCCGCCTCGCCCCTCGACACGTTCGGTGCTGACGATGCCCAGGTAGCTCAGGTAGTATTTCATCGCTGGGATGCCCGCTTCCGCTGCCGACTCAATGATGCCGCAGATTTGATCGATTTCGCGATCGCGCTCCGGGGTTCCAAGCATGATGGCTGGGAACTCGTCGTTCCTGGCGAGACCGATGTGCGCGAGCGGGATCAGGTCGAGCGCCAGCCCGTGCGATTCCATCTTCTCACGGTGTGCCGAAAGGATATCGGCCGTCCAGGTCGAAGCCTTTCCCGGTGGATTGCTGCAGATGTGGTCGACCCCGAGCTGCTTGAGGTGCTGGTAGTAGTTGGGCGACCTGTCGCCTTCGAACTGCGTTCCAATGACCATTCGAACTCCGTCGCTATTCTGTCGCTTCAATTGTCAGTTGTAGCGCAACATCCTCCGCATCCCATCCTTCCGGCACATCCTACGATGCCTCCACGACACGGCTTTTTCGCCTGTCATCGAACCAGCGCACTTGCGGTGAACCAAGGGGCGCAGTCACGAGCATCGTGACTGCCGAAAGCCTCCAACGGCCAACTCGAATAGCATGGACCTTGATATCGAGTGCGAGCAACTGGATCCGGTCGTAGCACCTGCAGAGGGACACGGACCGATCATCCATGGTTTCCGCTGGCACCGCTTTCGCCGAACACGAGCAACCAGCCTACTGATTCTCCTGCGCGCCAATAGATCGTCGCGGGATGGAATTATTCGTGTCTCACCGGGACGCCCTCCGTGGCACCCATCATCCAGTCTTGCTTCAGAACAGTTCGGACGGAAGCGTGCTCATTCCCAGCCATACGTGGATCGCGTTCATCCATTCGTCGAGCATCACCACGGCGAGGATGACAGGGGTGGATGTCGTCTCGATGATGCGGAGAAGCCAAGTCAGTATAGATCATCTAAACGACAAAAGGGCGTTCTTCGCAAGGAAGAACGCCCTTCTAGATTCTATGATGTCGCTCTATATGCCGGCCACGAACTTCCCGCTCTTGACCTCCCGGTTGGCCAGCCGCACGCCCTTTGCCCGGTTCCCCTTCACGAGGAACTCTTCGCAGTCGAACTTCTCCTGGATCACGCGCACACGCGGCTTTGGCTTGTAGTCGACTACCACCGACATGTTCGGTTCGGTCGTGAGCTTGATCGGTTTGCAACCCGCCGGAACCAGGTCGTAGCCCTTCTTGAGGATGAACTTGTCGATCTGGAAGCGCTTTAGGCAGGGATTTCCCTTCTCGTCGCAATACAAGAGCGTGTAGATCCGCTCAGGATCGATAAAACCACAGAAGAGCATGCCCTTGTCGACAAATAGGCGGTCAGGTGCATCCTGAACCGACCAGGTGCCCGTCTTCTTAATTATGAGCACGCGATCATACGGGCTGACTTCGAACTGGGTCGCGCCGCTGATGTCGTATCCCAGGTAGCCGCGTGACGAGTCGTATTTGAGCACCAGATTCCGCTGGGCGGCGTCGCGGACGTCGACTTGCTCCAAGCTGACGATTTCGGTCTTCCGCGGGAAATGCTTGCCATACTTCTTGAGCAGGCCTTCCAGGTAGCCGATCGCGTAGTCCTTCAGCGTCTTCAGGTGCTTGCGCACCTGACGGAGCCGCTTTCGGATCTCGACCATTTCCTCCTGAGCCTTGTTGATGTCGTAGAGCGAGATGCGACGGATCGGGATGCGCAGCAAGGTGGCGACATCTTCGTCAGTCACTTCGCGCTTGATGACCTTAGCGAACGGCTTGAGCCCATCGATGACCGATTGGTTCACGTCTTCCGATGTCTCCTGCTCCTCGATCTCCTTGTAGATCCGATTCTCGATGAAGATCTGTTCGAGCGTCTTAGCGTGCAGCCGATCGCTGAGTTCGCGTTCTTCCAACTTTAGTTCAGCCTTGAGGATCTCGAGCAGCTTGTCTGTGCTGTGCTTGACGACCTCCGTCACATTCATGATGTGGGGACGGTCGTCTTTGATCGCGAGCAGGCTGGCCGTGGTCGAGCTTTCACATCCAGTGAACGCATACAGGGCGTCGACGGTATCCTTGGATTGGACACCGCGCGCGAGGTGGATGTCGATTTCTACAGCTTCGGTCGTGTAGTCGGCGATCGAGCTGATCTTGAGCTTGCCCTTCTTGGAGGCGTCCTCGATCGACGTGATCAGGCTCTCGGACGTGAACCCGTTCGGCAGCTCGCGAAGAATGATCCGCTTCGGGTCCTTCGTGTCGAGGACTGCGCGGGTGAGCACTTTGCCGTTTCCGTCGTTGTATTCGGAGACGTCGATTTGACCGCCCGTCGGGAAGTCTGGGTAGAGCTTGAAGCGCTTGCCCTTGAGAACAGCGATCTGGGCTTCGAGGACCTCGCAGAAGTTGTGCGGGAGGATCCGCGTCGACATGCCGACGGCGATCCCTTCCGTTCCGAGGATCAGGAGGAGGGGGATCTTGGCCGGGAAGACGACGGGCTCTTTGTTTCGGCTGTCGTAGGTGTCGACGTATTCAGTGATCGCCTTGTTCAGCAGGACGTCGCGGGCCAGGTCGGTCAGACGGCACTCGATGTATCGTGCGGCGCTCGCCTCGTCGCCCGTGAAGATGTTCCCGAAGTTGCCCTGCTTCTCGATCAGGTAATCCTTCTGCGCTAGGACGATGAGTGCACCCTCGATCGACTGGTCGC
This sequence comes from Candidatus Latescibacterota bacterium, assembly GCA_003526745.1. GTDB lineage: Bacteria > Latescibacterota > UBA2968 > UBA2968 > UBA2968 > UBA2968. The sequence goes on from DPVD01000210.1 coordinate 5,066, forward strand.
CGTGCGGGTGATACTTCATCGTGTTTCCGACGACGTTCGCGACCTTGTGGAACTTCCCGTCGTCGACCTCGGCGAGCGAGTGCAGGATGCGCCGCTGTACAGGCTTCAGGCCATCATCGACATCAGGGATCGCACGATCCTTGATGACGTAGCTGGCGTATTCGAGGTAGTTGGATTCGTATAGCTTGTCTACGTATGGCATATGTCGTGTCCTGAGGAGGCGGCTGGTTCGTTAGACCAGATTATCGATGATGTAATCTTTCCGTTCCGGTGTGTTCCGGCCCATGTAGAACTCGAGCATCTCCGGGATTTGCTGCAGACTGCGCAGATTGACCTTGACAGA
>DPVD01000084.1:0-3118 GCA_003526745.1 Candidatus Latescibacterota bacterium
TGCCTGCACTGGGGGACGAACTCGGCGTCGCCGGGCGGTTCATGGATCTGGATGAGATGATGCGGTCAGAAGCGCCCGACATCGTCGCCATTCCGGTCGGGACGGAGTACCACTTCGACCTAGGAATGAGGGTTCTAGAGTATGGCGCTCATATTGATATCGAGAAACCGATCTGCGTAGATCTCCAGCAGGCAGACAAGCTGCTGGAGAAGGCGGAAGAGAAGGGCGTCCAAATCGCAGTACACCATCAGGGACGCACGGGTTCCGCGATGCGTGCAATCTCTTCTGCATACCGTGCCGGCAAAATCGGTGATCTTCGGTATGTAGCGGCCAGCGGGAAGGGATACTATGGAGGGTATGGTCTGCTGAACATCGGGACACACGCCGTCAACGCGATCCTCGACATCACTGGCCAATGTCGTGCGGTCAACGCGGTCGCAACTACGGGCGGAAGGACTTCGGCCGTTGACGATGTGCTTCCGTCACCGAACGGCATGGGGATGATCTGTGGGGAGAACATCACTGCCGATTTTACCTTCGATCGAGGTGTGACAGGGACGCTTCGACAGCATCGATTTGAGACCGTCGATTCACGGGCCTACCACGCAGAGTTCTTCGGATCGGAGGGGCGACTCTACTGGGGACGCGATACAGCTTGGCACCTTCCTGATCCGCACGCCTCACCAGAAGACAAGACGAAGTGGCTCGAGTTGACTCCTGATCTGCCTGAACTACCGATCCGTGATGCTGCGTTGGACGATCTACTATTCGTTGACGAATATGTGAATGCGTTGTCCGAAGGACGACATCATGTCTGCAGTGGTGTCGAAGGCCGGCACGTGCTGGAGGTCCTGATGGGGGTGTTCGAGTCGATTGCATACGGTGTTCGAGTCAATCTGCCTCAGGAAAGACGTGATCATCCCCTCCTTCGATGGCGCCGGGATCACGGCCTGGGCAGTCCCGAGCCCACGCCGAGGCCCTACGAGTACTGGCTGCGGGCGGAAGACCGTCGCCTAGGGAAGTCGTAGGTTGGCCATGTTTCGAGACTCTTACAACGGAAGCAACAAGAAGATCTTCTGGCAGGAGATGTGGCGCGATGAATTCGAAGACGCCTTGGAGCGCGATCCTGTCGTGATCGTTCCCGTGGGTTCGATCGAACAGCACGGACCACACTGCCCAATGGATGTGGACATCGTGGGTCCGTTTTACATGGCTGTCGAGGCGGCCAAACGGACAGAAGCCTTCCCTGTGATCGTCGCCCCGCCGGTCTGGTCGGGCTTTACCCATTACAACAAAGGTTTCGCCGGGACGATCAGCTTGAGGATTGAAACCTTTCTGAACTTGCTCCAGGATGTTTGCCTGAGTATCCACGAAAATGGGTTCAAGCGGATGATTCTCGTGAATGGCCACGGTGGGAATGACGCGCCGGTTCGCGTGGTGCGCGACACGCTTGCCGAACACAACTGCTTTGTTGTCGGTTTTTCGTGGTGGAAGATGGTTGAACCGGAAATGCTCGAATGGGGCGATGCGGACGAAGGGGCTGTGGGACACGGTGGGGAGTGGGAAACATCCGTCCAACTACATCTTCGTGAACACCTGATCCAGAAAGATCTGATGAATGACGATGTCTTCCTGAATCCGTTCAGCCCTGAGATGAAGAAATTTGCCGGCTTCTCGGAGAGGCGACGCGATACGCGCGATGTCACCGGCACGATGGGCAGTGCACTCTCCGCTTCCGCTGAAAAAGGAGGGCGAGTGTTTGAGTTGGCTACTACTCGGCTGATGCAGGTGGCAGCTGAGTTTCACGCCCAGCCTGTCCGCGAATACTTCGAGTTCGGTTCTTACTGCCCCAAGTAGTTGTATGCTAAGCCGTTTAAGTCTGTTTGCCTTTCTTCTTCCCTGTGCAACTGACATGCAGGCCGTCTACCCTGCTTCTGAGACAGGCGGCCAGCTGGTGGAATCGAGCATTGGGGGGCGTCCGATTGATCCGCGGGTCGACTGTAAGATTGTGGGCGGAAAGAGGGCGTTCGCGAATACGACGATGGGTAGGGCGAGGGACATAGGTGTCGGTAAAAGCGATCTTCTCGGTCAGCACATCCGTATCCAGGATCGCGTCAAAGGCGCCGTGGATAGTCGCATCCAGAGGTGTTAGGGGGCGGTCTTGGGAGGAGAGAACAGTCCAATGATCGAGATCGAATCTTCTGTCGCAGACCCGGAGATTCCAAAGATTCGAAATTTCTTTGTGACTGCGGCCGGCGGCCTCGAGGACGCTGCGCTTGGAGAGGTGCGGGATGTACTGAAGGGGTTGACCTCGGTACGGGTCGAAAAACGACATCGACAGGGACGGATTCACTTCCGGTATACACGAAGCCCCAAACGTCTGCTGGATCTGACTTCGGTCGAGGGTGTGTTCGCGGATCTAGGTGTCGTCGGAGGGGTCACCGCTGGGAGGCCAGGTTTGCTACGGGTCGCGGAGGCTGTGTCCAAAGTTGATATCGGCCCCGGGATCGCCCTATACAACATCCTGAACGGTCAGCCTCAGACGACAGGTGTCGCGGTCAACTGTACGGTGGGTAGAGGTCATCGGTTCTCGTCTAGCGAACTCCATCGAGTGCTGCGGATGGTGCTCGCCGAATCATATGACCTCGATGAATCCGAGCAACAGGGACCCTACTACTTGCAGGTTCGGATTGAAGGGAAAAGAGCACTGATTGGGTTCAGGCTCTCGGAGCGGAGCCTGCCGAAGAGACTATCCTCCGACCTGCCGATTACGACGATATGCGCACTTGGACTCCTGATCCGTCCCGAAAGCGGAGAGGTCTGGCTCGACCTGGCAACACGGAGCGGTTCGGTTCTTGCGTGCTTCGAGGCTTTTCACGACATCGTTCCTCTGGGGCTGGAAACTCACCCCGACTTTGCCGGGGTGTCGGTGGACACGCTCGGGGGACGGAATCGGGTTGGGCTCTGGGAGGGACACAATCTGCCGGTCCGCGAGGCGGTCGTTGACGGTCTGTTCGCGTGTGTAAACCGAAGAAGCGAAATCGCGATAGATGAAGTCAGCCTTTCTGAATACTCGCGTGTTCTCCGCCCCCACGGACGGGTCGTTCTGGTCACGGAG
>DPVD01000084.1:3419-8295 GCA_003526745.1 Candidatus Latescibacterota bacterium
GACGGGTCGTTCTGGTCACGGAGAGAGATCGAGATCTAGAGCGGTTCCTCGAGCGAACAACTTCAGATTTTAGTTGTTCGGAGCGACGGAACATCCAGGTCGGCGGTGAAGCCCTCGCGCTGTATCACCTTCAGAAGACCAACTCCTCACGATGATTTTTAACCTGCTCCTGGTCTGCACCGTGGCTTCGGCAGAGGCCACGCCGATACGCATCGCCATAGGATCCTGTGCCCATCAGGACAGCGTTCAACGTGTGTGGGATGGCGTACTGGCTTGGCAACCCGATCTGTTCGTACATCTTGGTGACGCGATCTATGCAGACACCCGAGACTCGACGAAGATGCGCACGGACTACGAGAAAGCTTGGGCCAACACCAGATTCGGACGGGTTCGAGACAAGGTAGCGCTCTTTTCGACCTGGGACGATCACGACTTCGGGGAGAACGATGCGGGGTCGTCTTACCCGATGCGGCGTGTCGCGGAACGTCTGTTCTTTGAGTTCTGGACGGATCAGGGCGATCCGGGTCGTCTGGATCGTCCGGGTGTTTACGGGAGCCGATTGATCGAACGAGCTGGGAACTCCGTTCGAATCATTCTGCTCGACACGAGATTCTTCAGGAGCGACTGGACACCTGACACATCCGGAAAGCGTAGGTATCGCGTTGATTACGATGGGTCGAAGACGATACTTGGTGCAGATCAGTGGCGGTGGCTAGAGGAGGAACTCCGTATGCCCGCTGATCTCCGCGTGATTGCTTCGAGCATCCAGGTCGTGAACGATGAACACGGATGGGAATCCTGGGGTAACTTTCCGAGTGAACGGAAGAAGCTGCTGGACCTGATCAGTGCGACGGGTGCTCAGGGCGTGATCGTGGTGAGCGGTGATCGACACTTCACGGAGCTGTCCCGGCAGATAAGAACGAACGGCTATCCGATCTACGACTTCACGGCCAGCGGACTTACGCAGGTCGCCCATAAGGGGCATCTGGCAATGAACTCGAAGCGAGTGGGTGATGCGGTAACTGGGCAAAACTTCGGTGGGCTGGCTGTCAATTTTGCCGCTGGCACGGTCCGTTTTCTCGGCTTTAACGAGGCTGGAATTGTCGTGTTCGATTACAAGATTCGAATGTCCGAACTGGGAGTTGAAACACAATGAACCGGTCCCGTCGGCGCGAGGCCCCTGAAGTAGGTCATCGCAGAAGACTCCACGAGATTATTTTCGAGGCCGATACGCCCCTGGGCAAGTGGTTCGATGTGCTTCTGATCGCTTCGATCATCACGTCGATCGTCGTCGTGATGCTGGACAGCGTGGCCAGCATCAGGGAGAAACATAGCGAGTTGCTAACAGGTCTGGAGTGGTTTTTTACCGCGATGTTTACGAGCGAATACTTGATTCGATTGTATGCCGTTCGCAGGCCAAGCCAGTATGCCCTCAGCCTTTTTGGGGTCGTGGACCTCCTTGCGGTCATCCCGACCTATCTCAGTCTCATCCTGCCGGGAAGTCAATATCTTCTAGCGATCAGGGTGCTTCGTCTGCTGCGCATTTTCAGGGTTCTCAAGCTGGCGCAGTATCTGGGGGAAGCGAACGAGCTTCTGGATGCTCTCCGCGCAAGCCGGCGGAAGATCGCCGTGTTTGTTTTTACCGTCCTGACGCTCGTTGTGATCTGCGGATCCGTGATGTATGTGATCGAGGGGGGCGAGAACGGGTTCACCAGTATCCCCAAGAGCGTGTATTGGGCGATCGTGACGCTCACGACGGTTGGCTATGGGGATATCTCGCCGAAAACGGAGCTTGGTCAGGCGATTGCCGCCGTGATCATGATTATGGGATACGGTATCATCGCCGTTCCGACAGGCATCGTGACGGCCGAGTTGACCAATCCGAAATACCTTACTGTTTCCACACAGTGCTGCCTGAGCTGCACGGCGGAGGGACATTCTCCGGAAGCGGCCTACTGCTACGCGTGTGGGGAGTCACTCGAAAGCGAGAGGAGTTGACCGTGGCCGGTGTGATGTTGTTCGGGATTACGCATCCCCATTCGAAGGCACACCTGAAGACGCTGGTCCTCTCCGATCGGGTGGAGACACTCGGTGTGTATGATTCTGATCTGGAGGCATTGTCGGCGGCGACGTCGGGGCACGACCGTGTCACGATTACTCATACTGACGAGGCCAGCGCGATATCAGAAGGTGATTTGGACGCCGCCATCGCCTGTTTTCCAAATGACACGAATGCCGGTCTCTGTGTCCGGCTCCTCGAGGCGGGGAAACACGTAATTAGCGAGAAGCCAATCGGGTCAACGGCAGAGGATGTTGCCCGTGTTGTAGATGCGGCTCGTCAGAATGGGCGACGGATCGGTGTAATGTATCAGAATCGCTTTCATCCTCTGTCACAGGAAGCCCGAAGGATCATCCAAAGCGGCGCGATCGGCCGAATCACCTCGTGCGAAGCCCGTCTGATCACGTCACAGGTCCGGTTTCGGAACCCCGGCCACTGGCTGTTCAAGAAAGACGTTTCAGGAGGCGGTATTCTATCGTGGTTAGGGTGTCACTACCTCGATCTTCTGAGATATGTGACCGGGGCCGAGATCACTGGAGTGTCGGCGATGGTTGATACGCTGAGCGGAGAATCGATCGATGTCGAGGACGTCGCATCCGTCACACTGCGGTTCGACGCTGGCTTTTTGGGGAGCCTGCAGGCGGGCTACCAGCTGTCACTGAGCAAGTCGGGCTATATGGGTCCCAACTACGAGACCTACATGTCTGTGCGAGGCACGGAGGGCCGTGTAATCTGGGAACCCTCCAGCGGGGAGAGCGTATTGACGGTTGAGAGTGCGGCCTGGACGGACAGTCCATCTCGGGAGATCCGTTTTTCATTGCCTCAGGTAGACGCCTATGGGGGGGCGCACGGTCTGGCTTTTGTCGACCAGTTTCTCGATGCGACCGTGGATGAGTCCTTAGAGATGCCAGCGGATGGTATGGATGCTCTCAGGGTTGCGCGTGTTATCGAGGCTGCCTACACATCCAACCATACAGGTCGGCACGTCGAACTGATCGATGCCTGATTTGCACCGCATAGACGGAAAGGAAGTCGGCTGTCTTGGTCTCGGAGGAACACCGAATACGCGTCCACAAATTGTGGACCGAGCGTTTCGCCTCGGAATTGACTACTTCTTCTTCTATTCCCTCGGATTCGAGGGTATGATAGAGGGAGTGGCGTCCTTGTGCCGCAGACATCGAGAGGGCGTGTTTGTGGCGACTGGTGACGAGTCAAGGGAACCGACGGAGATGGTGAATGTGCGAGACAACGCACTCGCTTCGCTCGGGACACCGGAATTGGACGTGTTCTACGTTGAGTATGTCTCTCCGAAGGACTCGTGGGATGCGGTCATAGGCGCTCTGGCCGAGGTGTCGGAGTGGAAAGCTCGAGGGCTGGTTCGATACGTCGGCGCGAGCGCGCACGATCGTGATTTGGCAGGCAAAATAGTGGAGACAGGGCTGGTTGATGTCCTGATGCACCGATACAACATGGCTCATCGGAAGTCTGAGGATACGGCGCTACCAAAGGCACAGGCGGCAAATGTGCCCGTCGTCGCGTTTACGTGCACGAGATGGGGCTCGCTCCTGAAGGGGCACCCCGACTGGACGGGCAGACGGCCCACGGCTTCAGAATGCTATCAATTCGCTCTTTCGCATCGGTCTGTGCGAATAGCAATGACTGCTCCGGAGACTATCAGAAAGCTCGAAGAGAATGTTAGCGGAACCGTGGGCGAACAGATGTCCCCGGATAATCTGCAGGCGTGGTCGGAATACGGGGATCTCGTTTACGGGGAAGGGACGGACGCCTTCGAGACAAGATGGCCCTGACTATGCCTTGATCTCCGACGGCAAGGGCTTGCCTTCCAATCCAGCAAGCAGGTTGTCAACGCACCGCTGAGCCATGCGCTGTCGCGTTTGCCGCGTTGCCGTTCCCAGGTGAGGCGCTATGATGATGTTGTCCAGAGCGAGCAGAGGGTGATCGCGCGGCAGCGGTTCGGGTTCCGTCACGTCTACGGCGGCGCAGGCAATGCGACGCGATTGAAGCGTTTCGAAGAGCGCATCGTGGTCGACTACGCCTCCTCGGGCGACGTTCACGAGCACGGCCTTTTCCTTCATCAGAGCGAATTCGCGCTCACCGATCAGGTGGTGTGTCTCTTCGGTCAGCGGACAGTTTAGGGTAATGAAGTCGCTCTCGGCCAGAAGCTCGTCGAGAGTCCGGTATTCAACTCCCAGATCGCTCTCTGCCTGCGTGTCCCGGTTTCGATTATGGTAAAGGATCCGCATGTCGAATGCCCGGGCCCGCCTAGCGACCTCCTTGCCGATTTTGCCCATCCCGACGATTCCTAGTGTTGCGCCGAAGGCATCACCGCCGTGCAAGATGTTGAGGTCGTAGACCGTAAATTTGGGGCCACGGGCGTACGCGTCGCCGATAAGCAGGTTTCGTGTGGCTGCCAAGAGTAGCGCGAAGGTCATGTCAGCGGTCGCGCCGTTTACAATGTTCGGGGTATTGCCGACGAGGATTTCGCGGTCGCCCGCATCCTGCAGGTTGATGTGGTCTACGCCGACGCCAAAGGCGCTGATCACCTTGAGGTGCGGCATGCGATCCATCAGGGCGCCATTTACTCGCATGTGACCGTACGTGACAAAACCCTGAATCCGGTTCAGTTGCTCGTCAGAAGGCCCTTCTTGGGGCCAAATCTGCACGTCACACCGGCCTTCGAAAGCACTCGTTACCGAATCCGGTGGGGTGTCGCTGATCATTACGTGATAGGGCATTCCTTCACCTCTCTTGTGTGCGGTCGGCCAAGTTATTGGGGGGTGGGGGAAGTGTCAACCG
>DPVD01000489.1:0-15647 GCA_003526745.1 Candidatus Latescibacterota bacterium
TCGATTGCCCTCGCCTACTGGATCCTTGCTGCTGCTCTCTTACCCTTCATCCTGTTTGTGGGCCTTCAGCCCAGCCCGAGGATCGCGCCTCACGCAGCTAACAATGGTGTTGGCAGCCTCCGTGAGCATAGACTCACGATTCTGCTCATCGGCGGTTTACTCTTCTCAGCAGTCGGAGCCGAAGTCGGCTACGGCAATTGGATCTACACATACAGCCTAACGCTCAATCTCACCGATACGAGTAGCGCGGCAACGCTTACATCGGCTTACTGGGGCGCTTTCACCTTTGGCCGTCTGCTCGGCATCCCTCTAGCTGCCAGATCGACGCCCCGGACCATCATGTTGATCTGCTTCACCGGGGTAGCGGCTGCCTCACTCGGCATGCTGGCCGATCCCTCATCGAAGTTGATGCTTTGGGCCGGCACGATCGTGGCCGGGATAGCAGTCGCTCCGACGTTCGCCACCGTCATCTCCCTCGCAGAAGAACAGATGCCGATATCGGGTCGCGCGACCGGTTGGTTCTTCGTCGGCTCCAGCTCAGGCGGTATGTCGATCCCCTGGATAATTGGCCAGCTCTTCGAGTCTCTCGGCCCTGAATGGACCTTCTACGTCGTCCTAGGCGACGTCTTTTTAGGCCTGGTCGTCCTTGTTATATTTCACCAACTTAGGCCTACACGTGCGACCTCCGTTTCAAAAACTTCAGGAACTTAAGGAAACGGGGCAACACTTCGTGTTGTGAGTTGGATCCGTCAACTCGCCGCCCCTGAAAGGAGCGTCAGCCAATAGCCCGGACTACGCCCGCATGGTGGCGAAGGGCGCGACTCCGGGTACGTGCGGGATACACGAAATCGCGCCGGCATTCTGCTGATAGAACTGGCACTCGAAACCCGCGCGCCGGTAACCCTAGCTTCACACCAGCCTCTTTTTTGGGGACGATCAACACACACAAAGCCGATGCCTATCATTGACGATATATTCGACACGTTCAGACGGAACGGCGACGCTCTATACGACGGCGGCGAAGTCGTCACACAATCCCAACACGCACTGCAGGCCGCGTATTTTTCGGAGCAGCAAGGCAACTCCGACGTGCTCATCGCCGCTGCGCTGCTTCACGACTATGGCCACGTCATGGACAAGTTTGGAGACTCGGCCGAATCTGACATCGACGGCAAGCACGAGTTCGTGGGAGCACGCTTCCTCGAACATCACTTCGTCAGAGCGGTAACCGAGCCCTGCAAGCTCCACGTCGCTGCCAAACGATATCTGTGCGTAACCGAGGCTGACTACTTCGCAACACTGTCACCGGTCTCCGTGAGGAGCCTCAAGCTTCAGGGGGGCCCTTTTACCCAGGCGCAAGCGCATGCTTTCGAGCAGAAAGAGAACTACGCCGATGCCGTCCAGGTGCGCCGATACGACGAGCGTGCTAAGGATCCCTTTATTGTCACACCGGACTTCGAGCACTTCCGACCCTGTCTGGAAGCAGGTCTCCGATCGACCGCTTAATCGACGTCGTACTGTTTGATCTTGGAGGTATACTGGTCCGGCTGACTGGTGTCCCCGCGATGCTTGAGTGGACACCCGATGACCTGACCGAAGAGGGGCTCTGGGAGCGATGGTTAGAGTCGGAGGCCGTGCGAGCCTTCGAGAGCGGTCGGATCGGACCAGATCAGTTCGCTAAGCAGACCATCGACGAGTTCGAGCTCACCGTTTCGGAGGAGCAGTTCCTCGACGCCTTTGTGACGTGGATCGACGGTCTGTTCGACGGTGTGGAAGACCTACTCGCTCGGCTGCGCCCTAACGTCGGACTGGCCACGATGAGCAACACCAACGAGATACACTGGCCGAAGCTGATTGAGAGCATGGGACTTGGCCGATTGATCCCAGACCACTTCCCCTCGCACAGGACGGGGCTTCTAAAGCCGGATACTGACGCCTTCTTGAACGTCATCGATCGGCTCGGTGTCCAGGCATCCCAGATCTTGTTCTTCGACGACAACCAGCTGAACGTCAGGGCTGCACGAAAAACCGGGATGCAGGCTGCGAGGGTCTCAGGGCCATACGAGGTCGAGTCCCACATTCTCGAGCTTTCGCCCAGGCTGCTCGACACGAAAGACTAGGCTATGTCTATTTCCTTTCCGTTTACTGCACGTACACAAGAGAACTTCCTTGATGTCTGGAACGACCGTCGCAACTTCTTGATTGGTCCCGAGCTGGTCTCGTTCACGAACAACCTACCTTCGGCGGAAGAGGTCATCGACATCCTCCGAAAGGACCCGGATTCGCGTGTTCAGTTCATGAACACGGCAGACGGAGACGAGAAGGACGCACTGATCGAAAAGTTCAAGACGGCTCCGCTCGAGCAGGTCGTCGACCTTCCGTTTAGCCTCGCGAACTTCTTTCTCCATAACTTCTACAGTCCCGGAAGTTTCCTCAGCGATTTCCAACGCGACGTGATGATTCCTTGGCGGACCTTCCTCTCCAGCACGGGTCTGACTTGGCAGAGATGTTATCCGATCATATTTATATCAGGAAAGAAGTGCAGCTCAACCTACCACGTCGACGTCTCGCACGTTTTAGCGTGGCAGACGCACGGCGTCAAGGTCTTCAACGGTTTCAAGGATCCCGAAGGTCACGCGGCGGTTCAACACATCGTAAACAACCGTCAAGACTACCGGGTCGAGCAGATTCCCGAGTTCGATCCGGACCTCATACTGGCATACCGCATGGAACCCGGCGACCTCCTATGGAACCAGCTGCTGACGCCGCATTGGGTCACGGCGGAAGACGGAATCGCCATCAGCGTTAATATCTCGCACGGCGGTATCGCCTACCAGAAAGCGGTCTGCCCGAACGAGCAGGTGCTACGGGCTCACTGGGAAGACCATCCTGAAGAGGCGTGGACCGTGGACGAGCGGTATTGACGGTCGTGATTTTACGACGCTTCCTGGTTGACGATCTTCCCCTCGACCTGTGGACTCTCCTCTTCACCGAGATCGAGCAGGGGTGAGTTCAGTCTCTGGACGACGGAACAAAGGTGAGACTTCGGAACGAAGACAGTCGATGTAAGCAGATCTTCAAGCTATGTCCGTATCGAGAGGACGAAGAGGGAAATTGAGCCGTCCGAGGGGTATTCTAGGCGATATAGCCACTGACAGTTGAACAGCGCCTGAGAAGGCGCAAATGGTCCCTCAACAGGAAGACACTGTCATCGACTCTGTATGGCGACGAACTGGACGGGCTCGTCTTGGTCGAGGTTGATTTTAAGGAGCGATCGACGGCCGAAGCGTATATCCCATCTGCCTTCGTTCGTACAGGAAATCATCATCCGGTGTTTCGCATTTGTGGATGTGCCGCCGGGTCTTCAGTATGTCACGCTGACGTGAACGGAGAGTAAATGGTCAAGCTTAAAACATCGCACGGAGACATCACCCTCGAATTGTTCACAGAAAAGGCTCCGATCACGGTCGACAATTTTCTCCAGTATGTAGACAGTGGGCATTTCAATGACACGATCTTCCACCGCGTCATCCCGAATTTCGTAATCCAGGGAGGCGGCTTCACGATGGAAATGAAGCAGAAACCGACCCGGGACAAGATCAAGAACGAGGCGGACAACGGCCTCATCAACGAGCGAGGGACGCTCTCGATGGCTCGCACATCAGAAAGCGACAGTGCGACCTGTCAGTTCTTCGTGAACCTTCGTGACAACACGAACCTGGATCACAGCGAGGCCAACTTCGGATATGCGGTCTTCGCAAAAGTGGTCGATGGTATGGATGTGGTGGATGACATCGCTGGCACCGAAACCACCACAGTCGGACACTTCCAAGACGTCCCCGTAGAACCGATCGCCATCCACAAGGCAACAAGGGTCGAAGAAGCCTGATCGTGCGGATCCTCTGTCAGACAGGGCTGTGTCTCTTAATCCTCGCCTCCGCCGCATCCTGCGAGCGATACGGTCAGTTCACTTCGGACCAGTTGGGCACCACGTTCTCACCCACCGACTCGACGGCCTCGAAGGAGATCCCTATCTACACCTACGAGATCGTAAACGACTATCCCCACGATTCGAGCAGCTTCACGCAGGGGCTGGTCTTCCACAACGGATTTTTCTACGAAGGAACGGGCCAGTCTCCTTACTTTGGGCAGGGGCATTCCGGAAACGGCCTGTCAACGCTCCGCAAGGTCACCGTCGAGACAGGCGAAATCCTTCAGTCCATCAGCTTGGATCGTCAGTACTTCGGGGAAGGCATCGCGATCTTGGGTGATGAAATCGTTCAGCTGACGTGGGTCTCTCAGATCGGATTCGTCTACGATCTTGCGACCTTCCAGCTCAAACGAAAGTTCGTCTACCAGACAGAGGGTTGGGGCATCACGCACGACGGCGCGCGCTTCATAATGAGCGACGGAACGGCCAGCCTCTACTTCAGGGAGTCACAATCCCTTAATCAGGTAGCTCGATCCGAAGTCCGTGACAACAGGGGGTTGGTTTGGCGACTCAATGAGCTCGAATTCGTCAAAGGTGAGATCTACGCGAACGTCTGGCAAACCGACCTGATCGCACGCATCCAGCCGATCACTGGTAGGGTTCTCGGCTGGATCGATCTCGCTGGCATTAATGGTGACGACCGCCCCCACGACCCCGATGCCGTCCTCAACGGGATTGCCTATGACCCCAAAGCCGACCGTCTGTTCGTCACGGGCAAACTCTGGCCAAAGGTCTACGAGATCCGCATCAAGCCGAAGGAGTAGGTGGATTCGGCCCTTCCTAAACCTTCTATCCCTCTTCCTACCGCACGCACCCTTCGAATGTCTTTCCACTGATCGGGTAGTACTCCGGCCCTTCACCCTCGCCTGTATATCGCGACTTCGCAGACATGTAGGAAAGAGCGATCGCTCGCCGCCAGGTGTCCGTCAGATTTGGCGCAGTGAAGTGTGGAAGCAACGAATGGAAGAACAGTCCGCCCCCCGCCGGAATCGGTGCCAGTATTATGTCGTCGAGGTTGTAATGCCCCTCTTCGACAACAAAGTCGTCCGTCACTCGCTCGTGAGGCAATGCGCCGCCTTTGTGTCCTCCAAGGAGTACGCCCATGCATCCGTTCTCAACTGTAGCCGTATCGATCGCATACCAGCAGGAGCACAGATTCATAGGCTCGATCGGCCAGTAGGGCGAATCCTGATGCATGCCCTTCTGCGATCCGACTTCCGGCGGCTTCAGCAGCATGGCATTCCGGAACATTTTCACGTCCGGTCCGACGATCTGCTGAATCACACCGACAATGTTTGGGTGCTTGCCAAGTTTGTTATACAAATCATCCGACTCGACCAACCCGTCGATCTTCCGAATCCCATCGCCCGGGTGGGATACAGTCATCTCACCCCTATGAACGCGAGGCTCCACCTGAATCGCCAACCTTTCGGTCGACCGGTCGCCGTGCGTATGTTCACGCACGCGGTCCTGAAGCCCTTTCACCTCTTCGGGCGCCAGCAGATTCTCAATAATCACAAATCCGTGGCGATCATACGCTTCCAGTTCTTCTTCGTTCAGCAGTCGTGGCGTCTCGAGCCTGACCATATACCTATCCTTGGTTTAGGATTCCATTCATTTACACTCCTCATTCTCTTTTGACACTCTGCACTTGTCAATTGACATTGCACCAGGGTTTCTCTGACTGCTAAAAGGCTCGGTTGTAAAGCCGCCACCGCCATCCTTCTGAGATATATTGAGTTTCCCCTCCAAGTCACTACCTTTCTTCCAGACTTGGGGCTTCGACCCAATCTTCGCGCCTTTGTGTTCACCTAGGTCTGCTTGGTGCCTTCGTGATTTCGTGATGCATCCTTGACTTTCAGGTAACCCATATGCCTCAATACAAAGCCGGCATTATCGGACTCGGATTCATCGGTGGTGCAGACCAAGTCTCCGGCGACGCCATCGGACAGCAGGTCGTCAACTTGGACGGCACGCACCTCTACGCTTACCAGAATCACCCGAATCTCGACATCGTCGCAGGAAGCAGTCGTGACACGGAACGAAGAGAGCGCTTCGCAGAACGGACGAGTGCTCGCACGTATGAACAGTGGTCAGAGATGCTCGAAAAGGAGGACTTCGACATCATCAGTGTCGCAACATATGCGCCTCAGCACGCTGAGATCGCGATCGCCTGCGCAGAAGCCGGGATCCGGGCGATATACTGCGAAAAACCGATAGCGACAAAACTGGATGATGCTGACCGCATCGTGATGAAGTGCGATGACGCTGGTGCACTGCTGGTGTTGAACCATCAGAAACGCTTCAGCCCGAACCACCGCAAGCTGAGGTCTTACATCGCGGAAGGCGGACTGGGTGAGCTGACCTCTGTAAACCTACAGTGGGGAAACGGCAGACTGGGGAACGTCGGGACGCACATGATCGACGGCTTGATCATGCTGACAGGTCGGCGGGTTGAGCGTGTTTCAGCTAACCTGGACCTGTCAGGCAAGCCCGACTGCCGAGGCGAACAGTTCGCCGACCCGGGCGGCTGGGGCACGCTGATCATGGAAGGAAATCTGCGCGTAACGGTGGACGCGCCGGACTATTCGACCACCCCCGCCTGTATCACGGTGAACGGGACTCTTGGACGAGCGTTTGCCACGCCTCCGGACAACATCCTCATCGAGACCTACGGAATTTCGGATCAGGCACAGGGCACGGTCAGACGGGAGCGCAGTACGGAGAACTGGCAGGCGGTTTTATCGACCACAGGAATGGACCGAGCTGTACAAGAGATTGTTCAGCACCTAGATGGATCAAGCTTCTTCCCGTATCCGGCCGAGGAGGGCCTACACACCTTCGAAGCCATCGTAGCCATGCACGCTTCGCACCATCGCAACGGCGCCATTGTAGATCTCCCGCTGGAGGGCGAAGATCGAGAGCACGAGGTACTGAGCGGGTAAGCACAAGAACGGCCAGGCCGCCCTTCGATTCCGCTGAGGGTGACTTGGCCTTGAAATCTTTTCTTCAATCCTCTATCTCACCCCTACCATCCACCCCAGTTCATCCGCCTTCTGCCCATACTGTACTGCTGTGATTTCCTCATACAGCCGCTTTGAAAGATCACCAGTCTCCCCCTCCTGAACTTGGACGTTGTCGGCTCGGTATGAGAGTTCGCCGATCGGTGAGACCACCGCAGCTGTCCCGGTCGCGAAGACTTCAGTCAGCTGACCTGATTGGCAACCATCGATAACTTCGTCGATACTCACCTTCCGCTCAACCGTTTTGATCCCCCACTCATTCGCCAATCGCAATACGGAGTCCCGTGTCACTCCTGGCAGGATCGTCCCGCTCAATGAGGGCGTGACCAGCTCCTCCCCGAACTTGAAGAAGATGTTGCTTGTTCCGACCTCTTCGACGAACCGCTTCTCCTTCGCATCGAGCCATAACACCTGAGAAAACCCTTTGTCGACCGCCTCTTTCGTGGCCTTCAGACTGGGTGCATAGTTGCCTGACGTTTTGGCTTCGCCAACCCCACCCGGCGCAGCACGAACACTGCCCTCCTCCACAGCGATTCGTGTCGGCTTTGCGCCCTCTTTGTAGTAGGCGGCGACGGGGCAAGCGATCACGTAGTACAGATAGGTGTTCGATGCCCGCACCCCGAGACCTGGCTCGGTCGCGATCATTGTTGGCCGGATGTAGAGCGACGTATTGGGTTCGTTCGGCACCCATCGGTCATCTGTCGCAACGAGAGCCTGTATGGACTCGACAAACTGTTCGGGATCGAAAACCGGCATCGCCATCCGCGTCGCCGAGTTGCGAAAACGCTTCCCATAGTGGCCCGGTCTAAACAACGAAACGGATCCGTCTGGCTGACGGAAGGCCTTGAGCCCCTCGAAAATCTGCTGGTTGTAATGGAGAACCAGCGCGGTTGGATCGAGAGAAAGGGGTTCATACGGAAGGATCCGAGCGTCGTGCCAACTCGACTCCTGGGTGTATGACATCCGGAACATATGATCAGTAGTCTGTTTTCCGAACTCGACGGTCGACACATCCGGTATTTTCTCACGTGCACCCTTATCAGCGAGGGTCACCTGGATGTCCATGTTTCACTCCAGTCTGGCGACGACGTATATTGGTTACTATCGGGATCCGGGATGGAACAAGCACATTTCGGCGATCCAATGCAAGCGCTGCCATTCTCACTTTCTCGAATCGGACCTGCGAATTTGGCCTCTGAATCCTATACTCGGATCCTGATGACGTGGCTGCGTAACTTGACGGACGAGCAATCCTTGACACTGGAGTATGTTGCCGCGAGCGAGAGTGCGAGGATCGAGACGGTTGGTGCGCCGGGTTCGGAGCGGTTAGGTAACTCTGGAATTGAACAACCGAGAAGCTGACCAAGTTCATTGAGCGTTTACTAGTTGAAGACCTCCACGTCGAGCAGGGCACACCGAACTACGACCGCATAGCATAAACCACCTAGTCAAGCAGAACGCGAATGGCGTTTACCTGATCCAGGATCGGCATATCGTCTACTCAAACACGACTATCGAGGCGCTCACCGGATACTTGCGCGACTAGCTGTCTGCCCAGACCTGCCCCCGCTTCCTAAAACGCATACTCTCGCCGCTTGTAGCAGAGTCGTCGCCAGAAGCTTCGTCAGGGGAAGACCCTTGGGGACCGCTATGCGGTCTCCATCATCCGTAAAGAGGGGCATCGCATCCGTCGAAAACGCAGATCGCCCAACTTTCGCTTGACGCTACGAAGAACGCTCTCGGTAGGATCAGAGAGCTCCCGCACTGACCTTATTGCGCCCTGCTGACCCGGGACAAACATGTTGATCGGCTCGACGACCGCTTGAATATTAGGCGAACGGTCGAAAAGGAACTCGTTTGGCTGAACTCACGCTGATCTCGTTCGCCTTCCTCACATCCCTTACGGCTGCTATCGGGGGGATCGCAGGAGGCGTGATTCTCATCGCGGTCATGCCGAGCTTTCTTCCCGCCTCCGCGATCATTCCCTTACACGGCATCGTCCAGATCGCCAGCAACGTCAGTCGTGCCGCCTTCGGGCTCCGTCACATCGAATGGCGTATCTTCTGGATGTATGCGGCCGGAGCAATCATCGGCGCGCTCTTGGGATCCCAGATCGTCCCGTATCTCGAGTGGGAGGACGTGCCGCTCGTACTCGGAGTGTTCATTCTGTTGTTCACCTGGATGCCTGCCATCCGGGGCACTACGGATCTACCGGGCAAGTTCACTCTGTTGGGGGCGTTTCAGACATGTCTCTCGTTGTTCATTGGTGTAGCCGGCCCGCTGAACCTACCGTTCCTGCTTCGCGAGAACCTGGGACGTGACCGAACAGTCATTACGCACTCGGTCCAAATGACCTCAATGCACCTGATGAAGGTCATCACATTCGGCTTTCTCGGGTTCGCCTTCGCGCCCTGGTGGCGACTGATTGCCGGGATGATCGTGGCAGCGATCGCGGGGTCATGGCTGGGGACCAAGCTTCGTGGGAAGATCCCCGAGGGAGCATTCAGAACCGGCGTGAAGATCCTGATTTCGACCCTGGCTCTGCGCATGATCGCCAGAGCAACTCTGTTCCCGGAACTCCCGTAGTGTCACTCGAATCCATAGACAACTACATCCGGATCGATGATCGACTCGGCACATCCAACTAGCCGTTCAAGCAAGAGTTCAAACACATCGAAAGGGCGTCAACCTGACTAAATCCGACTCAACCGGAGCTGCGTCGAATGAGAGCGAGACGTCAATCGGGATGTCTTACGTAAATATCCCCGTCCTGTGGGACGGATCGAAGATCTCAGACAGGGATCAGTTCACAGCGTTACTGACCCACGAGCGAACGACACAGACACTTCCATTGCGTCGTGAGCACTTGCGTGTCCGCCTTCACATGCATCGGGACATTCATCTGGGCGTCGATCCGGCTGAAGCCAAGGGCCGGACGAACGAGATCTGAACCCGATCAGGACGGAGTATATCAACGAGATTCTGACCACAAACGGTGCGGACTTCTACTCGATCTAATGCAGATGTAAGATAGCCTTCGCCTTCTCAGAGAATGGTTTCCCATGTCTGACAGATTTGGATTCGACGCCCCCAAAGACCTCCCGATCGAAGAATCGATCGAGTGGGGCTCGCGGAACGGCTTCAAGTTCATCGACTTCAACGGTGACAATGCTCCGAATGACCTCGCCTCATTCGACGTTGCTCGGAGCGCAAAAATAAGAGACCTCCTCGACAAGACCGGCCTGCAACTGGGTGTGCATCCGGTATCGGCTATCAACAACGCCGAATATGTCCCGATCATGTCCGAAGCCGTTGACGAATACCTCAGGGCCAACCTGAAACTTGCGGAGGACATCGGTGCAGGATGGATCGTCGGTCACGGCGGTTATCACTTCGGGGATACCAACCAGCGTCGGCAGGCTGCGGTGGATCGCATCCGAAGACTCGTCGATCGGGCTGGAAACGTCGGGAAGATGGTCTACTTCGAGAACCACAACAAAGAACCGGATCTCGCAGAGATCCACTACATCCCGCATAACGTTGAAGAGACCCGCTGGTTTCTGGACGAGATCGATGCCCCCAACTTCAAGTGGGCCTTCAACGTCGCACACGGCCATCTCGTGCCTGAAGGCTGGTCAGGCTTTCTAGATGCCTTCGGCACAGACAACATCGGTCAGGTCCGCGTGAACGATAACACGGGTGATTACGAGGTCCATCTCGTACCCGGTGAAGGCACGATCGACTTTCCTGCGCTCTTCGAGAAAGTCGAAGGCGGCGGCTACCAGGGCTGGTATAACCTAGGATTCGGAAACCAAGCCAATAAGATTCGTATCAAGGAATGGTTCGAGACACTGGTCTAGGATTCAGCAATGTCGTCGCCGTGCTGATCAAGGGGACGAGGAATTCACATCTGGCATTCCTAGCGGGCAGAACCCGTGACGTGAGGTGGGCTCTGCTCAGTGACACTGAGTTTCAGCTTAAGACAGAGCGCCGGTCCCCTGAACTCTCGGCTTGGATCCGGCCTCAACCGGAACTATCACTCACGAGTTCATACACACTACCGATTGAGGAGATTAACATCTCTCTGAGGTTTACCGAATGAATTGGGATCTGACACCATACTTCCCCGAGTTCAACGGCTTCGAGATGACTGAGTTCAAGGCAAAACTCAAATCCGACGCCGCTTCGCTGCTCCAGTCCGCTTCGATTCTGCCTACGCTCGACGCCTCAAACTCTGACGACTGGGAGTCTGTCTTCCTCGCCTACGAGGACCTTAGGACACGTTTCTACCATCTTGGATCCTATCTCAACTGCCTCACATCGGCTGACGCAACCGACGAAGACTATAAGAAAGAAGAGGCTGCTTACGTTCGATCCTTCTCCACCCTTACCAAGGTTGGCGTTGAGATGCAGCACGGTCTGAAGAATGCATCTGACGATGACTTCGCCGCATTCCTCGATCGAGAGAGCTTGTCTTCAGCCGAGTATTACATCGATCATCTCCGGAAGGACGCTCGGTTCACCATGTCCTCCGAGTGCGAATCACTTGCGGCCGACCTCAGCGTCGATGGTCTGGATGCCTGGGGTCGCCTTTACGACACCGTTTCGGGCAAGTTAGAATTCGAGATGAAGTGGCCAGATGGCCGGGCAGAGACGATCCCGATCGCTCAACGCCGTGCGCTCATGGAAGGACCTGATCGTGCCGTCCGCCAATCGGCGTTCGAGGGCGGTAATGCTGCGTGGAAATCCGTCGAAGATGTCACAGCAGCAGCTCTGAACGCGATATCGGGAACCCGTCACACGCTATACGACTACCGGAGCGTTTCGCACTTCCTCGACCGCGCGCTCTTCGACTCCGCGATCTCCCAGAAGACGCTCGACGCCATGTTTGAGGCTATCAAGAGTGAGATCGAAATCCCGCGCGACATCCTGCGCCTCAAAGCAGATGCGATGGGACTCGGCGGCGTCGCCTGGTACGATCTAGGAGCGCCGTTACCGTTCAAGGAACATCCCGAGCTCTCTTGGGATACAGCAAGGGAAATGGTCAAAGGAGCCTTCGACAAGGCCTACCCCAAGCTCGGCGAGTTTCAGCAGATGATGTATGACAAGCGCTGGATCGAATGGGAACCGCGACCGGGCAAACGTCCCGGCGGATTCTGTACCGGATCGCGCATTATTAAAGAGTCGCGGATCTACATGACTTACAAGGACTCTATCGGCGATGTGCGGACGCTCGCCCACGAGGCCGGTCACGCCTTCCATAGCCACGTCATGCGTGATCTCCGACCCTACCAGAGCGGCTACCCGATGACCCTCGCCGAGTCCGCATCCACCTTCGCCGAGATGATCCTGAGCGAAGGCATGCTCCAGAATCCGAACACGACCGAAATACAGAAAGCTTTGACACTCGACACGGAAGTCGGACACGGCGCCATCTTTCTTATGGATATCCCAGTACGGTTCGAGTTCGAGCGCGCCGTCTACGAGGAACGCAAATCCGGCGAGCTGTCTGTCACACAGTTCAAGGACCTGATGGTACAGACACAAAGAGACGTCTTCGGCGACGTTCTGCTCGAAGGAGGTGAGGATCCCTACTTCTGGGCCTCGAAACTCCACTTCTACATCACCGGCGTTTCCTTCTACAATTTCCCCTATACATTTGGCTTTCTCTTGAGCCGCGGACTCTTTGCTAATTTCAAGGAGCAGGGCCCGGACTTCCTCCCCCGCTACGAGGACTTCCTCTTACTAACCGGCTCCGACACCGCCGAAGGCGTCGCCAAACGCAGCATAGGTGAAGACCTCGAAAAACCCGACTTTTGGGTACGCGCGATCCACACACTGGATGAGCCACTCGCTCAGCTCAGAGAATTGCTCCCAAACACCTTAGCCACGGAAGACACGTCTTTTGAAAGTTAGATACTACCAAGACAGCACTCCCGTTGACGTGCCCTGTCGTGAAGAAAATTTCGAAAGACGGGAGATCGAGATGGGGCTGCCTATCGATCAGACAGCACTTGTACTTGTCGATCTATGGCAGGATCACTTTATCGAGAGCTGGATTGAGCGCGCAGCTCAGGTGCTTCGTGAGAAGGTCCTGCCTGTGATCGACGCAGCACGATCCGGAGGAATAAGCGTGATACACGGTCCGTGTCCAGAGGTTGCTGGCCATTATGAGCAGCTCGACAGACACAAGGCACCAGAGCCATCCGGAGAGACACCCGCGTGGCCACCACCCGAGTTCCGTCGACGTGAGGGAGACTACCACGCTTATCGAGGTCCGCGCGAACAGGAGCCCGGGATTCGAGACATCAGAGACAATCGACGCATGTCAGATCTCGTTGAGGTGAGAGACGAAGATATTGTCATCGCATCTGGACAGCAGCTGCACGACTACCTGGAGTCACAGCAGATCCTTCATCTGGTCTATGCGGGCTTTGCAACAAACTGGTGCATCATCAATCGGGATTACGGCGTGCGGCCGATGCGGGACCGGGGCTACAACGTCATCTTATTACGCGAAGCAACGACTGGGGTCGAGTTCCCCGACACGCTCGATGGATTGTGGGCCACTGAGCTTGCCATACGCGAGGTTGAACAGAAGTTCGGATTCTCGGCGTCGAATGCAGATTTCTTTGAATACTGCGGAGGATAACGCATCCGTAGTCGCGACTTACACAGGCCCAAGGAGGTGATCAGAGGTCGCCTATGAGGAGAAAAACGTGAAACTCACAGACATACAGACTTTCATCGTCGGCAATCCTTGGAAGAACTGGGTCTTCATCAAGCTGCACACGGATGAAGGCGTGTATGGCATCGGTGAAGCAACCGCACACCGAAAAGCAAAGATGATCGAGGCGGCGGTCCTCGAATACCGTCGCTACTTCCTCGGACGGAATCCCTTTAACATCGAAGAGATCAACTACGAGCTGATCAAATCAGGAGCCCCCGCCAAGGTCAGGGCTGCGATCGACATCGCCTGCTGGGACATCATGGGGAAGCTGCTGGAACAGCCTGTCTACAACCTGATCGGCGGAAAATTCCGGGATCGCGTTCACGCGTATGCGAACGGCTGGTATCAGGTCGACCGTATTCCAGAGGAGTTTGCCGAGCGCGCGCAGGCCGTGGTGGCGAAGGGTTACACTGCCATGAAATTCGATCCATTTGGCACAGCTTTCGAACGCATCACCAGAGAAGAGATCGACCTTTCCGTGGCGATCGTGCACGCAGTCCGAGAGGCAGTTGGACCGAACATCGAGCTCTTCATCGAGTGCCACGGCCGTTTCGACCCCCTGATCGGTGCAAAGATCGGGAAGCTGATAGAGCCGTTCGATCCGGGCTGGTTTGAGGAGCCTGTCCGCTCAACACAGACCGAGAACATGGCAGCCCTGAACGCAAAGCTGAGTTTCCCAGTCGCGGGCGGTGAAAGTCTCGACGGCATCGATGATTTCCTCACTTTCATATCCGCCCGTGCTGCACAAATCATCCAGCCGGACCCCGTCACCTGCGGCGGGATCTCTGAGCTCAAGAAAATCTGCGCGATCGCTCAGGCACATCACATCCAGGTCGCACCGCACAACGCTCAGGGTCCAGTCTGCACCGCTGCCTGTTTTCACGTTGACGCCTCTACACCAAACATCATGATTCAGGAGGTCTTCGAGGACTTTGCGACACCCTTCGCTCAGAAAATCACCGACTATCCGACGGAAATCGTCGACGGCCATATTATCATCCCTGACAGACCCGGCCTGGGACTGGACCTGGATGAAAAAGAAATGGCAAAGTATCCATACGACGAATCACACTTTCTCGACATGTATGGCAAAGGCGGCTGGGAAAAACGCAACCTTAACGATTGACCATGGTCACTTCGAGCGGACCTGCCCTCACAGCAGCTAGGAGTGAAGGGCAATCGCAGAGGATACACCGATGGAAAACCTCGAATCTATCTTGGACGAACTTGAAGAAGAGGGCTTCGTCACCATCTCAGGCGCACTTGATCCCGATCAGGTCGCAGACGTCCGACAGCATATCAATGCCGCACGCGAGAAGGGCTGGGAAGAAGGCCTGAACGCTGTGGGCAACATGTGGTTCGATTCCCTGCTCGACCGTGAACCTGAGACCTTCGGCCCTCTTGTTGGTCAGGAGCGAATTCGCCCCGTACTCGAGGGTATGATGGGACCGCAAACTCAGCTTCGAAGCTTCAGGGCGCACATCAATCCAGGCCCCTACCACCAAGAATGGCACCTCGATTTCTATGGTTACTGGGAAGAGATGCGACGCGCCGAGAAACATCGAATGGCCGTTGCGCCTGTCGGCGTCAACACGACCTTCTACTTCCAGGACAACGGACCGGGCATTGCACACCTGAAGTTCGTCAAACGCGGACATACGTTCGAACCCGAGCACCTTTACCCCATGGATCGCCCGATGTTCGAGGCCTGGTGTGAGACACAGGAACACGTCGTCATCTACCCAAAGGCAGGTGACTGCGTCATCTTCTTGAGCCACATCCCGCATCAGGGCGTCAAAGAAGACGATGCTGTCGAACGGAGTAACGTCGTCTGTCACTACCAGATGACACCCATGCATGAAGGCGCCTGGTTCGTGTCTAGAGCTCGCGGTTACAAAGGCAC
>DPVD01000258.1:0-5244 GCA_003526745.1 Candidatus Latescibacterota bacterium
TGGGTCTACCGGTTCGCGGAGTCGCTTACGATCGGTGCGGCCGACCAAGTCGTGTCCGTCAGCCAGGATGCTATCGATCACTATCATCGAGCAGGAATCGGAGAGGACCTTCCGTCCGAGGTCGTATACAGCGGGATCGAACTCGACCAGTTTGTGAGCAGAGATCTCAAAAGCGCACGTGTCGAGACTCGAGCTCGGTACGGGCTGTCGGAAGAGAACCTGGTCTTCGTGAATGTCGGTCGGTTCTCAGAAGCGAAAGCGCAGCGTTTCACGATCGAGGCGTTCGCCAAGCTGGCGGAGACGAGTCCAACTGCTAGGCTTCTGCTTGTGGGTGAAGGTCCGGTGCGAAACCGATGCGAAGCACAGTGTCGCGACTTGGGTGTCGAGGATCGCGTCGTGTTCACCGGGTTTCAGGAGGACGTTGTGTCGATGTACGCAGCGGCCGATATTCACGTCCTGACGTCTTTGCGCGAGGGTCTGCCGCGTGTTGTGGTCGAGGCTTCGCTATGCGAGATTCCGACCGTGTCGTTCGAGGTGGAGGGCGTTCGGGAAGTTATTGAGGACAAGACGTCGGGCTATGTCGTGGGCTCGGGAAACGTGGAGGCCCTGGTCGATCGAATGCAACAGCTCGCCGCTGATGGGGGCAAGCGGACTCTGCTTGCCCGAAACGCTTTTGAACACGCGCGCAAGTGGGATCACAGGAAGATGGTCGCGGAATTGGACGAAATCTACAGGAACGCTGTTTGAACGGATGCGAATCAACAACTGAAGCAGTCGGCCGCTTCTTCGACGGGTATGCGGAGAACTTCGACGCGATCTACGGTCACACCAACAGGCGAGGGAGATTGGGTCGGTGGATTGATCGTCGTTTCAGGAAAGTGATGCGGCTTCGTTTCGATGAAGCTCTTCGATGTGTCCGAGAAGCCGGGATCGAGAGCATTCTGGATGTGGGTTGTGGCCCCGGTCGCTATATGGCTTCGTTTGCCGATGCAGGGTTGCGGGTGACGGGTATCGACCTGGCGGATGGGATGATTGGCTTGGCGCGCGACTTGGTAGGTGAGAGGCCTGGCGTCGAGCTGATTGCAGGCGACTACTTGAAGACCGAGTTCGAGGAGCCGTTCGATGCAGCCTGCCTGATGGGTTTTTTCGACTACGTAACGAATCCGGAAGACGTGATCAATAAGGTCAAGGTCGATGTGCGGAAGGAGTTCTACGGGAGCTTCCCAAAGTCGAAGGATCCACTCGCGCTACAGCGACGTGTGCGTTACAAGCTGCGTGGATGTCCCCTTTACATGTACGAGTGCGAGGATGTCAATCGGTTGATGGTGGCCTGTGGGATCAGCGAATTCGAGATCAAGGATCTGGGACGGGATCTGTTTTTGAGGGCAACTCTTCATACCGAGTAGGTCCGCTATGGAATATATGTATAGAAAGGCTGTAGGAACCACCCGCCGTCGCTGAAGCTACATAGCCGGGGGGAACGGTAGCCTATGGGTTTAGTGTGACGATCGTCCCTGGTGCGTGCATGAAAGCTTCATACAGCTTCATGAGTTCGCGAGCCGATTCGAGGTTGCCTCGGGTCGGCTTCTTCTTTTCTAGAACGCACTCGGCGAACTCGATGACTTCGAAGGCATAGCCTAACAAAAAGATCTGTTTGTTGTAGAGTTGCCCGAGTGACCACTCGGGTTCCCAGGTGATCGGGGCGTCTGAGTCGTCACCCATAAAGCTCAGGGCTCTACCATAGCCGCCGGAGCCGCGGCTGCCGGGACGGTAGTATGTAAGCTTCACACCGTTGTCGACAATAACGTTTGCGCCGTCACCTATGACCTCGACGCGTTCCAGTGGGCTCGTGCCCGAGCGGCCGTGGGTCATGTGTAGCACTCCGGTCGCGCCGCTTTTGAAATTCATCGAAACGACACCGCCACCGTTCAAGCTTCGCTCGTAGGATAGGTGTTCGATCTTGCCACAGACGTGGTCGATGACCGATCCAGGGTGGACGATGTGGTCGAGGAAGCCGCGCATCCTTTTGCTGGTACTCAGTTCCTTCTCGGTCTCGTCCGGGATGTACTGCGGATATTTCAGGTAGATCGAGCTGATTCCGCCAAACTCTTCACGCTCCGTGATCTCCTTCATCCGCTGAATGGCTGGGAAGAAAGCCTTCTTGACGCCGACAAGGACAAACTTCCCGGTTTCTTCTTCGACGGCCATCATCTCTTCGATCTCTGAGACGCTTGCTGCCGGGGGTTTTTCGATCCAGACGTCACAGCCTGCTCGCATACAGTCGATCGCAAGGGGCGGATACAGCGGCCTGTTCCGCTCGTCGTATCCGGTGACGATGAACACCACGTCGAGATCTTCCTGCTTGAGCATATCGACGTGATTCTTGTAGGGTCGCTGCGCGCCGAAGGTTCGAGCGAACTCGGTCGCACGTTCTTCCACGAGGTCGCATGTCGCTATGAGATTGACGGGCGCGAATTTGAGGCACGGATAGATGTTCCTGAAGGCGTGTCCGCCACAACCGATGAAGCCCGCGCGGATATTCATATAAGAAAGCTCTTGTTTGGGAAGCGAGTAATCAGGGTGAAAAAGAAATATGAACCACCTAGACCACCTAGAAAGACAGCCGGGGGGTAGGGAGAGCCTTGAAAGGGTGTGGTGCAAATAGCCCGGGGTATGCTCCGGATCACTTCAATGTCGGCTCGGGGCTCCGCTATCAGCCAGCCGAAGACTAGGAACACCACCCCCTGCCGCTCGGTGTTGTGCTCCAACCAGAGTATCATGCAGCTGCACCCTCACAGGATGACTATCAACTGAACAGGAGCTTCAGGTAGAAAAGAGGGTTGGTGAGCTGCTTCTTGGGGACTTCGTTTGCCATCATACCCATGATCGTGTCACGGACTTCTTGGCTGCGTTCCGCCTTGTGGATCACAAAGTTCAAAAGTGTGCGGGAGCGGCCGATTTGCTGGAGTCTGTGGCTGACCTTGAGCTCGTCGCCGATTTCGTCCCAAAGCAATCTGTCGTATTCGGAGAGCACTTTGGCACTGATGTCGTTGCTGTCGATCGCCCTTCGGGCAGCGTCGACTGCGAACTTTGCGGAGTAAAAGGCGTTTCCGATCCCCTCTCCAGTGAAGGGATCGATTAGACCGGCTGCGTCACCCAGAAGCATGAAGCCGTTGCCGTGGTTCAGTCTATGCTTGCTGCCCGCCGGGAGGTTCCAACCGGTCGGCTCTTCGGTTGGCTCCGAATCCACGAACCGGTCCCGGAAGGCTTCGTTGTGGATCGCATTTTCGAGCGCGACACGCAGGTCGATGTTTTCCCTCTTGATGTACTCGTGAAGCATCCCGATCCCGATGTTCGCGTAACCCTCTTCGAGTGGGAAGATCCAGAAGTATCCCGGAATGACTTCATCGACGTAATGGAGTTCGATCTGGTCGGTGAGGCCTTTGACGTTCTTGTAGTAGCAGCGCAAAGCCACGATCCAGTGCTTCGGGTCGTGGCTGTAAAGTCCGAGCTTCCGGGCGACGATGGAGTTGAAGCCGTCCGCACCAAGGACAACCTTTCCTCGGATCTCTTGTTTCTCGCCCGAGTCGAGCCTGCCTGATACGCCGCAGACCTGTTCGCCCTCCTTCAGTACTTCCCTCACCGTGAATCCCTCGATCGTTCGATCGGCGGCCTTTTGAGCGCGTTGGAACAGGAAGTGGTCGAGGATTTCTCTCCGGATCACGAATCCGGTCAAGAGGTCTTGTCTGCTCGAACGCGTCAGGTCGATGTCGACGAGCGTGTTGTCCGGGCTTCCGAAGGTGACGGTATGGATCTCGGCTCCGGGGAGATCTCCGACCTCGTTGAAGAGGTCGAGCTCGCGGAGGATGGTGACGGCTTTACCCGAAAGCGCATCACCACAGATCTTGTCGCGTGGGAAGATCTCTTTGTCGACGAGGCAGACGGAGAGACCGGCGCGCCTAGCATACAAGGTGGCTATTGCGCCGGCAGGTCCAGCGCCGACGATAACAAGATCGTAAGAAGGGTCCAGCATAGGTCTTTAAGATACCAAAAACATCAGAGTTCAACGCAGAGATCGCATAGGGGATCCAGGGTGGGTGCAAACTTACTGGTCGCTAGAGGTGGATTCGAGTCAGGAATTTTTCGGTGAGGAGGCAAGATTAGACGACGGAGAGGTCAGATGTGGCGAAATGGGTTCCACCCTGGTTTCACTTCGCGTCCTTTGCGTTGAAGCCTTTCGCTTCTAAAGGAGAGAGTCGGCGGAAGCTATGGCGATCATACAGACTGTCCAGCGTCTTACCCGTCAGTTGCGACAAGTCTCGTCTGAGCAGTCGCATAGATTCCTGAATCAGGTGATCTCGTCGTGTGTCAGCAGGTTATATACAGGAGCGCAGATCGGGTTCGACAGAATCTTGAGAAATCCAGGGGAGTGCGGTTAAGACGCACAGGTGTGTCTGTTGGATACACGCGCCTGGCTTCGTTCTGAGACGCGTAAACCCATGTTAAAAAGGATGTTATCAATTAAAGATACGTATGGCAGGCGATTCGCATAGGTTAGCGGGATAGCTGACACTCTCCAATCGGAGTCAGGTTTTGATGCAGGTTCAGGGCACCCTAACAGCCGTCCTTGCGCTCATCTCGTTCACCACGGGTGTGGAAACGACCGGATTAAAGAAGACGCTCGGACTGGATCGTCGAGTGGGGTTTGTGACACGACCGGATCTGGTCACGTCGAGCTATTTGAAGCCGATTGAGACAATCGTTGTTCCGTGTGAGATTGCGATCCCCCTCCAAGCAGTGAACGAAGGACTCACGTTCTATGCGGCCTACCGTGCCCGGAATTACAAGGCCATGGCAGCGGTCGGTGCGATGTCGATTTGGGGTGGGACGCTGAGAAGAGGGATCAATGCTGTTTCAGGAGTGAACGGTCCGAAGAAGGCGACTATAGAGNATCTATCGAAGTTGACCGATCGCGAGATCGAAATTTTGGGTTATCTTTGGCGTCAGGACTGGCGAACGGATCATGAACTCTACCGCGATGTTGGCTACGTCGGGAGGTGGAAGGATTTGTCCGAGGTGCTCGACCGTATGGAGAAGCAATTCCTGATCGGAATGACGAGGGCAGGAACGCGGACTCTCTATCATGCCGAAGTGACGTCGCTCGCCGTTCGTCGAGCGGCGCTGGTCTCCCGGAAGGTAGACCTAATCACCACCGTTCTCGAAGTGATCAGGCAACTGGAAGTA
>DPVD01000225.1:0-6240 GCA_003526745.1 Candidatus Latescibacterota bacterium
GACACGCGGGAAGCCTTGGAAAGAGTTCGCCCTCGTATCGAGATCTCTGATGTAGGCCAGACCTAGGTCGATGCTTCTGCCGGCGTCCCGCCAGTTCTTGTCATACGACAGGCTGGAACGCAGCTGCTGATTCAAGAAGTTGTAGAGGTTGTCCGTGTTCCGCTGGTCGAAGGTGCGACTGCTCGTGAAGTTGCCCGTTGCGCGAAGGCTCGAAGAGGGTGACAGCCTCTGCCAGTGGTTCAGGTTGAAGCGCCAGTTCCGTGTCGAGGAACCGGCGGCGGTATTGAAGTTTTCGAACTGCAGGTCCACGGCACCCCGCACCCGACCCCTTATGTGGTAAGCGAGGTCGCCATCAAGGAGTATCCCTCCTTGCTCGCGCAACGTTGCAGCCAGTGTCGCGTCCCAGTAATCGCTCGGCGCGTAGTAGTAACCAAGGTTGCTTACGGAGAAACCATCCCGGCTGTTTGAGCCGATGTTCGGTGTGAGGACCCCGGATCGACGTCCTTGCTGCAGGGGGAATATGTAGAAGGGAAACCACATTATTGGGACAGGCCCAAGCTCGAAGGTCACATTCCTGGCGATGGCCTTGTCGTTCTCGACCATCTTGAAATGTCCGACCCGAAAGAGGTGGTGTTCGTGGTCCTTGTCACACGTGCTGATCGTAAGATCCCTGAGGAACATGTTCTCGAGGCTGTCGATCAGGGCGTGTTCGCCACGGATGCGATACTGCTGACTCGTTGCGCGACCCTCCCAGATCCGTCCTCGTCCTGTGTTCACGTTGTAGGCCATGCGTTGGCCGGAGAACTTCTCGCTACCCCTATTGAAGTGAGGGATCCCGAGGGTTTCCCCATCGACGATGATCGGTTCTGCTGTGATCTCATTGCGGCGTCGGTCAAAGATGACACGTCCAGCCCGGATTGTGACCTCCCCATACCTGAGCGTCACGTTCCCGGTCAGCTCGATGCGGTTCTCGGACACCCGATCGACCACGCGATCAGCGGAGAAGTCCAGCATTGCGGGTGGAATGGGCACATCGGAAGGTGGATTCTGTACCGATATCGGCGTCTGGGAAGTTGTCAAGGCCGATTTGCCAACAATACAAACGGCAAGACAGATGCAGATACACCTTGAAAATGAATATAAGTTTATGTTATTTATATATTTACGTTCCATGTGTCGTAGGGTTGTCCGAGTTTATGCATACCTTACAAATGACTCGATACGGCCCCAGTTCCTTCTTCCAAACTTCGGAAGGTGTTTGACCGTGGAAGAACTACAAATTCCGTTTTTCGATGGTCTCGATGCTTCGGCGAGGGATTTAGTGGTTCAATTCTCGACATCGATCAACTACGAAGACTGTCTAGCGATCAGCCGTGAGGACGATCCCGGCCGAGGTCTGTTCATCAACGTCTCAGGCAGATTGTAATCATCGACAAGCAGACGATCGAAGTTGAGCAAGATGTCAAGAGCCTGATAGGTAAGGACACTACTCTCAGGCCTACCTTCAATTTCTTGCCTCCATATACCTGCGCTGCGAGCCGCCTGGGACTCCTCGCCCGGGCTTTTTCTGTTTGTAGTCTACAGTAGCCGGAAAATCCTGCCGACACGCAATATACAACACTTCTGCAACATCCCGCGCAGCGGCAGAACAGTAGAGCTATAAAACTCTTAATATCAAATGTTTATAAAGATTCGGATAGTCTGGCACAGCCCTTGCAATTCTAGGAATCATGAAGGTCTTTTCCTTAGAGTAAGCACCCTAAGTTAGGCGTTTTCAATGAGTTGGACTACATCGATCCTCGTTGTCGGCGTGGCTGGAGCATTCAGCTTCTTGATCTGGGTCAGTGAGGCGATTCTCGATAGCTTGGATACACACCGAATGAATCGCTAAGAGGAAATTCCGAACGTGCCGATTACTCTGAATAGAAGTTCCTGTAAGAACAGAATTAAACCCCGGAAACCGGAGCAGGCTGCTATGAGCGCCAAAGATCGAGAACTCGCCGAGCTGTACTGGCAGCTCCAGAATAGTTTCACGCCGAGCCGAAGATCCGGACGTATCTGCTTCAGCTGACGTGGATTCTGAAAGAGCTTAGGCTCCGGCCGAACGTGCTGAATCAGGTCGAACTAGACCTTGCTGCGCACAATCGCATCTGACTATTACGATTTGTTGATCCGAGGCCCCGGCTCGATTGAGCTGGGGCCTTTTTGTTACGGTAACTGTGGATGTCTTGCCTTGGTCTTGACGGCAGTGTAGGTTTCTTGAGTCTCCTCAGAGATGTGCGAAAGTGGCGGAATTGGTAGACGCGCCAGATTTAGGATCTGGTGGTCGAAAGGCCGTAGGGGTTCGAGTCCCCTCTTTCGCACCAATACACGCAGAATAGAAAAGGCTCCCAGATTCTGAGAGCCGTTGTAGTTCCAAAATGTCATATCAGATCAGTCGCGGTATGCTTCCTCGTCGTCATCCTCAGGTGGTGCGCCCTGGTCCGCGATCAGACCCCAGAGGTGATTGAGTTCGTCATTGGACTGACGGATACGGGCCGCCAGTGTGGCAATCACGTTTCGTGATACTGTGACCTCGATGTCCTTGTTCTTTCGCATCACGCCTTCCAACTGATACTTTCCGAGCACGAAAAGTGCAGAATCCTCTGCCGCCACGACCGTCGCCGAACGAGGCTCGTCTGTGAACATTCCCATCTCACCGACAGGGGCCAATGGAGATATCGTGGCGATCTGGGTGTCATCGTCAGTGCGAACGGAAAGCGATCCGCTCAGAAGGATATACATCTGGTCGCTTCTGTCCCCGAATTGACAAAGCGTCTCTCCCGATGTCAGATTCCGTCGTTCACAGACCCTAAGGATCAGCGCAGCCTGATTCGGCTGGAGCCCGGAGAACAGCGGAAGGCGTTTGACGGCCTCTGCGAATTGTGAAACATCCTTGTTCACGAGTGTATCTCCCAAAGGTGTTCTCAGAAACTCATAAGAACCAAGGCCTGGCTAGGAACATTAAAGAACACTGAAGCGTCACGTCCCCGAAAGGCGGAAGTGTTGTTGGGTTGGTTACGCTGCCTCGCTGGGTGAGTAGCCCATTTCGTGCTTTTCGTGTAAGGTTTCTTACAATGTCGTATCATATTGTGTTTTCGCAAAATAAACAGTGATCCAGAACCCGGAGTCCGAATGGATTTGATTCCTTTTCTGTCGGCAGAACAGGTCCGGCACATTCAGAATACCTACGGAACGCCTGTCTATGTATACGACCAGCAGACGCTAGAAGACCAGGCCGATTGTGTGCTGGATTTCCCGAACGCATACGGGCTGATTGCCCGATATGCGATGAAAGCCTGTCCTTCGGGAGCTGTCCTGCGCGTCCTGACGGACCGAGGACTGCACATCGACGCGAGCAGTGGCTATGAGGTTGAGCGGGCCCTGAAAGCAGGAGTCGAGCCGGACAAGATTCAGCTGACGACGCAACAAATCCCTGACAATATTGGCGAGTTGCTCGACAGGGGGTGCCGGTTCAATGCCTGCTCTCTCGCCCAGATCGATGCTGTCGGCGAGGCTAGGCCGGGTTCAGACATCGCGATACGAATCAATCCCGGGCTCGGCTCCGGCCACAGTAATCGGACAAACGTCGGCGGCCCGGCTGCAAGCTTCGGAATCTGGCACGAATATATGCAGGAGGCACTCTCGATCGCTGCCAGACACGATTTGACTGTACATCGGATGCATACGCATATCGGGTCAGGATCCAACCCGGAGGTCTGGGAACGTGTGGCCCTAATGTCTCTCGAGATCTGCTCACGCATCGAGGGCGCAAATTCGCTGAGTCTCGGAGGGGGCTACAAGGTCGGTCGCTTGAAGGGAGAGGTGTCAACTGATCTGCAGAAGATCGGTCTGCACATCGTGGAGGTCTTCCGTGCTCACGCGCAGAAGCACGGGCAGGAACTGGAGCTGGAAGTCGAGCCCGGGACCTACCTTGTCGCGAATGCCTGCGCGCTTTTATCCTCGGCTGTCGATGTTGTCGACACGGGCGAAGGGGGATACCGGTTCATCAAGGTTGATACGGGGATGACCGAACTTCTGCGCCCAAGTCTTTATGGCGCCCAGCACCCGATCGAAGTAGTGCCCGTCGAAGAGGGCGAACGTCCGCACGTAGAGTATATCGTGGCCGGACACTGCTGCGAGAGCGGCGACGTGATTACGCCCGCGCCGGACGACCCGGAAGGACTAGAGACACGGTTCCTGACCGAGACGAGAATCGGCGATGCGGTGGTGATCGGTGGTGCCGGGGCCTACTGCTCGGGGATGTCGGCCAAGAACTACAATTCCTTCCCTGAAGCGTCCGAGATCATGCAGATGAAGGACGGATCGTTCGAGCTGATTCGGAAGCGACAGACGCTCGATCAGGTGCTACAGAATGAAGTCCTGCCAGATGCCCTCTTGGATGTATAGCAACGGAAAACACGGAGGGCGGACGTAAAGGTTCTGAGACCACTCGGTGGAGCCTCGGGATCCCCGCGGTCTTTCCCCGCCGCCCCAAGCAGCCCAGCAAGTGCACTTGACTACCTGAAGGATATGGATGGCACTTTTTGAAACACTGAACGACTTCAAGATCAAGCAGATGCCCGAGCGGAAGTCCCGGTTCTGGCAGATGGCAGGGCCTGGGGCGATTCTCGTCGGGCTGTCTATCGGCGCAGGCGAGATCATCATATGGCCGCGGCTGGTGGCGGAGTATGGTGCCGATATGGTGTGGGCAGCGGTCCTTGGGGTCTTCCTGCAGATGTGGATCAACCTCGAGGTCGGACGGTGGACGGTAGCGACCGGGGAGACGGTGTTCACGGGGTTTGCGAGGATATGGCGAGGTTTCGCGCCCATTTTCATCCTGCTTACGGTGTTCTCGTGGATCGCGCCCGGATGGGGACGTGCGAGCGGGCTCGCACTGAAAGCGCTTCTCGTTGGCCCAGATGGATTCGGATCCGACACGTTCTGGACGATCGTGACCTTCGCGGGCTGCGCACTCCTCCTGTTTGGTCCGAAGGTGATCTACGGATCAGTCGAGAAGTCGGTCGAGTTACTCGTTCTGATTGTGACCGTGGGTCTGATATTCGTGGCTTTGGGGGTCGGTACGGCAGACACGTGGGGCTCTCTGTTTCGTGGTGCGATCAACTTCGGCTACAAGCATCCGCAGGTCACGGTGAAGCAGATGTTTATCGCGATTGTGTTTGCGGGGGCGGGTGGAACGGCGAACTTGTTCTACACCTTCTACCTGCGTGACAAGCACATTGGGATGGGTGTTCATTTGCCGTCCATGGAGAACCCGCTAAGAGGGCGTACCGAAAAGGTTCCGACAACCGGGTTCCGATACGAGGAGACAGAGGAGAACGCGAGCCGGTTCCAAGCTTGGTGGGATTACATCAAGAAGGATCAGATGCTTTTCTTCTGGGCGTTGAACACAGTGACGATGATACTGTTTATCTTCGGCTCGCTGGCCGTCTTGCATCCACGTGGGATCGTACCCGCAAGCGGTACGCTGATCTGGGACGAAGCTCAGATTCTGGGTGAAGTCTGGGGGCCAGCTGGGCGAACCGTTTTTCTGCTCGTCGGGTTGGCTACGCTGTTTG
Source organism: Candidatus Latescibacterota bacterium (assembly GCA_003526745.1). GTDB lineage: Bacteria > Latescibacterota > UBA2968 > UBA2968 > UBA2968 > UBA2968. The sequence goes on from DPVD01000225.1 coordinate 5,619, forward strand.
GTACACAGCTTGCCCTGATCGACGGCGTATCGCGTTCGATCGCCGACATTCTTTCGACGAACTTCTCCTTTGCGAAGAGTCGTAACACGAACTGGTGGTATGTGCTCATCGCCGCGCTATGGATGGTCGCCGGTTGTGTGATCACTTACGTGATGGAGGCGCAGGGCGTGACCGAGCTCGGTTTCCTGTTCAACGCAGCGTATATCGGTGGTTTTGCGATGGCGATTTACGTACCTCTTTTGTTGATCGGGAACCGAAAGTTCTTGCCCGACTCGGCAAAGCCTGGAGCGTGGTGTACGATCATGATGACGATCGCCTCGATCGTCTACGTCGCGTTCGCGGTTTCGTGTCTGATCTGGGAGTTTACAGGGTAGCCTCTTCCCGCGCCCAATGGTTTCCCTGCATCGATCATAGGTTTGCGTGTGCAGCCCCGAACAGTGTGGCTCAGAATCAGGTTAAGGACAACACCTCACCCTGACCCGTCTGCGGCGGGACTGGCCAATGGCTGCCTCTCTGACCAGTCAGACCACGATTTGGCTGTGGCTCGTACTCCTTGTCCGGGAGACCTACCCATTTCCCCTCTTGGATCCACTCTTCATCCCCGCCATAGAGCCCCTGTGCC
>DPVD01000416.1:0-3462 GCA_003526745.1 Candidatus Latescibacterota bacterium
GTCAACGAGCGCTGTCGCGTCTTCCGTTCTATGGGTATCTCGGCACGGTTTGCGGTATCCTGCTTATGGCGGAAGAGTTGACCAATTTGAGTGAGGCGACAGAGTCGTTCAGGGTTCTTCGTGATATGGCCGGTGGACTCGTGCTTGCCTTTCAGACGACGCTCGTCGCGCTTATCGCGTATCTGCCATTGAGAAAGGGCTTTGACGCGATGATGTCGACGGCGGCGCAGATCGAGCGCGCGTGGTTGATTTGGCGTGACCAGCAGCTCGAGCGACGGTGAGCGAATGGCGAGATACCTGAAGAGAGCAGTTGGCGAACTCGAGGAGCACGATGTCAGCAAGGAGTTGTTCCTCGGGATTATGATGCTGATGCTGACACTCGGGATCATGATCTTGAATGTGTCACAGCCGGTCTGGCGAGTTCACCATCACGATCCTGAGCCGGAGGATGTTGTTCTGGTCTACACACCTGAAGGTTTGGGTGTGTCCGCGGATGGTAGAAGCGTGCATCGGATGCTGCGTCCCAGTGAGTTCCAGACGATCCTGGCCGGTCTCGTGGCACAACCGGATAAGAGTCTGCACCTGTTCCTGAAAGGCGGGAGTCGCGAACGGATGGTGAATGACGCCGCCTATGCGGACTCGCTGCTGTCCACAGCACCAACCGGGGAGAAGGTGAGGCCCGCTGTTTTTGTCCATATGTGGTAGAGAGGTGGTCTTCGGGAGGACTGTGGCCGGGGAGCGGGCATAGATGTGGCAAGCGAAAGGCGGCTGATCCATTAACGGATCAGCCGCCTTTCGCTTGCCACTCCTCCGCGTCCCGCTCAGGGGTGGGTCCGGTAGGGTGGCGGCTCAGTTTTTCTCTTTGAAGACCGCGAGGACGCGTTGGCCCTGGAGGGTGTCGTCGATGAAGGTGATGAGTGATTGGCCGCCGGGGCCTTTGCTGACTTCGTATTCCTTTCCCTTTTCCATCTTGCCGTGTCGGTCGCAGATGGCCTGGAGTTCGCCCGCAAGCGCGAGCGTTTCGTCAAGTGAGATTCGCTTGATCTGGTTCGACTCGAGGACGTCCGGGTAGTCGATGACGCGATAGTTCTTGCTGAAGATGGCGGCACGCCACGTCTTCAGGTATCCCTTCTCCTTCAACTCGTCTTCGGTCCCCGTGATGACGAGAACCGATGTGGCCGTTTCCTCAAGAGCCTTCTTCTCTTCGAGCGCCTCTTCCAGGCTGGACTCGAGTCGGACAAGCCGGACTGTCTTGGCGTGGAGAGCATTGTTCAGGCTGTTGACTTCTGTCCGGAGACCCTTCATCTCTTCCGTCGCAGTTTCCTTCTCGGCTCTTACCTGCTTGAGCTCCGTGATCAGACGCTCGTTAGCTTTCTTCTGCTCACCGTAGAGACGGCGATATTCCTTCATCTCGTTTGCGACTTTACGCAGTGAGGCGAGCAGGACCTTGTTCGATGTTCGCGTACTGTCCATCTGTGTCCGCAGCGTGTTGATCCGGCCGTTGAGTCCGTCGACAACGGTGTTCATCGAGTCGATCTGTGTCGTGTAGGTCGCGACCTCTGATTCGAGCTGGACGACATACGGGTCGACCTCGGGCTCTGAGGGCATCAGGGCGATCACGAATATGATGGCGAGTATGACAGCGCCGGCTCCGACGGCGATCAGGACATTCTTGTTTTCCAAGCGGGCCTCCAGAGTTCAATGAATCAGGTCATCGGGCTGTAGCCGTGACCGGGAGTGCGTTGTAAGCCGGGGTGTGCAAGATAGCAGGCCGCCTGAGCGGGGTGCAAGGCGTTTCCCGGATGAGATGCTCGTGTCTAGTTGGTTGGGACGCGCGGTGTCTCACCGGGCGCGGTATACAGGTGTTTGAACCGCTTGAAGTAGAGTGAGTCGACCATTGCCTGAAGCCGGATGAGGGACTCCGTATGTCGTCCGAGCTGCGCTTCGGCGCCCTTTAGTTGCTTTAGCAGATTCCGCTCGTTCTCTTCTGACTTCTCGGCTCGGACCTGCGCCTGCCCGACGGACTTGTTGAGCCGTTTGACGGCGCTCGAAAGGTTCTTCGCCCGCTCCTCCGCCTTGCCTAGTGATCTGCGTGTCTTGCCGAGTGAATCTCGTGTGTCGCCGTGCGCTCTCTCCTCCTGCTGGAGCCGATCCTGTGTTGCCGCGTGCGTGGTGCGCTCGGTGTTTAGGCTGTCGACGTAAGCATAGTGTGCACGTCGTTCCGTATCGTGCAATGCGGCAATTGCCCTGACCTCTTCCTCTGTCTGCGCAAGTCGATCTCTTGCAAGGGCGTGCTCGGCTCTTTCCCGCTTCAGATCGCCGCGTACCTCCATCTCGGATTCGGTCAGTTCCGCTTTCTCCTCAATCTGACCCATCAGACGCTCGGTGATCTCGCCAAGACGGATGCGGAAGTTGTCTACCTGATCGCTCAACAATTCTTGGGTATCCTCGAGCGCTGCCTTCTGCTGTGTCATCGAGGTGTTGATGACGAGAAAGATCAGGAGTCCGGTGACGAGGCTGGCGTATCCACCGAGCCAGAGGATGTGTTTCTGCTCGATCTGCGGAATCCACTTGAGAAAGGCACCGATTCCGGCCCACAGTAAGAGCAAGCCTGCGAGAATTGTGAAGAGGATCGTCTTCATATCGTTGCCGATTTGAGGTCCCTGGCCGTGCCCGAATCAGCCGATGGATCGGGCATTTGTCGCCCAAACCTTAACTTCCGCCATATGGTCCGGGGGGTCAAGTCGAAAGCCTGAACTTGGAGGAAACAGTGCTGCCTGTGGCGGTGAGATAACCACGAAGACGTCAAGGACAATAAGAAAACCAAGCCAAGGTATGTCGAGGTTGTGCTGGGTGATACGTGGTGGGGCTGGTTCTGCGGTCTCAGGGCCGATCGATGCCTGAATGAGACAGCAAAACGTAAAGGGGGTCGGGCTTGGTTTGCCCGATCCCCCAAAGAGACGATCGATCTGCTGTTCGGTTCCACGGTGTTGGCCGTGGAATGAGTGTATGCGTCAGTTCTTCAGCGATGCGAGGCGCTTGCCGGTCTCCTTCTGGCGCAGCCGATTCAAGGCTTCCTCTTTCAGCTGACGAACTCGCTCCCGGCTGACGCCCAAGTGGATGCCGATCTGCTGGTAGGTCTTGGGCTCCCCGCCGTCCATACCATAATGAAGGACCAGCACGGTCTGAAGCCTGGGGCTGAGTGTCTTGAGTGCTGACTGAACCTCACCGTGGTTCTGCTCGCGATACAGGTTTTCATCCGGTGAGACTACATCCTGATCCGGAATCGTCTCTACAAAAGTGATGTCACCCTGTTCGTAGCGACGGCTGTCCAGAGATAGGGTCTGATACGTCGCACCCAGTGTGTGATCGGTCTTAGCCGACCCGAAATCCGCCTCGTCCGAAAGCTCGCGACGCGTAGGGACTCGCTCCAGCGACTGCGAGAGCTCGGTTTCCGCCCTC
>DPVD01000082.1:0-2573 GCA_003526745.1 Candidatus Latescibacterota bacterium
GGACGCGTGCACGCAGAACGGCCGTCCAGAGGATCCGCTGCCTACTTCGGTTTCAGGCGAGCCCTTGGTTTGGCGCGGCGAGCGATAAAAATCGACTCAACCTACGCGCCGGCCTATCTGTTGTTGGGCGAGCTATATGAACGTTTCCAGGAGGACCACGCCAAAGCAGTCGAAAGCTACCTGAAGTATGTGACTCTTGAACCCGAGAACGCGGAGGGACTTTATTACTTCGGGCTCGCGCTTGTTCAAGCTGGAGAATACGATAAGATCGATCAGCACATTGCCCCGTTCGTCGAGGTGCACCCGGATCAGGAGAGATTGATGCCTCTTGTGGCGATGGGCTATTTTTATCTCGAACGATACGAGGTGGCTCTGGAGCTGTTCGAACGCTACCTGCAACGAATCCCGGACGAAGAGCGCGGTCTCTATACGGACATATCATTGGTGGCCTCGGAAAAAGAAATGCACGCGTTCCGATCCATCGAAGATCCTGCGGCACGTGACATATTTCTCAACAGTTTCTGGTTACGCCGCGATTCCGACATACTCACGAGCATCAATGAGCGAATCATCGAGCATTACCGGAGGGTCTGGTATGCACGCACGTATTTCTCGCGTCGCGCAGACCCCTGGGATCGACGGGGAGAAGTATACATTCGATATGGAGAACCTGATTTCCGGTCACGATCGAGCAACCGGCAGTTGATCGTGAGTCCAGCCGTGGAAACGGTTCGAACCCGGATGGCAGTTGACATGTACGGTTCGGAGGCATCGTATCTGACGTTTACGGGCCCGGTCTTTCCGATCCGAAAAGCCCGAGATCCCACCGGAGGAGATCAGGCCGTCCCCCGAGCCACCCTCTTGCCCGACGATTTGGAGCAGGACGTATCGCTTGATCTCGATGCAAGCGAATCCAGCCCAGGGGAATCCCAAAGCTATCCCGATCTGGATCTAGGCCTGGAAGCGACGGGCCCATATGATTTCGCGGGAAACCCCAACCTGAAACTGAACTTCGCCGACTACGGCCCCGTCACACTGACCGACGAGTCGGAAACGGTCCCCTGGGAGACGTGGACCTATACACAACTTTTTCGAGGCGTAGAGTTTACGTTTACCGATGAAATCGGGACAGGCCATTTCGACTTTGCTCCGATTCCTCCGGTCCCATCCGGAGACAACAAGATCGCAAACTCTGCCCGTATGATGCAGTATGCGCCTGGCGTTCTTTATCAGCGAGCATCTGCGGAGTCTCCCGATTATTATCGTCCGGGCCCGATGTCGGAGCCTCTCAATTTCTTTTACGATTACGGTGTCTTCCAGAGCGAGGGAGGGGGAAGTCGGCTTGAGGTCTACTATGGCGTGCCGCCATCCGAGGTGCAGGTTCTGAAGACAGACACGGGACACCTGATTCAGGTAGAGAGCGCAGTCGCCCTCGCAAACGCGGATCACACGAGCATCCTGCGCCGAGGCGATTTGTTTTCATATGTGAATCAGGCCGAGTTCAACCGCGAGCGTGGAATGTTCGTTCCGGACCAACTCGAACTCGAGTCGCCACCAGGAAAATACACTTTACAGGTTAAGTTGAAAGACGCTCTGTCCGGAAAGGTCGGGATCTTCAAGCAATCGGTGGAGATTCCAGACTATGCGGGTGAATCGCTCAAGCTCAGCAGCATTCTCCTCGCTTCTTCCGTGGGCGAATCAGGAGTGAATCCACGATTCAAGAAGGGCGACGTCTGGGTGACGCCGATGCCGACACGGACGTTCAGTCAAACCCAGACGACCAATGCATTCTTCGAAATTTACAACCTGCTGAAAGATGAGTTCGGACAAACACACTACAAGATTCAGTATCGTGTTCGGTTCAGCTCAAAAGGATCGGTCGGGTTGGCCGGGATGCTCACATCGGGTGTTCGGGCAATCATGAGACGAGGGAAGCCGGAGGTTCAGGTAACCTTCGAGCAGACGGGATCTGAGTCCTTTAGCCGAGAATATGTCGAACTGGATCTGGGCAACGCTAGGTCGGGGATTAATGACCTGGAAGTAACCGTGACCGATCTTGTGAGCGCAACGACTGCTTCAGAGGAAACCGTCTTCTTTTTTAGGGATGGCAAAGAATGAACATTGGTTCTGGAGCGCCTCTCGAATCAGGCTCTCGCTGACCATCAGCCAAGGGTTGGGGCGACGTGAGACCGATTATTTTCGTTTTTGAAAACATCCTTCTTCTGTGTCTGCCCGCACGACGAATTTCATGGTTGGGCTTACGCATTATCCCCCTCGGGCTCTCTGTTCTCGCCGCCGCCGCGTTACCATCATTTGCTCAAAACAATGAGAGAGACGCTTCCGACCTCCCTGGTGTGAGCAAGGGCGACCTCCAGTTCTACATCGATACTTCCGAGTACCGAGGTGCGCATAGTTGGGCCAGGCGTGAGATTTACCTGCTGATTGATGTTCAGCAACTCTGGCCTGGCGATGAGACGGTGGGCGAACTGCATCTAAAAGCCGCGGTGAGAGATACGGCTGACACGGTCGTCCTCGAAAGGATATGGACACGCCGAGTTTCCCGGGACGACCGT
>DPVD01000082.1:2840-6472 GCA_003526745.1 Candidatus Latescibacterota bacterium
CGTCCTCGAAAGAATATGGACACGCCGAGTTTTCCGGGACGACCGTGAGGGACGGGGCACGCATACGGCCCCCTACAAGGAAGCGATCTCACTGGATCTTCAACCAGGGACCTATCGCTACCGATTGGAGATCCAGAATCACTACACCTCCAAGACCGGTGTGTTCGACGGGACGTTCATCGTCCGAAACTACGAACGAGAGGGTCTCGTTTTCAGCGACCTACAGTTCGCGTCGGACCTTGTCCGAACTCCGGAGATGGGACCGTTCATCCGGCAGGGCTGGAAGGTGACCCCTAATACGACCCGACATCACCTCGCAGGTGAATCGTTGAAGGTCTACTTCGAGCTCTACAACCTTGGAGTGGGGGGCGCCGCGACCGAGGATAGTTTCATCCTCGGTTACAGTCTTCGGGATTCGCTTGATGTAGTTGTCCGAACATTTCCCGCGAAGCGATTCCTGAAACCCGGCGAGAGCGTGGTGAAGGCTGAATTCCTGCAGACGGAAGATCTCCAAGAGGGGACTTATACGTTTCAGGTCGAGGCCTTTGACGGATCGACGCGGCAGTATGTACGAAGTCGGCGTACGCTGTTTGTTGTGTCAGGCGGTCCAGAAATTTCGATGGCTCAGGGTCAGCGGGACCTGATGACTTACTACGCTGACATCCGGTATGTAGCGGACGAAGCGACACTAACCGACTACCGTGCTCAGCGAACAGTAGAAGACCAGGCCGACTTTCTCAGAACATTCTGGAAGTCATTGGACCCCAGCCCGGACTCAGCCACTAACGAACGCCTCCTGGAGCACGTCCTCCGGATGAGCGAGGCGAACGGTCGATTCGGTGCGGGTAGCCGCCGAAAAGGAATCGACACGGATCGAGGTCGGGTGCTCGTCCACTACGGCCCTCCTGACGACATCGTCTACAACACTTCAGCAGCAGGGAGGCGTCCCTACGAGGTTTGGGTTTATGAAGCCGAAAGGCGGTATGAGTTCGTGTTTCGTGATCGTCGAGGTGTCGGTGTCTATGAGTTGATTCATTCTACCTACCCCGGAGAGCTGCAGAATCCGTATTGGGCACAAGAGTTCTAGGGTCGTCTTCTCGCGGCTATCACACAAGCAGCCTGAGACGCGTCAAAAAGGCTGGAACGAACTTGAGGGCATTTCGTTTTCTCGTGGTCGCGCTAGATGCTGCTTCAGGCTGCCGCAAAAGCCCATTCCAAGATTTTGAAGAATATTTCTTAATCTACGATTCACAAGCTGGCGCTTAAAGACATCGTAATGACAAGAACAACACTCGACTCCCTCGACTTGGCTCTGGGTGTACCAGGATTCGGTGCACTGAGAAATCATGGCTTAGTTTATGCCAACAACCTCTCACTTGTTCAAAAAGGGGGGGAGCTAGCCAATTGCGCGTAAGCCAGCTCTCCTTGATGTCACAGTAGTAATCGACCTCTCTCAATACCAATAACTACTCCTCTCCGTTAATCCATGCAGTTATTCCCTGGTTCTGGAGAGTGGCTCTCACTGAATTTTCGCTACGCTTTCCACATACCATGGGGTCCTGTGCCGTCACGCCCCGGTCGGCGATCAGGTTGTGTCCTGTTATCGCGGCAGATTCATCGCTTGCTAAGAAGAGCATCGTGTCCGCCACCTGCTCCGGGGTGCTTGGCGAACCTAATGGATAGAAAACGGCTTGTCTGCGGTATTCGGCCGGATTGTTATTCAACATGGTGAATTTTTTTTCCGTCAACATCCGTGCTGGAGTCAAAATATTTGCTCTGATACCCTGCATTCCGTATGTGACCGCTAGGTTTTTAGTCAGATTGATCATCCCTGCTTTTGCCGGCCCATATGACGAGATTGACTCGCCACCGACAAGACCTGTATGAGAAGCTACGTTGATGATATTCCCGCCACCCTGCTTTACCATGCTCGGTATCACTTCTTTGCAGAAAAGCAACGGTGCAGTCATGTGACAGAAAATTGTTTCTTCCCAATCTCGTAAGTTCACGTCTTCAATTTTTCCCCCTGGATTTTCAATGATGGCATTGTTGACCATGACATCAACGCGTCCGTACTTCTTCTTGGTGAAGTCACAAAGCGCAACTATATCGTCTTGGTTCATTACATCACATCTTTTGTAGACGATTTCCCCAGAGAGTCCTTCGGCGGCTTTGAGTAACTTCTGCGCATTTTCAGGGCTTCGACCCCTGTCGCACGTGACCACTTTCGCCCCCTCGCGCGCAAAAATCAGTGCCGCGGCTTTACCGAGACCCAGAGTTGAGCCGGTTATGATGGCTACTTTTCCGTCAAGTCTTTTCATGTATCTGTCCTCGATAAGCTGATTTTAAGTAGTGAATGGAACACCTTAGGATTCAGGATGGATGGCGTGACACAATAGGTATTCACCCTTTTCCTCTCTTTATTCGTCTGCACTGGGTATCCCACTTGAACATCCGGGATGTGCAACAAAATACGACGGGAAACAACACTTTCAGGCCCGAAATTCACAGATGAGTTAGGTGTCCTCCCGGCAACCACACTTGCCTACATAACAATCAATAAAATGACTTCCAAGCTAAAGTTTGGCGCGGCGCGAGGGTCCAAGCATCGCGATAGGTTACAAGTATCCATCGGGCGCGTAATCTGAGGGATCTCAAGCAGATTTCATAAGACAGCGATGGAAGGGGAGGCCTGACGGCATTACCGTTGGCACTTGGTCACGGGGCTTCAACTAGAACTTAACCAACAGGCACGGAGGAAGATTACCATGGCTAGGTGGAAAACAGTCACGGGATTGGGTATTGCATTAATCCTCGTCTGCATGGGCGTGCGTGCAAGTGGGGTGGTACTGGTATTTGTCGATCTACCATCGATGATTTTTGTGGCTGGGATTGCATTGCCTTTGACTTTGATCCGTGGCTGGAGCTGGCGTCGATTGCGTCACCTGCTCGTGATCGTTGGGGGAATCGGCACAATGATCGGACTGATTAGCACGCTGCAGACTCTCGGCGACCAGAACACACTGGGGCCTCGTATAGCAACGGCAATGATTACGCTCTTTTACGGCTTAATTGGGTCCGCTGTATGTCGCGCTTTTGAAGTGGAGAACTCAGAGGCGGGGGAAGTCGTGAAGCCGTGCTGTTAGGAATCAATACACTTATGTGCGGTACACGGAAAACTTTTAGATCGATCACCTGGTTCGTGATCCATCCGCCCTCCTTGGTGGCAGATCCCCATCTCGGTGTGCGGTAGGGAAGGATCTCGTCGGGTAGACATTCGCCGTTGGTGCGAACGCCAATTTGTGACGGATAGAGTCCCAGCATCATGGAGTAGCGGCTGGGCACGCACGCTGGCGCCTGACACACGGCTTGGTCCAATCGAGTTCCAGACTCGGCCAGTCGATCTAGCGTCGGAGTTTTTACTAGTGGGTTGACGCAACCCATGGTGTCCCAGCGATGTTGGTCGTCCATCAGAAGAATGATGTTGGGTCGCTGGTCTGCCATCGAAACTCTTACACTTCCTGCTCAGTGAGGAAAATCTGCTTCCGGGTCGCGATTTCTTTGGTATGGGTATAGTGAGCGAATTCGGTCAGCTCGCGTGTTTCGGGTGCTAGTCGCTCCTTAACTTCATC
>DPVD01000228.1:0-20155 GCA_003526745.1 Candidatus Latescibacterota bacterium
GCGAGGGTCGTCACTCTGTGGCCATCGCGCATTCTTTGAGACGCGATGCGATCTTCGGTGATCTCTTCCGGAAGATGAAGCGGTTCGCGGCGGGAGACCTCGCCCCGTCTTGGGCGTGATGTGAGCGAATCCGAGGCGAACGAGTCAGTGAACGGGCGACTGCTTGTATTTGCGTTCGCGTCGCAGATTTTCGCGTGGACAGGAGCTGCACTTTTCCTCCCGATCATTCCGATCTACCTGAGGTTTCTGAACGCGACGGACGTCGAGATTGGTCACTATTCGGCGATTATCCTCGTGTCATTGTCCTTTGGACCTGTGGCGTTGGGTTGGGTCAGCGACCGATGGCATCTGCGGGATCGGCTCGTCGTAGGATGTCTTGCCATACAGGTTCCGGTGTGTTGGTTGATGGGGACCACGGACCAGCTCTGGGTAGCCTGCTTTCTGAATACCCTTCTCTGGACTTTTGGTGCGAGCGCGATCAGTCTGACACGCGCGATCGTCGCACTGAACTTCGCGACGGATCAGCGGGATCGGGCCTTCGCGCGATTGGCGATCGCATCACCGGCGTCCTTCGTGATCGGGGGGCTCGCGGGGGGGCGAATCGTAGAAGCGTGGGGGTATCCAGGGCTGTTCAAGACGATGACGGTGTTCTGGATGCTGGCCATGCTTGCGGCGCTCGGGATTTGTGACCGTCATCGGGTGCAAGCGCAGGACGACACAGACATCGACACCTCATCGATGGGCAAGCCTCTCCTGCTGTTCTGTGCCGCGATGATGTTTCAGTCGTTCTCGTTCCAGTGGTCCGAGATTGCATTCCCCCTTCGTCTCAGTGATATCGGGCTGTCCCTGACGTTTATCACTTCGATGCACTCCGTTTCGAGCCTGGCGAGTATCCCGATCGTCTTGATTGCAGGTCGATACGCAGGCCGGGTGGGGAACGTGAACCTGCTGTTCGGTGGTCTTGTGGTGTTTGCACTGTGCAGACTCGGCCTGAGCTTAGTCGAGGCTAGGACTCACGTGATCGGACTCCAGGTTGTGGCCGGTCTCCCCGCTGCTTTTTCCCATAGCATCGCTTCCGCCGTCATCGCAGGTTTAGGACCTGCACGTTCGGTGGGGAGCAGAATGTCGCTCCTGATGATGTGCGGGGGGGTGGGGGGGGCACTCGGTGGAGTAGTCGGAGGCTATCTGCTCGAGGCATATGGTCCAGCCGGTCTGATTGCGTTCAGCGGAATTGGATTCATGTTCACAGGTATGTATTTGAAACTATTCGTCGTCGACCCAACAAGGGATTCATCAACACGTGCTGTCTAACACAGAGCGGAATTTCTTCAAAGAGAACGGATATCTCGTCATCGAGAGCGCATACTTAAGGAAGCCGCTGATAGATGTGGTCGCTTCGTCTCCTGCTGGATACGGAGGTCGATTGCTTGGATAGCGGGCTCCTGATCAGTTACTACGGTGATGATTTCACAGGATCCACCGACGTAATGGAGTCCTTGACGTTCGCGGGGCTTCGGACTGTCCTTTTCCTCGATCCGCCTACACGGGGGCAGGTCGCGGAACTGGGTGAAGTCCGAGGTGTCGGTGTCGCCGGCCGCACACGAGCCATGCCGCCTAACGAGGCTGAGCAGGAACTGCGCCCCGTCTGGGAAGCCTTCCGTCTTCTGAATACACCGATCGTGCACTATAAGACTTGCTCCACCTTCGATTCCTCACCGGAGATCGGCAGCATTGGGCGGGCGGTAGATGTCGGGGTAGACGTGTTCGAACCTTCGTATGTGCCCCTCATCGTTGGTGCTCCGATTCTAAGACGTTACTGTGCGTTCGGTAACGTGTTCGCATCCAGTGGCCTAGACAGCGAGATGTTCCGCCTGGACCGACATCCGACCATGTCGTGTCATCCAACGACGCCGATGAATGAGGCGGATATCCGCGTACATCTTAGTCGGCAAACGGACAGGCAGATCGGGCTCGTGGATGTCTGCGAACTCGATCAGGCAGAAGCGAAGGTCGATACCCTGATCGAGCAGGGATGCGAGGTTGTGTTGTTCGATACTGTTTCGGACACGGATCTGGTCAAGGTGGGCCAGGCGATATGGGAAAAGCGGAAGTTCGGACCGTTCGTTGTGGGTTCTTCAGGCTTGGAGTACGCGCTAGTCGCATACTGGGAGCAAACGGGAGAGGTCTCGCCTACCCCTATGCTGACGGCAGATCCGGTCGAGCAGATCGTTGTTGTTTCCGGTAGCTGTTCGCCCGTGACAGCCGACCAAATCGATGCGGCTGAAGTGGAGGGATTCGTTTTGTGTCCTCTGGACACAGCGGGGTTTGTGGATGATCGACGGGACCGTGTTGTTGAGCGGGCCATACTAGATGTATGCGCTCTCGTTAGTAAGGGCAAGTCGGTGATTGCGCATACTGGACGCGGTCCAGACGACCCGAGAATCGCAGAGACGATGGTAGCCCTCGAGCAGCAGGGACTCACAGGCGAGACGGCACGAATGACGACTGCGGAGCGGATCGGGCGAGGGCTTGGGCATTTGCTCAGAGGGGTCTTGGAAGAGACCGGTCTTCGGAGGGCGGCGACGACGGGTGGCGATACCTCCTACTATGTGGCAAAGGAGATGGGCGTGACTGCTCTCGAAGCTGTTGCCCCCATGGCCCCCGGCTCACCACTGTGCAGGGTATTTGCCCCAGGCTCAGATTTGGATGGGTGTGAGGTAACCTTCAAAGGTGGACAGGTAGGGAAGTTGGATTTTTTCAAGACTGTTTTGTTCGGAAGGTAGAGTTTGGTCACGATTTTGTGGGACCTGACTCCTGTGGGAATGTGTCTGAGATTGATTCCCGATCGGGTGAGCGGTCCTTCACTTATGGTTAGCATTGGCTCGGCACTTTAGGGTTGGAAAGACATCTTGCATACAGGAACGGCAGGCCGTGATCCGATGTTGATGGACTCGGTTTTAAAGGGAGAGACCAGATGATCAAGATTGCGCTGATCGGGGCCGCTGGCAGCATGGGCACCCGTGCCTTGAATTCACTGAAGGACGATCCCGACTACAAGCTCTTGCCTGTGGAAAGCGAAAAAGGAGAGGCGGTTCTCCGCGAGCGTGGAATCGAACCCGTGTCGCAGTCGGATGCGGTCGGGCAGGCCGACGTGGTGCTGATGACGGTCCCGGATATTCTTGTTGGGACGATCGCTGAACAACTCGTGCCCAATATGGCGTCGAGTGCAATACTGATCTGTTTGGATCCCGCAGCACCCTACGCGGGAGAACTGCCGGAGAGAGAAGACGTTACTTACTTTGTGACTCACCCGGCACATCCACCGGTCTTCAATGACGAGACCGACAAAGATGCGCGTCGCGACTTCTTCGGGAGCGGCCAGGCAAAACAGGCCATCGTAAACGCGCTCATTCAGGGCCCGGAGGAACACTACGCTAAAGCAGAAGCGATTGCCGCAAAGATGTTCCGACCGATCCTTCGCTCGCACCGTGTGACGCTCGAACAGATGGCAATGCTGGAGCCCGCTATGTCCGAGACCGTTGCGGCTACGTGTATCACGGTGATGCGTGAGGCGATGGACGAGGCGATTCGAAGAGGCGTACCCGCACAGGCTGCCAGAGATTTCATGATGGGACACATCAATGTTGAACTCGCGATTGTGTTTGAGGTGATTGACTGGGAGTTCTCGGATGGCGCCAAGAATGCGATCAAGGAGGCGAAGGCGAATCTGTTCCAGTCGGACTGGAAGAAAGTGTTCGAGCCCGATGAACTTCTCGTCAGCGTCAACAAGATCGTCGGAAAGGTTTAGACATTGCCGGATTCCGTCTATACGGCGCTCGAGGTCCTAGCACAGTCCGGGTCAGACTATGTCACAGAGAGCGAGCTACTCGAGACGACCGGTTTGGCTGCTGACCAGGCCGTCGAGGTCCTGGAGCGTCTGGGGATCCCCGTGGATCGGCATCCGGCCTACGGTCTTCGAATCCCGGTTCCATACGACCTGATAGACCAAGCGCGCGTGATGGACAGCTTGCTAGACCGCGGAATTGATTGGCGGGTCGAAGGATTCCTCGAGACCGAGTCGACGAACGATCTTGCATCTGAAGCCGCTGCGAAGGGTGCGAGCGATGGCACGACGTTCTTTGCCGAGCACCAGACGCGTGGACGTGGGCGACTGGGTCGCACGTGGCACTCTCCGGTCGGGTCGGGACTCTGGTTTTCTGTTCTTCGCCGACACGACCTTGCGATGGATAAGGGGTGGAGGGTTACGCTCGGGGCAGGTCTCGCCCTAGCGGAGTCGATCGACGCTTTGACAACGCTCGAATCGTCGCTGAAGTGGCCGAATGACGTCCAGATAGACGGGATGAAAGTGGCGGGTATCCTTACGGAGTCGAGAGCAGAGTCGGGCCGGCTGACTCACTCGATTGTCGGGATAGGTGTGAACGTTCTTCAGGATCGTGAAGAGTTTCCTCCCGAGCTTCGAGAGATTGCGTGCTCGCTACAGTCCGTAGGTGGACGATGTAAACGTTCGGATCTTTTAGTTGAGATCCTCATACGGCTGGAAGGCTCGCTTGCGCAGGACCCACAGCACTTGCTGGATCGATGGTCAGATCGATGCTCACTCTGGGGACAGCACGTGCAGGTTCAGTTCGGAGAGACCCTTGTGGAAGGTGAGGCGATCAGGTTGGGTAACGACGGCGTGCTTGTGATAGGTACGGAAAGCGGTGAGGAGTTGTCGATTTACACAGGCGATGTGACTCGAGTCAGGGCCTCGACATGACAGCAACCGGCAGACTGCTCGCATTCGACGTTGGGAACACGCGTATCAAGGCGGGTGTGTTCGAGGGGCTGGAGCTTCGCCGGGTTTTTACCTTGGAGACCGGCGGCTACGCCGATGTGTCTCTCGATGATGTTCTTCGCGAGGAGGTTCCAGATCCACCTTCAGTCGTGATACTCGGGAGCGTCGTTCGAGATGTCAGTGGTGTGTTTGCGTCGAGTGTCAACCGTGTCTGGTCAATTGAGCTGATCGAGGCGACGCCTGAATTGCCGCTGGGCCTGCGGGTCGATGTCCCGGATCCGATGTCCGTAGGTATCGACAGACTGCTGCTTGCTGGAGAGGCGTTTGCCCTGACAGGTAAGCCGACGATCGTCGTCGGGACGGGCACGGCGATTACACTCGATGTTGTTGGGGGGGATGGCGTCTATAGGGGCGGGACTATCTCGGCCGGACTGGGTCTCTCGGCGTGGGCGCTTGCCGAGCGGACTAGCCTTCTCCCTGAGGTCAGCACCGACAGTGAACCAGGGACGGTTCCGCAGACAACCGAAGCAAACCTCCAGACGGGTCTGCTAATCGGAGCGGCTGGGTCAGTCGACCGGCTGGTACACGAAATGGCTAGCCGTGCTGGGTTCAATCAGGTTGACGTTATTCTGACAGGGGGCGATGCCGCACGACTAACTGGCCACTTGAAGACTCCCCACCGGATCGTAATAGACCTTGTTTTAAAAGGACTTGCACGTACTGCCGCTCGGATGTTCGGCTCTGCTGATAGCTGAAGCATTGGGAACACTGCAGTCCGATAAGCGGGTTCGAAGCCGCCTTCGCGCAATGGCTCAGTGAACAGGTAGTCCTTTGCTCTCACGCCTAGCTCAACATTGTCGAATTGGAAAGCCACAGCACGAAGAAGATATTGATCCAGTTGGACCGAAGAACATTTTGCAGAGTTCCGGTTGAGAATCTGCTTATCGCAAACTCTGTGGATGCCTCTAACCGGCACATCTATAAGAGTCTGGCTGTGGTCGCTAAGGCAGGAATGATCCGGCTGCGTACCGTCTGCCGTCAGGCTGGAGCTTTGGTTTCGGCTGCCCGGAATGTCAATTATTACAACTGTTTGAGAGATTAGGGGGTAGTTGACAGGCCCGGTAAGGCCGTCTATTTTGCGCCATCACCCCCCAAATTAGGGAGTCATCTGTGAAGACTGGACTATGCACAATCGCTTTCAGGGATCGCCCCTTTGAGGCAGTTCTGGATCTCGCCGTCGCCGCAGGATTCGATGGAGTTGAGCCTTGGGGCAAGCCGGACCATACACCTGAGCCTTTTGACGCAGACGTCATCAGAAAGTATTCGGATGCTGTCAAGGAGCGGGGTTTGGAAGTGGCGCAGTATGGTTCGTATGCGAACCCGACGGACGAGTTGTTCGACCAGCAGATGGCGGATGCGATAGCGATCTCTGAGATCTATGAGACCGACAAGATTCGAGTATGGGTGGGGTCGTGTGGATCGGCAGATGCGGATGATGCCCAATGGGCGAAGGCTATCGAAGGTTTCGCAACTTTTTGCGATTGCGCGGCGGAGAAGGGGATGTCCTTGGTCGTTGAGATGCACAACGGTCGGTTGTCGGACACGGTCGATGGTTGCGTTCGCCTGATAGAGGGTGTCGGCCGGGACAACTTCAGGATGAATTATCAGCCGATGTATACGGAAACCCCGGACCAGATTTTGGATGCGGCACAGCAGATTTCGCCGTTTGTGACGACCGTACACGCGCAGAATTACGTCGAAACGGGGAAGAATGTGCGATCGCTGATCTCGGAAGGACTCGTCGAATATAGAACCGTCATAGGAATCTTCCGAGCTTTTGGTTTTGACGGGTATCTAGAGGTCGAGTTCGTGAAAGAGGATGACCCTGAATCTGCTTTGAAGGCGGATGCGGCTTTCTTGCGGGAGTTGTGTGACTCTCTATAGTTGAAGCAAGCGTTCGGCGGGTCAACGTGCCGACACGGCGACCAGTCAAAGTAGGGTAAAATGGCAGCTGGGCAGGCCCCAGCGGAATTAAAGTGAGTTAGTATGCCAAAGGCAGTGAAGATAGGTGTTATCGGTGCGGGAAGCGCGACTTTCTCCCTCGGCCTCGTGAAGGATCTCTGTCTGACGGAGAACCTGACGGGCAGTCACGTGACTTTCATGGATATCGATGGAGATCGACTCGAAGCTGTCACCAAGATGGCCGAGCGCTACACGCAGGAGATCGGTTCGAATCTGTCGTTCGAGCAGACAACATCGAGGGAAGTCGCTCTTGCCGATGCCGATTTCGTAATCAATACGGCTGCGGCGCAGAGCCATTACCACCAGGTGGATATGCGTGCTGTGTATGCTACGCACGGCTACTACTACCGTGGACCCGGATTCGGGAGCTACTACAACTTCAACCTGATGTTGGATGTGGCGCGCGACATAGAGCGGATCTGTCCGGACGCGTGGTTGATTCAGTCAGGTAATCCGGTCTTCGACGGGTGTACGCTGATGACCCGTGAAACAAGCATCAAGGTCTGCGGACTATGCCACGGGCATTACGGCTACTACCATATCGCCCGAACGCTCGGTCTGGACATCGACCGGATCGATTTCCAGGCGCCCGGAGTCAATCACTGCATCTGGATGACGCACTTCATATACGATGGTGAGGATGCGTATCCGCTGATCGACAAGTGGATCGAAGAAGAAGGGCCGACCTACTGGGAATCGCACGTGGCAGAAGGGACACACGACATCCAGCTTTCACGCGGGACCGTCCATCAGTATCGACTGTATGGGCTTTTCCCGATCGGTGACTCGCCACGGCTGGGGAACTGGTGGTATCACACCGATATTGACACGAAGAAGTGGTGGTTCGGTGAACCCTTCGGGGGTCCCGACACACACATCGCCCGGCCCGTTCACGTCGAGAACCTGGAGAAGCGGCTGAACCAGATACGTGAAGCCAGTGAGGATCCCGCGGCAAAGATGACGGAGCTGTTCGGGACCGAGAAAACACGCGAGCAGCAGGTGCCGATCATCAATGCCCTTACAAACAACGTCGAAGGACAGTTCCAGGTAAACGTCCAGAACAACGGCGCGATCGAGGGGGTCGACGACGACGTAGTTGTAGAGGTCCCAGCGATCATCAACTCGAATGGGATTCAGCCGATCCAGGTTGGTCGATTGCCCAAGAAGATCATGCTCGAGCAGCTCTTGCCCATGATCCTGAACATGGAACACGGCTTGGAGGCATATCGGACTGGTGACAAAAGCATGCTGCTCTGGGAAGCGCTCAACAGTGGCCAGACACGATCCTACAAGCAGGCTTTTGGGGCACTCGAAGACATCCTACAACAGCCTGGGAATGAGGATGCGAACGATCACTTCAGGTATCCCTGGCCGACCGGACACGAATCGGTCTACCTGGAGGAATAGCCTGGATGCGTGCGACGGTCTGGTGTGTCGGGCTCTTCATCTGCACGCTGGTTGTGGAGGACGTATTGGCTGAGAACGAATACACCATCTATCGGGCGGGAACGCCGATCACGATCGACGGCCGCCTAGACGAGCCCGCGTGGTATGCTGCACCCGGTTTAAGCCCGTTCGTCTTCCCGTGGTATGAGGAAGGCAAGCAGGAGCAGACTGTTGCGAAGATGCTGTGGGACGATGAGAACCTCTATGCCGCGTTCCTCTGCGAGGATGCACACATCTGGGCAACACACACAGAGCGTGACTCTGAGGTCTGGAAAGACGACACCGTTGAGGTTTTTACTGCTCCGAATCCTGATAGACCGAAAGCCTACTTCAACATCGAGATGAACGTGCTAGGGATCTTCCTGGATCAGTATCACCCGGAAGGTTCAGATGTGCCCGTAAAGGGAGAGTGGGACGGAGAAGGGATCCGAATCGCAACGAGCGTTTCCGGCACACTCAACGACGACTCGGATACAGACGAGCACTGGATCCTGGAAGTTGCGATACCGTTCAAGAACTTCGCTCACGTCGCAAAGCACAACCCTCCCCACACCGGTGATGTTTGGCACCTGAACCTCAATCGTCTTGGCGGTCAGACCAACGAGCAATACAGCCAGTGGTCGGCAAGCAAGACACCCGAACCGCAGTTCCATTCCCCTGTCGACTTCGGTCGTGTCGCGTTCTCCGAGATCGCCAGCCCCTTTTGGCATCGTTGATTGCACGTGTCTCCGTCTCGGAATGACCTTCTCGTCCTGCTGCTGATCGTGGTGGGTATCGCGTTTGTCTACTCAAACAGCCTGACCAATAGTTTTACCTTCGATGATCACGCGATCATCGAACGAAACCCTGTCCTGGCTGAGGGGTCGGTTCGCGAGATCGCAGCATCACCTTTCTGGCCGAATCAGCCAGAACACGGTCTTTACCGCCCAGTCACACTGCTCACACTGTCGGCGAACCGCTGGGTGAATGGTCTCGACCCGCTCGGATACCGGGTCGTGAACATCCTGTTTCACGCGCTGGTTGTGTGGCTGCTTTATTTGGTGTTGCTGCCGTTCTACGGGCGGGGAGCAGCCGCTGCTGGTGCGGCTATGTTTGGTTTGCACCCGATCCAGACCGAATCCGTCAATGCTGTCGTTGGTCGCGCAGAATTGCTGTCGTGTGGCTGGATGCTCCTTGCGTGGCTCGCCCATCGACGTTCCGAAGAACATCGACACGTCATCGGGGTCAGTGTTCTTGCCTACATACTCGCATCATTGTCGAAGGAACACGCCCTTGTGTTTCCTGCGTTCGTGATTGCAGAAGACTTTCTTAAGAAAGAGACCCCAATTCGGGAGCGACTGGTTGAAATGCGGCAGGATTGGGGGCGCTACGTGCCCTTTGCCGCTGCCGGTTTGATCGTCCTGTCGATCCGCGCATACGTGGTGGGGTCGGTTGTGCTGCCTTCTGTGCCTGACTATGTCGATAACCCGCTCGCTCACGTGGGTGGGTTCGAACGGGTGGCGACAGGGATTGGGATTCTGTCTCGCTACGTCGGTCTGGTGTTGGTGCCGATGGCATTGTCGGTAGACTACTCTTTCGGTCAGATTCCGATTGCTGTGGACCTAGTGAATGGTCACGTGATCGCTGGCATCATCCTGCTTGCTGTCTTCCTGCAAACCATCCAACGTTCGATCGTAGGCTCGATAGATGGCGTACTAGGTCTCGCCTGTTTCGTCGTCGGTCTGGCCTGGCTTCCGACGTCGAACCTGCTGTTTCCGATAGGCACTCCGATGGCAGAGCGGCTGATGTATATGCCTATGGTCGGATTTGCAATCATGGGAGCCGCCGGATACGCACGGCTGGAAGCCGGGCTTGGGTTCTGCCCGCCTTGGGCATTTGCGCTCACTGTGTGTGTGCTATTCGGTGCAAGGACATCCGTTCGAAACGTAGACTGGAAGGACGACTTCACACTGTTTTCGTCAGCCGTTCAGGTGTCGCCAAACAGCGCGAAGGCATACTTCAACTTCGGGAACGCCTTGCGGGACACCGGCAATCAAGCTGGTGCACTTGACGCGTATCGAAGGGCGGTGGATATCTATCCGGGCTACGCAGAGGTTCACTACAATGCTGGCGTGATCTACCAGGATGCGGAGAGAATCGATGAGGCGCTGTCATCGTATCAGACGGCGCTGGACGCGCAGCCGGATCACGTGAGTGCGCTCGTGAATAGGGGCATTCTGCTCGTACGGTCAGGAAATGCGGATGCGGGTGTGGAGCTGCTCAGGTCGGCCGCGAGGGTTGCGCCAGAGAGGTCGACCGTTCACTTCAACCTCGGTGTTGCTGAAGAAAGGCTGGATCACAACCGCGCCATTGCGGCTTATCGGCGGGCGCTCGATCTGTCTCCGTCGTATGCAGATGCAGCCATCAACCTGGGTATGCTGTTTCGGCAGGCAGGTAATTCGGACGCGACCATCCTTGTCTACCAGGATCTGCTGAAGTCTGACCCGGACGCATACCAGGTGGCCTACAATCTTGGCGTTGAATTGGAAAGAACTGGTCGGTCGACTGAGGCCCTGAGAGCTTTCCGAACGTCGTGGGTTGGGGGGGGAGAGGTCGGCGTGTTCAGCCGGTTCAGGATGGGGCAGCTCTTTGCAAGATCCGGTCAGGTGGATTCCGCACGTCTTGCTTTGAGCGAGTTTCTCTGGTCGTGGCAAGGCGACCCAGGTACGGCAGACAGCGCGACCCGGATCCTTGATCAACTCACGGATCGTTGACCTGGAACAAGTCGCTCGGTTTTTTAGTAAACATCCGCTTTACCCCCGAGGTGATTGTGAAATCTGATTCCCCTTCAGATCCTCAGGCGGCTCTGCCCGGTGTGATGGATCACGTGGATGTGTCGTTTACAAGGGCACGCGCAATCCTTGTTGCCAGCCGGCTCAAGCCGATTCTTTTGAAACACTGCCTCCGGTCTCCGTCCGGCAAACCGCTCTGTCAGCTGGCCGGGAGCCTCCGGCGTCGTGCCCGTCACGTCCACGACATCGATATCGTGGTGAGCATATCTCGCACCCCTGACGACCTGATGGCTCCCGAGCAGAACCCACGTTCTTGTCTGAGAGAAGCTATCATCGCACGTGAAGGTGAGATCGTGTCGTGGGGACCTGATCACGCCAGGTTCATCTTCGAAGAAGTTCCGGTCGACATCTACTTTACCAAGCCTTCCCGGTTCGCTGTTGCTTTGGTTGTCGCCACGGGCAGCGTACACCACCTCCGCAAGCTGGATCTACGTGCCCGCGAGCGGAAGCTACGTCTCCAGCCAGAAAATCATCTCATACAACGCCAGGACCAGAGCGAGATCGTGATGCGTTCGGAGGATGAGGTGTATTCGACACTGGGCATGCCGTATCAGTCGCCGCAGATGCGCGCGTAGTGCTTGGTGTTGATTACAAAGCAACGAGAGTCAAGAACCGAAGGAAAATGCGCAAAATCCGTTTCTGAGTAAGGTGCTAGACGGGAACCGTAAGCTGATTGAGGAGGTGGGTGGAGGATGGAATATCGAAGATAGAGGATTGAAAGGCGTTACTTCCTTGCGATATGGAGTGGTGCGCCGGGATGGAGGGGGAGGAGGATGTGCCAGTCGCGTGTATTGCGAAGGGAGAGGCGGAGTGACAGACTGGTATCATCTGAGTCGGTGATCGTCGGGGTGACGCGTGGGCCGGGGCCGACATCGTAAACGACGAGGAAACGAGCAGACTTACCCCTGTTTCTGAGTATAGCCGTGTTGAAGTATTTCTTCGGGTCTTCTGCAATCTCGTACTGCGATCGCCAGCCCGGCGACTCGTATGTGATTAGTTCAGAGCATTCAGTAAGAATTGTGGCATAGACCGACCTGTCTCGTGAGCCCCACGATACGTTGAACGGCAATCCGATGTGGCCGCCTGTCCGGAAGTTCTCCAAGGGATAGAACGAGTGGTTCTGGTAGAGCTTCGTCTTTCGTGGCTCTGTGTGTTCGCTCACGGTGAAAGCACGTAGCGGGGCGTCGACCCGAGTGGCGTAGTCCTGTGTGCGTCCCCCTTCTATCTCGAGCAGATCGATCAGGATCGGCCATCCGTTTGTTTTGCGGATCAGTGTCACGGCCCTTCGCATGTGGTGTCCGTCCTTCAGGGTGAGCCGTTTCTCGATATATCGATGCGAACCCTTCGTTTCGAACGACACAAGCTCGCTTGGCTCCTCCGAATAGCCGTTCTCTCCGTCGATTGTGACGGTCTGGTGACTCGGGGTCGCTTTAACCCATTGATTGCCGGGGTGGTCGCATATGTACCCAAGGTCGGGGAAGACCTCCCAGTTGTGGGTGTACAACTGAAGATTGAGTGGGGCGGCGTGCCTGTGTATGCGACACCCGTCCTCGCCCAGCACATAGACCTGTGTTGACGTCTTGCCCGAGCCAAAGCCGACACACGCTAGGTGTCGACCTTTGAAGTAGTGATTGATCGCCTTCGTAGTCGACTGCCTTCGTGGGCGTCGGGTGAGATCGGAGTTGTAGAGCGCGAACTCCGATGGAGGTCCAGGCTCACCGGGGATATGGATATCGAAACGTTCGCGGGCAATGTCGAACGATTCGACGGGGATCCCCCGGTAAACAAAAGTGTCATCAAGTGGGGGCGCAGTGCCCCACGGTGTCAGGATCTTCGAGAAGGCATCAAAGGCAGGTCGAAGCAGGCTTTTCTCGTAGAGATCATCGCTGCCGCGAAGCATCTCGGGGATTTGCCACAGATTCTCGCCAATCGGTTTGTGCCCGTAAAGTGGGGTCTCCCTGTGTGAGCCGTCCTCGTGGAACTGACCGCCCAGGATGGCGTGGAAGCCCTTTACTCCTTCGCGTGTCTCCCTGGCGTTTCTGTAGACTTGACCAAATGCGACTCGCGCAGCTCTGATGTTCCCCGCCTTGTTCGTGATGTACTCGTAAGCTCTCGTGTCCAGATACAGTTCGAGCAGGAATCGTTGCTCGATATCACGCCGAACAACCGGGTCTATGGCTGACTTGGTGAGGTCGTAGGCCTGGAAGGTGGTAAGGAAAGCGTGTCCCGTCGTCGTCAACTCACGCGCGATGCGGCTCGATCCCCAGAGACCCGTGGCCACACGCGTACTGACGGTCGTAGTCTTCTCGTGGTTATATCCGAAGCTCCCGTCATACACACCGATGCAGGCGTTCCGTTTGAACACTGTCGGAATGCTGTCGGCATTGTCCACGGCGAAACCGGGATCGGCGTCGACGACATCCTGGAAGTAGCTCTGCAGGGGATACCCGTGGTAGACGTCAGCGAAACGTTGGAGAATCTCCCCGACTCGGTCGGCGTAGCGTGTCTCTCGAGTCAGCGCATATGCGCGGCCCAGTGAGTTCAGGCGTTCGATCGACCAGTTGATCCGGAGACTGCGGATGTTGCCGCTGAAAGAAACGTGGATTGGCTGGGCTACGAATCGCTCTGCCCTCTGTCCAAGCCTCCAGTCCTTTGTCTTGAGCTCAGCTTTGCGAACGTGAAACTTGTAGGCGAGTCCGAGGCGCGGCAGCAACAGTGTCGCGTTGTCCTGGTAGTCTGCGTTTGGGAATGTAGTTCTGCAGTATGGACAGGTCAGTCTTTCGGGGTCCCGCCAGTCCCAGTCCCAGAAGTAGTTGTTGATACCCTCTGGTGATTTGTTATAAACGCAGTGAGGACAGAAGTTGCCGCCGGGATTCCATGGGCCCAAGTCGGGGATGAAGCTGTGAAAGAACCCGGGAGGGAGTGAAGCGACTGTGTCTGCATCGTCGAGGATGCCGTCTCGATGTCTGCGGGCGGTCGCGTCGACTTTCGCGTTTTTCTGCAGGCGAGCGATCTGCTCACCCCGAATCAGGAGTGATGGTTCTGTCCTGCATTTACCCGCGAAGCGCCGTTTCCATCGTTCACGAGACGCACGAGATGCCTTCTCTTGGGGTGTCGCATAAGGGATCGCATCGATAGATGTGCCGGATTCGGTTAGGCCCATCCAAGTACGGAAGACACTTGTCTGTTTGGGGTTAAGGTCGCAGACGCGTTTATTGGGCAGCGGGAGGTAGCGTGGCCACATTGGAGTCTCGTGTTCTTGGAGTCAGGCGATATTCGGTAGCTTGGTCTTCTTGCGGGATTTCTGGGATTTCTCCAGGGCTTCCAGCGCGGCGACGGGAGTCAGGATAGACTCGCGAGTTTCGTCGGTCTTGCCTGTTTTGAACGTGCGGCAGAACGAACGGATTCCAGTCAGGTATGTGTTGTCGTCGTATTTGATGACGCGATCGATGCGGCCCTTCTCGCCCACGGCGGAGAGATGGAACGCGGGACGTCCTTCACTGATCAGATTTATCGTCGAGATGGCACCGCTCGACGAATAGAGGGTGGCGGTATGGTTGGTCTTGCCCCGGTGGAGTTCAGCGTGGGTGACATCCCAGCCAAGAAGGCGAACGACCATGTCGACTTGATGGATGCCATAGAAGAAGACGCCGCCGTGCTTGGATTTGATGTCACACGGCCCGGTCGAGACCACGGACTGGATCTTGCCGAGCTTCCTGGCATCTCTTGCGAAGTCAGCGAATGCGGCCTGCTTCGGGAGGACCGAGAAGGATGTCACGGGAACGCGGAGATGTTTTGCGCGATCCAGGAATTCACGTCCTTCCCGGATGCGGTAACAGAAGGGCTTGTCGACGAAAAGCGGGATTTTTTTCTCGAGCAGGGGACGCACGGCCGGCAGGTGGAACCTAGCGTGTCGATGGTCGACGATGGCTGCATCGACGTTTCCGATCATGTCTGAAGGATCTGAAACGATCTCGGGGATTTGGCCTCGCTCCTGGGCGTCGCGTGCGTATGTCCGACTCTCTCCCCAGACGCTGACGACCCGGAATCCGGGAACACGCTTCTCGATGTTCAGGGTCTTGGCGATCGCAACAGTGTGGCTGTTCTCGGCACCTACGATTCCAATATTGATCATGGTGACCTCAGTCTGTGGGATTCCAACACGTCAGCTCCAGAGTCGGTCGTTGACGTGTTCGCCGTCCCATTCGGGTGTTGGTTCGAAATACCCCGGGCAGTCCGGGTCGATGTGCGTCTTGATCGCTTCTTCGTTCAAATCAATACCCAACCCCGGTGTTTCGGGGACGTCAATGTAGCCATTCTGCACGATGGGATTCGAGATCCCTGTGACAAGGTCGTTCCACTCTGGGTAGTCGATCGCGTGACACTCGAGTGCTAAGAAGTTTTCGGTCGCCGCGGCACAGTGCACGCTCGCCATCTGAGCGACTGGTGTCGCGGCCATGTGCATAGCCATCGCGATCCCGTGCTCCTGCGCGTAATCACCGATCCTCTTCGTCTCGGTAATCCCGCCGGATGTCGCGAGGTCGGGATGGATGATGCCCACGGCGCGGTTCTCGATCAGGTCTTTGAAGCCCTCCTTCAGGTAGATGTCCTCACCGGTGCAGATCGGTGTGTCACACGCATTCGTCAGGCGCACATACTGATCGGTGAACTGCCAGGGCACCATGTCCTCATACCACGCAAGGTTGAAACGGTCGAGCTTCTTGCCCAGCTTGATGCACGATTCGATGCCGATGTGACCGAAATGATCTGACGCAAGAGGAATCTCGTATCCGATTGTGTTGCGTACCCTCGCGACATAGTCGACCAGCCAGTCGCAACCCTTCTCCGTGATTTGGATGCCCGTAAAGGGGTGCATCACATTGTTGGTCTCGAGCATGCCTGCCGGTGCCGATACGGCTCCGTCTACGCTTCGAAGAAGCCGGAGCCCGATGTCCATCTTCAGGAAGGTGAATCCGCTCTCCATTCGCTTCTTGAGACGGTCGCCCATCTCGGCGGCATCCTGAGTCGAGTCCGTGTCGCAGTAAATGCGGACTTTGTCTCGGAACTTCCCACCCACGAGCTGATAGGCCGGAACGCCATAGGCCTTGCCTGCCAGATCCATCAGTGCCATTTCAACGGCGCACACACCACCGCCCTGCCGCGCGTGCCCACCGAACTGTTTGATCTTGCGGAATACCTGATCTACGTTGCACGGGTTCTCGCCTACGATGACACGTTTGAGTATCAAGGCATAGGCAAAGCTCGCACCGTCTCGGATCTCGCCCAGACCGTAGATGCCTTGGTTAGTGTCCAGACGGATCAGGTTGCTGGATCGCATCGGGACATTCTTGAGTCGCACGATACGCATGTCGGTGATCCGTAGGTCTGATGGGCGGGATGCTGTGTTGTTCGGTTCTTGCATTTTATCTCCTGTGTGTCGGTCGACCTCCCCCTGTCGACGAGAGAGTCGACTTCCCTCTCACAGAGAAGAGTGCTGTTCCCGAAGGGAACCAAGAGAGATCGCTACTCCAATCCCTCGGTCTTGAGGTCGTGGGTCTTAGACCACTTCGCAAAGTCCTCTTCCATTAGATCCGACCACTTCCGGTCGACCTCGCCAGGCGTGTAAACCCCTTCGCCGATTCGCAACTGACCGAAGTAGTCTCGTAACCGGACATTTTCGCTGCGTTCTACAATATTCTTGGCGAGATGTGGCGGGATGAAGGTCACGCCTGTCGGAGTCCCCAGGACGACATCGCCGGGGAGACAGGTTGCAGCTCCTATTCGGATAGGGACGTTGATTTCGGGCAGACAGACTTCTTGGATGGGCGTCGGGTCAAGACCCTTTATGAAGCCGTTGAAGTTCCCGAGTTCGACGACTCGCTGGTAGTCACGCATACCGCCATCGACGACCATGCCGCCGGTGCCCTTCGTGTTGGCTGCAATCGCGGTGGAGAGGTTGTCGCCGACGAAGGTTCCCCAGACGATTTTCCCGAACAGGTCAACGACGATCACGTCACCTTCGACCAGTGTATCGATTGCCCAGGAGTTCTGGCCGCCGACACGGCCTTCCTTCTTGCCTGTTTCCTCGATGACGGCGTTAAGATCGGGACGCGTCGGGACATAGCGGCAGGTCACCGCGCGCCCGACGAGGATCTCGTCCGGATGCAGGATCTGCCAATTGCCCTCAAACTGGAGCTTGTAATCGTTCGAGTTCAGTACACCCCAGGCTTCCTCGCTTGTCACACGTTTCATCCGTCTGATGATGTCGTCCGGAACCTTCGGTCGACCATCGGGGAAGCGGTCGTACGGATTTTCAGGTGTCAGGTCGATGATTTTCTGTTTGTCATTCCAGTTCAAGAGAACCTCCAAAGGCGATGGAACCACACAGAACACCCCTCGACTTCGCTCAGAGCAGGGCTCCGGACACGGAGGGGACGCAGCTCGACGATTGAGGCGACCCTGATAGTTCGATTGTCCGGACAGACTGTGAAACGCGCGGGCTCTGCCCGAAAAAGCCGTGTCGCGCTAAGCTTGTCACCGAATCTTCACGGTGACGTCAGGAACCACTCAGTCGACGCCTCGTGATGCGTGACGGAATCAGGGGCGCATGGGAGAGCCATCGGGGGATCGGGTTTGGGTCCATTCGATGACGGGGTTTGTGCATGGATGCTGGGCGGCCAGTTTCTCATTGATGTCGATGCCTAGGCCGGGTTGCTCGTTCGGATACATGTAACCTTTTCGGACCTCGGGGAGACCGGGGAAGATCTCGTAGCATAGGTCGTTGAAACGGCACCATTCTTGGATTCCGAAGTTCGGAGCCCAGAGATCGAGATGCAGGTTCGCCGCGTGGCCAACCGGGGATGTGTCGCCGGGACCGTGCCAGGCGGTCCGGACATTGTACATGTTTGCGAAGGCCGCGACGTGTCGGGCGGGTGTGATGCCGCCCATCTGGCTGACGTGCATTCTGATGAAGTCGATCAGTCGTCCTTCGATTAGCGGTGTCCACTCAAGTGGGTGGTTGAAGAGTTCGCCCATTGCAAGTGGGGTAGCGCACTGCTGACGTATGTTATCGAACCACTTGATGTCTTCAGGGGCGAGTGCGTCTTCAAGAAAGAACAGCTTGAAGGGTTCGACGTCTTTGGCGAACTGCAGGGCATCGATCGGACGGAGCCGCTCGTGTATGTCGTGCAGAAGCTCGATCTCCGGGCCAACCTCCGTCCGAACGTGCTCGATCATCTCTGTCATCAGTCGCAAGTATTCGCGCGGATGGTAGTAGGCTCCGTCCGGTGCGCCATCGGGCTTCTGGATCGTGCTCGACTGGCCGCCATACCCTCCCATCTGGATTCGAATATGGCGGTAGCCCTTCTCCATATACTTCCGGACATTATCGACGACCTCGTGCTTGTCCTTGCCACTTGCGTGCGCATACGTGTCCGCAGCTTCACGGCACTTGCCGCCGAGCAGCTGGTAGACAGGCATCCCCGCTCGCTTGCCCTTGATGTCCCACAGTGCCTGATCTACGCCTGAGATCGCGTTGTTGAGCACTGGTCCGTTCCGCCAGTAGCTGTTGACGGACGACATCTGCCAGGTCTCTTCGATCCGGTCTACGTCACGCCCGATCAGAAACGGCTTGAGGTGCTCTTCGATGGCGGTGACGACTGCGTTAAAGCGTTGTGTGAAGGTCGCGCAGCCGAGTCCGTAGAGCCCGTCGTCAGAGGTTGTGACCTTGACGATGATCAGTCTGGAGCCGGCAGGCTGTGTCAGGATAGTCTTGATATCTTTGATTGTGACGGGCATGTGTGCTGAGCCTGGTTATGTGAAGCCCCGGTCAGGAGCATTTTCTCGTTCAATGCGTCGGGCGTATCACACCCTCTTTCTGCAGGATGCTTGCAGCTATCGGATAGGTTGTTCCGTGCATAGCGTAGACGACTAGTCCGATTCCCTCTGCAAGATAGCCTCCCGGATACAGGTTCGCGACATCGATCGATTCATAGCTGTGTGGGTGTACTCGCATCTGTCTGACCTGGAACCGATAGTCGTCGTATTTGTCGACAAGCTGGATGTCCGGGAAGCCTTCGAAGAGACTGTAATCTGCGACCCCGCCGATTTCCACGATCACGTGATCGACCTGGATTGTAGTGGTCCCAACTTTGGATGACAGATGAAGTGTGCCGTCAGGATCTATCCGAGTGATGGTCGTCTCGTATCGACAGTCAAACCGGGGTGAAGCCTCCTCCATGATCTGTGCGATCCGGGCATAGTATGGCAGATACAGACTGTCCCGAATGAGGGGAGCGTGCTGGGACTCCGGTTGACGCTGCACATACGTGACGTATCGGCCCGCATCGTGAAGCTCGGTCGCCGCCCAGTCAGCTGATCGTCCACCACCAACGACGACGACGCGCTCCCCAGGAAAATCGTCCGGTGTGTCGTATCGGTTGGTCACGAAGGGGAGGTCTTGGCCGGGGGCCCCAAGCTCGCGAAGAATGCACCGCTGACCGGCCGCGTAGACAAGGTGGTCGCAGGTCATCGCGCTGGTTGTGCCGGAGTTCAGGTCTTCAAATTGGACCCTGAAGCCGATTCCTTCCGGTTCGATCCGGGTCACATTTGTGTGGGCCCTGATTCTGTCCGATTGTCCAAAGCGCTCCGGGATGCTGTGGTAGTAGTCGATCAGTCGATGCTTGATGATCAGGTCATTGACATCGATGTCGATTTCGTTCTCGTGCGCCCACTGTTTGATCGGATAGAACCCAAACTCCATCCACTGCCCAGGAGAAAGGGTAAGGAGGTTTTTGGGAACGTTATTCCAGAGACCGCCGACCTCTTCACGTGTCAGCAGGACGTAGTCTATGGGATCGTTTTTCCGGAATGTGTAGGCGACATTGTCCAAACCCCGGAATTTCTTACCGGGGTGATGAAGCAGCCTGAAGACGTCGGCCGGAGAGAATCCCTGTGCAATGAGGCTCTCGAATCGAAGAGAGAGAAGAGTTTCTTCCTGATCGGAAAGATAGCTGTGAAGCTGAGGGTAACGGGCGCTGAAGAAGTCGCTACCGCGGTAGTA
>DPVD01000228.1:20435-21163 GCA_003526745.1 Candidatus Latescibacterota bacterium
CGGGCGCTGAAGAGGTCGCTACCGCGGTAGTAGGGCCAGTGTCCGCCGAGGACGATTGCAAGCGGAAGACCGGCCGGACCTCCACCGATGATAACGACTTTGTGGTGCTCTAGCGTGGACAAGCGGCTAAACCGGTGATGTCAGTTCGAGTCTTCGGGCGGCTTCCTGAATTTTCTTGACCGTTCCGGGTGGAAGGGGAATACCGTTTGTAGATCGGTCATCGAATGTGCGGTGCTCGGGCTCGCCGGGAATCAGGATGTCATCGTGTCCGTCGGCAGTAGGGAGGGCTTTGAGCGCGTCGATCGTGTTGTCGAGCTCTGAGCGATAGTCGTCGACATCGAGAAAGAAGGAGATGTCGATAGCGGCGACGATGCTGTTCTGGTTGTGGACCTTCTTGCCAGACGAGAGTACCGGGGTAATCAACGGATTGCCTGCCATGATACTCGTAAGGCACTGAAAGACCATCGCGAGGCCGGAGCCCTTTGGTCCGCCAGCTGGCAGCAGTATGGAGGCAACATCTGGGTCGGTGGTCTGGCTCCCATCAGGGGCGAGGGCCCAGTCGATAGGGATGGGGACACGTTTGTCGCTCGCAACGTTCAGTTTGCCACCCGCCGCGACGCTCGTGGCCATGTCCAGTGTTACCGTCTTGTGACGTTCCGTCGGGAAGGAGAATGCTATCGGGCTGTTGTGGAGTCCCGCAGCCTTTGCGCCGAAGGGGGCCATGTTCG
>DPVD01000213.1:0-5084 GCA_003526745.1 Candidatus Latescibacterota bacterium
AGGCGCACTACTGGTGGCGGACGATCATCACGGAAGAAGAGAAGCGGACGCTTTTGAACGGCCGCACTCCAGCCCGGGATTCCTACTGGGCATACGAGTCGGCATACAACGAATACAGCGGCGACGACTGGCTCGAGAAATACAGCTACGCGGACCTCGCGGTCTGGTGGCGGTCGATGGGACTCTACCAGTCGGACAGCATGTCCATGGCCAACTCACTCGAGCTTCGAGTTCCCATGATGGATCACGAGTTCGTGGAGCTGGCGTATCGGATTCCGCGGAAACAGAAGCACGGCTATGCGACGACCAAGCCGCTGCTGAGGCAACTCGGTCAGGATGTCCTTCCTCCCGAGCTCCTGAAGTTGAAGAAAGCAGGCTTCCACGTGCCATTGGCCGAGTGGTACTGTGGCGAGCTCCGTGGGTTCGTCCAGGAAAGACTTTCGGCGGATCGCGTTGCCAGCCTTGGATTCCTCGAGGCCAGGGGCGTCGACAAGATCATTCAGGATCACCTCTTGGGGAAAGCGGACAACTCCTACAAGATCACGAACCTACTGGTGCTTGTAGAGTGGCACCATCAGTTCATACAGGAAGCGCGCTATGAAGTCAGTTGCCCTCATTGATTACAAGCATCCCCAAGACGGCTATGCCAACCGGGACGTCACAGGGACCTTTGGCTCGGCTATGCACGCGGACGGTCTGTTCGGTTCGCTCGTTACGGGATTGAAGAAGAACAAGCTCCGTGTCCCGAACATCACGCTGGCATACCTGAAAGCGATTGCGGGAGAGCACGGCATTCCGGCCAATCACTACAACGGAATGCCAAAGGGTGAGTCCTATGTCATCATCGCCAGTTCGATGCACCAGTACAAGAATGAGGTAGAGCTCGCGAAACGAATCAAGGCAGAGTATCCAGGCACCAAGATCGGTTTCACGGGCGCCTTTTCTTCCACAAAGCCGGAGTTTTTCGAAGAGGTCTCGGAATTCATTTTCAAGGAAGAGCCGGAGCTGGCGTTCAGGCAGTTTTGCGAAGGTGAACGTGAACTGACGGGCATGATCGAGCTGAATGAGGAAATTGACGTCAAGACACTCCCGTTCCCGGATTGGGACGGTATCGACCTGGCCGAGTGCGGATACTTTCCCGCTTTGATGAAGAAGCCATTCCTCACGATTCAGGCAAGCCGTGGATGCCCTTTCGCTTGCGACTTCTGCCCTTACATCGTCCTGCAGAAAGAGCCGCTGCGGCGGAGGGACAACAATAACATCATCGCAGAGATGCGGTCGCTGGTTGAACGTTACGGGATCCGATCGCTTCTGTTCACTGACATCACATTCAGTCTGCACCGTCGAGAGACGAAGGCGCTGCTCCGAGCGATCGCCGCAGAGGATTTCTGCCTGGAGATCGGCTGCGAAACGCGCCTGGACTGCGTGGACGAAGAGATGGTCGATCTGATGATCGCGGCAGGGTTCAAGGCGATAAACATTGGGATCGAATCCCCGGAAGAGGAAGTCCTTAAGTCATCGGGACGTCGTCCAATAGAGCATCAGAAGATGGAATCCCTTATTGATCGGCTGGAGCGGGGTGGTATCCGCGTACAGGCGTTCTATATCCTCGGTCTGGTCGGCGATACAGAACAGTCGATGGAGAACACAATCCAGTACAGCCGGTTCCTGAACACCTTCAGTGCTCAGTTCGGGATCCTAACGCCCTTCCCAGGTACCAAGTCCGCGGAGCGTCTGACCGAAAGGATCACGACGTTCGATTATTCGAAGTACACCGAATATGATCCGGTCGTACGGCTCGACGACGTGACGCCTGAGCAGATTCTGAAGAAGAAGAACAGAGCTTTCAACGGGTACTACTTTCGTCCCAGCTGGATGATCAAGCACGGGTTTGGACTCGTGAAGGAGTGGTCCGTTGCCCTGTTGAAGGGCAGCTCACCCCGGACAGACGTTCTAACGCCAAAGAGCACAACGACTCGAACAGTCGAGGTTTCCGATGAAACCGAGGCTGTCGAAGAGATGGTTCTGTCAGACTGACTGGACAGCCAAAACGGACCCACCCTACGCATGACTCGCATCATTCACACGTCCTGGTTTCACCAGTTCATCCGCTGGGCCCGTCTGCGCCAGATCGCGGGTTTCGTACTCCGAACGATATCCCCGCGTTTCAGGTACGGCGAGACATCCTACCGCGTGCACTCGCCGGAGAGTTTCTCGGTCGCCTCGGAGATCTTCAAGCAGCGGACCTATGACTCGATCTCCGAACAGAATGATGTCCGCACGATTGTGGATCTGGGATGCAACACGGGATACTTCACGTGCTTTCTGGCAGAGCACTTCGGGGCCGACATGATTGAAGGGATCTTGGTCGATGCGGACACGGATGTGCTGGCAGAGTGTGATTGGCACCTGGACAAGAATGGGATCCGGAATTGCAGGACGCTTCACGCAGTCGTCGGTCCGGAAGGGGAGGAGACGGCCGAGTTCCATGTGGGTGAGTTCAACATCTCGTCGTCAGCCAGAGGCTTCGAGGGAGACTATCCCTTCCCGGCAAGAGCGAAGAAGTCTGTACAGGTTCCGCTCGCCAATCTCCGGGGGATTCTGGCAGACACATTCGGGGATCGACGCGTGGACATCCTGAAGATCGACATTGAAGGAAGCGAGGCCGATCTGCTCGCTGGAGATCTGGGATATCTCCGACAGGTGGATACGATCGTGATCGAGTGGCACAAATGGGTGCTCGACTTCGGCGAGGTGAAGATGAAGCTGAAGGGCGTAGGATTCTCAGACTATGAGATCCTGAAAGAAGACAGCATCTGCGGTGTCGCCTGCTTCCGGAACGTGGTGGCCGCGTCCGACAGAGAGTGCTCGCTGGGGTCGCCTAGAGTTCTTGCAGAAGGGGTGTAGACGTATGAAGACGGCCGAGCGCGCAAATCGCTCTAAGATTCTGATCACCGGTTGCTCCGGCTATGTCGGACGACAGCTGGCTGCCCTGTTATCTGCGAAGGGCTATGACGTGACGGGAACGTGCAGAAGCGACTTCGACCTCGACGGGATCGACGTGCGCCGCGGTGTCCTGACGAACTCCGAGTTCGTGACGGACATCTTGAGTGATCGAGACATCGTGATCCACGCCGCCGCGTTGACACGATCGAAGGACCCCGCAGAGCTGCGCGAATCGAATGAAAGCGTCACATCCCTTTTGCTGGACGGGGTTGCTTCCTCCAGCGTCAAGCGGGTGATCTTCCTCAGTACGGACCAAGCCGTCAACGGAGTTGGGCCCTATGGGGAGTCTAAGCAGAACTGCGAAACGATCGTCCGCGAGAAGGCAAAGGACTACGCGATCCTGCGTCTGACGCCCGTAATCGGCGAGTTCGCGCCGACGCAGAATTCCACCTTCTCCAAAGTCATCTCGAAGATCCTGAACGGCAGCATTTTCGTCATGCCCGGAGACGGTGACTTCCCGATCGCCCCGATCGGGATCAAGGATATTGCGAATGCGATCGACCTGCTGATCATGAAGGAAGACCACTTGGACAAGACGTACGGACTCTGTGGTGAGCCCTCGACCTTCCTTTCGTTCGTGAATCAGGTCGAGGAGACGGTCGGACTGCGTCGATGGAAGGTGCCGCTGCCGATCGGGCCGATCAAGAAAGCCGCGGGCCTGCTGAAGCGACTGCCCGGATCGGGCAAGCTGCCCCTGGACTCGATTCTGAACATCGGACAGCCCATTCCGGTCGACACGCAGGACCTGGGTCGCGACACCGGATTCAAGCCTACGCCTCTATCCGAGATCATCGGCTCCATGCCCGGGCTTCCCGTTCCCAGCCGGCTCTCGGTTTCCTGGCGCCGGACTACACCTAACGGACGTCAGAATAGGATTGATGGATGGACGAACTAGAAAGAGCGCAACGCGACCACTATAATGAGATCCTGGACGCGTATACGAGAAGCTATGGGGATAGCTGGAGCCAGGCCTATCGGAACCAGTTCATTGACTCCGCTATGTTTGCGGGTCTCCCGTTAGCAGGCAAGAAGGTACTAGATGCGATGTGCGGTAGCGGAGAGACGACTGGCTATCTTCTTTCCCAAAACGCCGATGTCTCCGGCCTCGACATATCGGACAAATCGATCGAGATGTTCAAGAGTAAATGGCCGACTTGCGACGCACATTGCACGTCAATTCTCGAAACTGGTCTAGAAGACAATACATATGACTGTGTTACGATTGTTGGCGGGTTGCACCATGTCCATCCATATGTTGGAGATGCGGTTCGCGAGATCCACCGGATCCTGAAGCCCAATGGCACCTTCTGCTTCATGGAGCCCCACAGGGGATCGCTGCCCGATGTTCTTCGGCGTCTCTGGTATTCTTTTGACCCACTCTTCGAGAGCAACGAAGAGGGGATCGATTTGGCGTTCATGAAGGAAGAGTTCTCCTCAGAATTCGTCTACCGAGGCGAGAAACACCGCGGGAACCTTGCATATCTCCTGGTCTTTAATTCTTTGATTTTCAGGATACCTTCCCGGATCAAGTCCATCTACTCACCCCTCCTCCTCAAGCTGGAACGCCTGTTGGACCGGATCCAAACACCCGCCCTCTCCTGCTACGCGGTTTGTCAATGGCAGAAGATATAGGAGTCGGCGGTCGGCTAATCAGTCTCTTTGCCTGGCCA
Organism: Candidatus Latescibacterota bacterium; assembly: GCA_003526745.1. Taxonomy (GTDB): domain Bacteria; phylum Latescibacterota; class UBA2968; order UBA2968; family UBA2968; genus UBA2968. The sequence continues at coordinate 4,677 of DPVD01000213.1, forward strand.
CATTCCCACGATACGGTCTAGCATCTGTAAGGAACAGGAAGAGATCTAAGTGACGGATCGCTTCATCGCCTGCCTGAAATCCCAACTTGCAGTTCCTTCACGCTAAACCAGCGTGCTTGTTTTTGATCGGGTCCTCGCCCGGTTGGGTTCGTATGCACGGGCGGTCTCTGCGCAATCTCGGTCGAAATAGAATGGAGTTCCGTCTAGGATAGCACGGCCATGATCTCTCAATCGATAGCTGACGGGCCCTCGGCCAACCGGGACCTCGTGGAACACGGCGCCGTAGCAAAGCTGGTAATGCAGGGGCCTGCAAAGCCTCCACCGGCGGTTCGAGTCCGCCCGGCGCCTCCAAAACAGACAAGGGATCAGCGAACTGGAAAGTCGCTGATCCCTTTGTTTTTCGGAGCG
>DPVD01000101.1:0-605 GCA_003526745.1 Candidatus Latescibacterota bacterium
TAACAGGAGCAAAAGAAGGGAGATGGGTCACCCGCTGATGTCTGACGAAGAAGCCGCGAGTTTGGCGATCTCGGCCGAAGTCCTGAGGCAAGCCTACCGATCAATCGAGGAGTGACCAGAATGCCTGCACAATGGCGATGCGGTTATGCCGAAACGGACATTACACCGACACCGGGTGAGGCACTGCCTTCGGGGTTCGGTCGAGAACGATACGCGCAGAGTGCTCTGTCGCCTCTGATAGCACAGGCGGTGGCGCTCGAGGATGCGCGTGGCCGTCAGTCGGTTATCGTGGCCAGCGACGTGCTTGGATATTCACGTGTACTGGTTGACGCGATGCGGACACGGATCCAAGGTCGATACGGCCTGGGACCAGAGGCCGTCACGTTCCCTTGCTCGCATACGCATTGTGGGCCGGCTGTGAACTTTGGCCTCAACTTCGCAGTCGGCGGTATCAACGTCTGGTATCTGGCGCGCCTTGAGGACGCGCTGATCGGCCTGGTCGGCCAGGCGCTCGAGAATCTTGGGCCGGCGACGATTTCGCTGACCGAAGCGGATTGTCAGATCGGCTTGAATCGCCGTCTACTGGACGGGGATCGGGTACTGCA
>DPVD01000101.1:917-7269 GCA_003526745.1 Candidatus Latescibacterota bacterium
CCAGACGGTGTTTACGACCGCCATACGCCGATTCTCCGGATCAGGCGAAGACGGACGCCTTCGGAGATCATCCTGGTGTCCCATGCCTGCCACCCGACGAGTACAGGCGCCTATGACCGGTGGTCTCCGGATTGGCCCGGAGCGATGCGCAGAAGGATCGCGACTCGACTAGACGGAACCCGGGTTCTGTTCGCAAAAGGGTGTGGAGCAGACGCGAACGTTGTCCATCGCGATCCGGATTCGGGGAGCTATGTATTCTCACGGAGCCCCGGACGCGCGAGGGCGGCCGGAGTCAAGCTGGCCGATCAGGTTCTGAGAGCGCTGCAGCGGGGATCGGCCTGTGAGCTGGCCCCAGAGATGTCCCTTTCCAGGGCGTCCGGAGGCCTGACCCTGAAGCGGGGACCATCAAGGAAGCAAATCCGGCACCTGGCTCTCGTAGGCGACAACCAGAGCCATCTGACGTGGTGGGCACGGCAGTCTCTGTCGTTTCCGGACACCCGAAAGACCGTCGACTACGAAGTGCAGGTCTGGAGGCTCGGCGGGCTAAAGATGTTCTGGCTTGAAGGCGAGGTTTGTGCCGATCTGGGAATCGCGTTGAGAAAAATGACGGACGGCCCAACGGCGACGATCGCCTATGCGAACGCTTGCCCGGGATACATCTCGTCCGCACGGTTGATTCGGGAAGGCGGATACGAGGGAGATACATCGCACAAGGCATACTTCTTGCCGGCGCCGTTCGCAGAGAAGTCGGAGGGCGAGTTTTTTCGGATATGTGCGAAAGCATTGAAGGGGTTGTAAGCTTAGAGCATAGAGTGTAGGGCGAAGAGGAGAAGCTGGTTTCTCTCGGCCCCTTGCTACGAAACAAGATACACGGTTCCAGCAACAACCGGAGGCATAGATGTCCAAAGGGAAGCTCAGAGTAGCTTTTAGAGGATCGCCCTTGGGTCAAGGAGGATAAGAAGGAAGGTGTGGGGGGCAAAATCGTCTATGGTATTTTTAGCAATCTGAGAGAAAGGAATTAAGCTGTGAGTTGGGATATAAGACGTCTTTCCGGAAGCCTAGGTGCCGAGATTACTGGCGTTGACCTTGGTCAACCCAGCGACGCCGATATTGAGCAGATAAAGACTGAGCTGCTCAACCATAAGGTCCTCTTCTTCCCAGGACAGTCGATTTCACTAAACCAACACGTAGCGCTTGGTGAACATTTTGGTGCTATCGAGAGCCATCCAAACTTAAAGAATCCGTTTACTCAGCATGAAGGGGTGTTTGAGCTTGCAGCGACTCAGGGAGGGATCGCCGATGAGTGGCATTCGGATATTACCTTCGAAGAACGGCCGCCGATTCTCTCAGTCCTGCACATGGTGAAATGCCCCGATGTGGGGGGCGATACCATGTGGTGCAGTGTTGAACATGCTTACGATGAGCTATCTGCACCGATGCAGGAGATCTGCGAATCCTTGACTGCACTACATGACGCACTGCCACACAACCGCCCGGACAAGATGCATATACATCCCGTTGTGCGTGTTCACCCAGAGACCGGGATTAAGTCGCTTTTCGTGAATGAACATTTCACCCGACGCATCGTTGAACTCAACTGGAGCGAAAGTGATGCGCTCTTAGGTTATTTGACCGAGTGGGTTAAGAATCCAAGGTTTACCGTGCGCTATCGCTGGACCGAGGGGTGCGTTGCAATCTGGGACAATCGCTGCACACAGCATTTTGTGCTCAACGATTTTGATGGTGAGCGCATTGTTCAACGGGTCACGGTCATGGGCGATGTAGTCGAAGGATCCCGTGAACCTCGTTGGGACCCCTTTGTCCGACCGGGGTCCCTGTCTGCAACCAGCCGGCACGATCGTCAACTGGCCGTTTATCTTCGCGACAGAGGAGATATGCCGGACCAGGTTGAGCAGCTGAATGCTTCTCAGGAAGGCTAAAGCTCGCGCCCCGGAGCGGGTGGCGTAACGGAATCTCGTTAGGGGAGGTGAGCTGTGCGGATAGGACGAACCATAGCGCTTCCGGTGAAACCAATCCCTTCCGTGGCCGGAATGCGTTCTCATCTTGTTCCTCTATTGCCGAATAGTTCTCCTCACGACTCACCCATTCCACCAAGGCTCCGTAGGATCATCGAATTCCGTATGCCATCGGTCCAACTGAACCCTCAGGCGACGAATATCCTCTGAGTGCTTCTCTTCACCTACTAGGTTCCGTGTCTCCCACGGATCCTTCTCCAGATCAAACAACTGCGTATTCCGCCCTCCGTCCGCATTGTACTCGATCAACTTCATCCGTCGATCACGGGCTGAACGTTGGAAATCCTTGTAGGCATAAAGAAACGCGTCGCGGACAAGTAGATCGGGGTCAGAGAAGCTATCTAAGAGACTCGTACCTTCGACCGATGACGGGCATTCCAGGCCGAGGAGCTCTATCAGGGTGGGGTAGATGTCGATAAGGTAGGCGAAGGCATCGCGTTGTTCACCGGCGGGGATTCCGGGCCCGGAGAAGATCAGGGGAACTCGGACGCTATGCTCGTACATGTTCTGTTTCCCGAACAGGCCGTGCTGACCGACAGCGAGCCCGTTGTCGCCGGCGAAGATAATGATCGTATTCTCTGCTTTGCCATTTCGCTTGAGCACATCCAGCACCTCTCCCACCTGCGCATCCAGATGCGTTATCATCGCGTAGTAGGCAGCGAGATGTTCCTGCACGATTCCCGGTGTCCTCGGCCACGGGGCCAGCTTCTCGTCGCGGACCTCGAAATCACCGTGATTGAAGGGATGCCGCTCGAGGAAGTTCTCTGGGACCGAAAGACTCGACGCATCATACATATTGTGATACTTCGGATGCGTGTCCCTTGGGTCGTGGGGCGCAGTAAACGAGAGGTAGAGGAAGAAGGGATCGTCAGAATCGTAACAATCCAGGAACTCGCACGCCGCGCTAGAGAAAAGATCGCTCGAGTGGCGCTTTTCTTCGAAGTAGATTTGGTCTTCGGGATACGTGCCTTCCGGATCGAAGGGATTCAGCGGCACCTTGTAGTGGTCACTCATCCCGCCAAAAAATACGCGATCGCCGTGGCTAAAGCTTCGGGCGTAGGCGGAGCAGCCGTTATGCCACTTTCCCGTCCCGAAAGTCGCATAGCCTGCTGATTGCAGAACTTCGCCCAGCATCGTGTGGTCGGCTGGAACATCCTGGCCTTGCCGGTCGAGATGGAAGAGGGTTCGGCTGGTCATCAGCATGGCCCGACTGGGCATGCAGATCGCCCCGGATGTGCCGCCCATGATGCTGGCGTGGGTGTATGTGGTCCCGTTCTCGACCAAACGGTCGAGGTTAGGAGTATTGATCTCATTGTTGCCGAGAGCGCCAATGGTGTCAAACCGCTGGTCGTCGGCGAAGAAGAAAAGGATGTTGGGCTTAGACATAATTGTATCCTTTGCGAAGAGCAATCTAGGAATAACAAGTCGTCTGAGCTAAGGCAAACAGGGAGTGATTAGAAGAAGCTACTGTATCACAAACAGCCACGGCGTCGGGACAATAGACGAATCTACGTTCGCAGATAAATCGTTGAGATTCGCGCTGGCCTGCGGGCCACCACCTCGTGTTTGATCCGACTGACGCATCTCGACTATGGGACCCGTTTGACACCACTTACGTCGAGCCACGAGTTGGTCACGGGCTATGAGTCAGGCAGTGATACCAGGCCCCCCTGGATACGATGCGCCTGCGTTCATCGCCTGGTTGCCTCCATCCAGCGGAAGTAGCACTCCAGTCACCCAGCGGGACGCGTCGGAGGCCAAAAAAATGGCGACTCCTTTGACGTCATCTGGTACGCCGAGGCGGCCCATGGCAATGCCGCGCAGCCATTGCTCCTCAAGCTCAGGCTCGGCGTCGACCCGCTTCTGCATTCCGGGATTCATTATCTGGGCCAGAACGATGGAATTGACACGCACTCCACGGCTTGCCCATTCTGTGCTCAGCTCGCGAGTCATCTGCGCAGTGCCCCCCATCGCTATGCTGTAGGGCGTGTGGCTGCGGCCCAGTGCTCTGATACCAGCGATGGAGGTAATGTTGATGATGCTGCCACCCCCGGCAGCGAGCATACGACGGCCGGCCTCTTGGCAGCAGCAGAATCTGCCGACCACCAGTGATTGTGTGAAGGCCTGCACGTCCTCTATTGGTGTATCTTCGGGTGGGTGGGTCGCAACGGCGGCACCACCGCCGGCGACGTTACCAAGCACGTCGATGCGCCCGAACTCTCGATCCAGATGTTCAAACATAGTGCGAATCTGCGCCGGATCCGACACATCACAACACAACGGCAAGGCACGTCGACCAAGGGACTCGATCTCGGCAGCTGTGCGTTCAGCGCCTTCTTCATTAAGATCGGCCAGGACGACGTCCGCCCCAGCCTCGGCGAATCCGATGCTCATGGTACGACCGATGCCCTGCGCAGCGCCGGAGACGAGAGCGATTCGGCCAGACAGGTCAAACAGTGGATGGCTCAAGTTCAGTCCTCATCGATGGTCTTGAACGAAGTGCCCCAAGCCTCGAGGCGCTTGTGGTGGACGCCGTTGTAATCCGCCTTCTGCCAGAATGTGAGAAGGACGAAATCATCGTCGTCACTTTTGTTGTCCAAGCTGTGGTGCACACCGCCGGGGATCACGGCTACCATACCAGCATTGAATTCGTGAGGCTCTCCGTCCAAGTACAGGATCGCCTCACCTCTAACAGCATAGTAGAGCTCAGTCTCCTCATGCACACCGGCGCCGGTGCTACAACCACCCTTGAGGGTACCTTCATTGATATTGATCGCCGGTGTGCCGGCGACATCATCGTCGGTCAGCAGCTTGGACGAGTAACTCTGGTCGAGAATGAAGGGCTTTACCCGATCCGGGTCGATGACCTTTCCTCTTGGCATGTCTACATTGTCTCCGTAGGAGCGTGAGACCGAGCGAAGTCTGTGAATAGCGACCCGACCGATCAAAAAGCGTTGCGCGGATGGGAGAAATAAAAGGTTGGTCTCTTGCTGTAGCAAGGTCCGAGACAGTTCGGCCGTGTACCTATGATCTATTCGGTGGAGTTTCGCAGAACGACCACGCGAGATGCACGAACAGCCAGGCAGCCATCCTGAAAGGATACTTAATAAGGATCACATTCTTGCGCTGGATCGAAAGAACGCACCTCACATGGTGTAATTTGGATGGTGATCTCGGTATATACAGTCCAACCGATGAGGCAGACTAACATAGGTGGCAACTTGCTTCACGTTAAGCCCATTGTAGACCCTATGACGTTGACCCCCGCGTTGATGCGGCTTTATTCTAATCCGAACAAAAGCTTTCCTTTTATATACAGGAGGAAGCATCTTGGGATCACGAGACCACACCCCTTCACGTAATCATTTTTTATTCGACTAAGCAAAACAGGACCCTGTCCATTGGAGAGGCAACGAGCCCTCTTCAGTTTTGATCTTCTACAAATAGAGGGACCTTTACATGGCTGATACACAAATCGAGTTAGTTGGAGACCTGCTGCCCGTTCGGACAGGAAACGCACCGACCGATGCAGACGAGGCGACGCTAATAGAACGCGTTGGACAGTTCAAGAACTGCGGCTATACCGTGCTCCGCGGGATTCTCAGTGGTGACGAGGTCTCTGCCTTGCGCGAGCTTTTAGATAAACGGATGGCCGCCAAGTTACCTGCACAACTCGGAGAGCTAGATGGGAAACCAGCGACCGGTCAAGAACTTGCGGCCACAGGTCGCACAATCAGCATAGGAGGTCCAGCCGACCAGGCCAGGATAGGTTTTCCCGGGCTGCTTTCGGCAGCACCGGAAGTGGCTGAACTGTTGATCAAACCTTTTCTATTGAACCCGCAGCTACTCGACCTAGCGGAGCGAGTCATGGGCCCATTTGTTCAGGGCGATGGCTTCTACGTGGTCGGGACCCCACCGACTCAACTGACCGGACGGAGAACCGGGGTATCAACCCGGCAGGAACTGCTGGCCGACGCTTCCGCCAACCGAGAAACAGCCCTGCCTGGCTGGCACCGGGATGCCTACAACCATCACGGCATGTGGCGGAAAAACCCCGGTTACGCCGACGACCTCGCGGGCGGAGCGCAGCCGTTCACACCCCCGCTGGCAGCACATATGCTCTGCTACTTGCAAGACATGGAGGGCCCGGGAGGACCTCTACTCGCCGTGCCAGGCTCTCATCGTAACACGTTCGGCGACAAACCGATCGGAAGAAAGGATGAGGAGGAGGTTTTAGTGGTTGATGCAAAGGCCGGCGATGTCGTGTTCTTCCACTGTGATATGCTGCATTCCGGCTCGACCAACCTGTCAGAAAA
>DPVD01000101.1:7553-8989 GCA_003526745.1 Candidatus Latescibacterota bacterium
GATATGCTACATTCCGGCTCGACCAACCGGTCAGAAAATGCTTGGCGCTACATGGTCACCTCCTTTGTCGTTCGTGCCGGCCTGCCGCATCGGGATGACTTCACTGAATCGCCGCTTGTCCGAGCATTGGTAAAGGAGGCAGAGGCGCGCGGTGACCGTCGCGTGTTACGCTTCTTCGCAGCAGATACCACAGATGGTGGGCCTCTGGGCCGTGAAGAAAAGCAGTGGCGCGCCGCCATCGATGCTGAAAGACTGCTGCTGCACTCATAAGCTCTATGGAATCGGGTTTCAGATGCGCAAATCAGGAAGATGATGCGTGAGGCCCGGAGGGCAAGACCACCGACCACGTTTAGAAGGGGCTCGGTAATCAGAATGTGTGGACCAACGCACCTAGAGACTAAGCGCTGAAGTACCTCTATCAAACACCGACCCGCCCCTGAACCTATGCGCACAACTCCCGTCAATTATCGCCCATACGTGGCCGTGGGTATGGCCTTGATAGCCATGGGCGGCCCCCTTCTGGGAATGGGCTTGGTCGGTCTGACTGGCCCGACTTACGTCCACCTTCTCGAAGGTATCACTCCCCCGCTCTTGGCCTTCGGCCTAATCATCGTTGGCGGAGCCGCCGTCGGGCTGGCCCTACTGCCGTCCTTCTTTCTGGGAGCAGTCTGCGGATATCTTCTCCCCGGGGCCTGGCCTTATATCGCCGCAGCTCCCGGGCTGGGCTGGGCCACCGTCCTGGGATTGGGATTGGGTCGTCTCTTCACCGCGAACTTCCTGGAAGTGTTACTGAAGCGGAAGGCCGCCTGGTGGGCCACCTACCATCGTCTTGTGCATACTGCCGGCGCCTTCCTGCCCACTGCCATCGCCCTGCTGCGACTTTCACCACACATGCCCTTCGCCCTGAGCAACCTGGTATGTGCTCGTCTGCCACTAGCACCAACCAGGATCTGGCTCTACTCCTATGTCGGATTGCTACCCCGAACACTCTTAGCAGCATATATAGGCAGCCAGCTGCAGAACTGGCGCGACCTGCTCGATCGAGAGCGCCCTCCCTGGGAACTCCTGCTTTCATTCGCGTTGTTGGTCCTTTTAGTCTCCTCCCCCCGCCGTGTCGCACGCCAATTTGGATCCGAAAGGCACTGAGGTCAGCTGATGGATGCATCTCTGTGCAGAAAGAGACACTCTTGGAAACAACGTTACCCCGATGTTTCCTTCACTTACCTACCGGTTCCTCTACTTACTCTCGCGCGTGGCACCAAGGATCTCCTCCCGATCGTGTCAATCGAATCACACGGCTTCAGATCGAAGATTCCTGCAACTCTCACGCCCTCAGCGTTCACCTCGTTGGGGCTTTTCTACAAGTGATATGAATGGCACACAGGACACCAGCTGAGTGGGTAAATCCGCTTATCGATACAGCGAATAGACGGTTC
>DPVD01000240.1:0-20279 GCA_003526745.1 Candidatus Latescibacterota bacterium
TGATTCTGACGAGTGTGTAGGATAAAAGGCGAGCCGCCGCGTACGCAATCGAAAGATCCTTGTGTCTCCTTCCGAAACCACCACAGATGCATCACCACAGACATCCGAATCTCGCCCCGTCCCGCTGCACGAAGCACGCCGGATCATGTTTAGTCTGATGTTTCCTTCGATGCTGATGCCCACGATCTCTACGATGTCACGTGTAGCCCTTCCGATCATCCGAGACGAATTCGGGCTTCAGGCAGATGTGACTGCGTGGGTGTCTGCCGCCTTCATCCTTCCCTTTATGCTGCTTATGCCGGTCTACGGTCGGATGAGCGATGGGGTTGATCCGAGACGGCTGATCCTGGGCGGGACACTGGTGTTCGCAACGGGCACGACATTGATGATGTCGTCGACGTCAGTCGGATCGGTGATGTTTGGGAACGCGGTTCTGGGGATTGGTGTTGCCGGGATGATGCCGCTCGGCATGGCGCTCATCTCTTCACTGTTCAATGAACGAGAAAGAGGGCGAGCGCTTGGTACGTGGAGTTCGGTCGGCCCTGCGACCGGTTTTGTCGGGCCGTTCATCGCGGGGCTCCTCGCAGCTGCCTGGGGCTGGCGCACGACCTATGCACCTCCACTGATTGTCGCGATCGTGGCTTTCGTCGTTATCTACACGCGCGTTCCCCGACAGGATCTTGCAAAGGGCAGCACGGCCGCCTACGTTCGTGCCTTCGACTGGACGGGGTTCTTTCTTCTGTCCTCGTCACTTGCCACGTTCGTGTTCTTCCTCTCGAGTCGCGCGATCACGGGTGTCGAACCGATGCAGGACTGGCGTCTGCTCGCTTTCTCCATTGTTGCGTTCGTTGCCTTCGCCATCTGGGAACGCGGGCGATCGAATCCGTATGTGTCTACCTACATCCTTAAGAACTCTCGCTTTTTCCGATCCTCCTTCACCGCCTCAACACGGATGATGGCTATGGGGGGGCTGTCCTTTCTCGTCCCGCTCTACCTCGTTGATATACACCATCTCGAACCGGCACAGCTCGGCGCGATGCTGGTCCTCAACTCGGGTGCGATGGCACTTGTGACACGATTCGGAGGCGGTCTATCGGATAGATGGGGGACCCGTGTTCCCGCGTCGGCGGGGCTGCTGATTCAGACTGGTGTGATGGGGATCTTCTGGTTTCTGAATAGTGACACATCGCTTTGGCTCGTGGGATCGAGTCTGGCGTTTCACGGTGTGGGTGCGGGACTGATGCTGGCCTCTCTTCACCGTTATGTGATGGGCACGATCGATGAGGAACACCGGGGTGCTGCGGCAGGCGTCTACAGCATGCTGAGGTTTGTCGGAGCCGTAATCGGTACTTCACTAAGCGGGGTGTTTCTGCAGCACTATCTGGATGCTGGAGTAGGCACCGTGCTCGCATACCAGGAGACGTTCGTGATGCTCGCGGCTTTCCCCATCGTGGGACTTCTCGTTGCGCAAACCCTGAAGGAGCCCAAAACTGAGAGCTGAGACCTGCGTGTCGAGTCGGGCCCATCTGTCTATTAGTTCGGTCAGAAGCTGATTGTCCGGGTCTATATGGGATACTCGATCCGGGATGCCTCGATGAAGCGTGCAACATCTTTTGGGTTCTGGTCGACACTCTGCCCGATGACGGTCCAGTCCTTGTAGTTCTGGTGGATTGCCTAAAGACTCGGTATCTCCATAGTACAGTCGTGATACCATGCCGACAGAGGTTGACGACCTTGATCTTCTGGTTGAAGCTGTCGAGATTCCGTGCCTGTCCGTTCAGGTCGGTGAGGGAAAAACTGGGTGCCGGCAATCTTTCTGTATTCCTGACTGAGAGCGGAACCATTGAGCGATCCGGGTTTCTGTTCGAGTAGAGAGTGCCAGACCTAGAAGCCGACAAGCGTATTCAAATCAAATCGCACAACGAAAGATGGAGTTTGTGTATAGATGAAGACTGACGGGAACATCTATCGGCATGACATCACCATCAGCGAGAATACGATTTTCCAGGGACTCGTGATGGGATCGATCACCGTCGCTCCGGGAGTGATTTTCGAGCTGAGAGGGTCGGCGGCGATGGACGTGGTCCTGAGGGAGGGATCGAAGCTCGAACTGTATGGGCAGGTGGGACGAGATGTGGTCAATCGGGGCGGGATGATTGTGCACAACGAAGGAGAGATCAAGGGACAGGTGGTGGAGGATTGGAAATAGAAGATTGAAGGGTGAATATGCGAGATGTGAGCGGATTGATTAGCGAAGTCGTTGAAGACATCGTGGCCTTGAGGCACGAGATCCACGAGAACCCTGAACTGTGCTACGAAGAGAGCGGGACGGCGGAGCGGGTGCTGAAACACATCGGGGGGATCGATGGTCTGGACACGTGCACGCGTGTTGCGGAGACGGGGATCGTGGCAACGCTCGATGCAAAAAAGCAAGGACCGTGCGTGGCGCTTAGAGCAGATATGGATGCGCTCCCGATGGATGAGACGAACGATGTTCCCTACAGATCGAAGGTGCCCGGCAAGATGCACGCGTGCGGGCACGATGGGCACACGAGCTGTCTTGTCGGAGCGGTGAGGGTACTGAGCCGGCTTCGAGACGAGCTGGATGGTCCCGTGAAGTTCATCTTTCAGCCGGCCGAAGAAGGGGGAGCCGGCGGGAAGCGAATGTGTGAAGAGGGAGCGCTTGAAGACCCGAAAGTCGATGCGATCTTCGGGTTCCACGGATGGCCGTCGTCGACGCAAGGAGACGTTGGTGTTCACGAGGGCGCATTCTTGGCCAGCTCGGATACCTTCGACATCACGATCGAGGGGACGGGATCGCACGCCGCGTTTCCTCATCTGGGTGTGGACCCGATAGTCGTCGCATCACACGTGGTGACGGCCGTTCAGTCGATCGTTTCGCGGACAACGGACCCGCTGAGCAGTGCGGTCGTCACGGTGGCTGAGATCAAGGCCGGAACGACATACAACATCATCCCGCAGACCGCGCATCTGAGAGGAACGATTCGGGCTCTCGACGAAGAGGTTCGGCAGGCCACACACGAGCGACTCCGTACGATTGCCGAGAAGACAGCAGAAGCTTTCGGGGCTCGTGCGGCCGTGAGTACGCGGTTCGGGTATCCTGTCACGCTCAATCACGGAAACGCCTGTGCCTATGCCGACGGTGTCGTGGACAGTATTGAAGGTTTGAACAAGCATGATCTACTGCCCGTTATGGGCGGAGAGGACTTCTCGTTCTACTCGGAGAAGATTCCGGCAATGTTCATGACGCTCGGTGTGCGGCCGAAGGGGCGGGATTCGTACCCGAATCTGCATCAGTCGGACTACGACTTTCACGATGGAGCGATCCCGTTCGGGATCAGGTTGCACGTAGAGATCGCGAGACAGTTCGCGAAGCGTTGGAAGGCCTAGCTATAGCCCAATTCGAGCGGCTCGAATCGGTTGATTTCTGCTAGTGACTCCCCTCGCATAGCGTGCCACAGGTCCCAACGGCAGCCCAAAGGGAGACACATCAATGTTGTGTCGCTCTTTCCTGCGGTTTCGACGCCTGACTAGTCGCGGAGTTCGTAGCCTTTGTCGACGAGCGCCTGTTCCTGACCGATCGGGGTGTGCATGAAGTCGTAGAACTTGTCGAGCGCAGCTTTGGCAATCGGGGGCGTCGATTTGGAAGTGATGATCATTAGCAGGATTCCCCCGGACAGATACCAGATGATCATGTCTTGGAGTTCCATTCCTAGCTCGTAGTTGCAGTATGCCCAGATCACGATCGAACCTAGGATGCTTGCCCAGGCTCCGTAGCCGTTGCACCTCCGCCAGATGATGCCACCCCAGACGGCTATTCCCCAGAATGCTGACATAGGCTGCAGGAAACGCCACAGATCCACGACGCTGTCGAAGAGCTCGGTGATCAGGATCCCGCCGATTACCATGACGACACCAGCAACACGTCCCACGTTCAGGTAGTGATGGTCTTCTTTTTTTGGCGCGAACATCGGTCGGTAGATGTTTTCAACAAACAGGGCGGAACCGTCGACCATGAACGAGTCGCAAGACGACATGACCGCCGCGATCATCGATGCGAGCATGATGCCGACGAGGCCGACCGGGAGCAGATCGCGAGTTGCCTGACCGAAGGCGAGCTCGGGGTCTGCCAGATTCGGGTAGATGGCGATAGCGCCCACACCGATGAAGGCCCAGGCGATCGTACAAAAGCGTTTGACCATGTTCCCGTAGGTGAACCCAATCTGGGCCTCCCACTCGGTCTTGCCGGATCCACCCATCTCCATGACGTGGGGTTGGCCTGGTATGCTGAAGATGGTGTTGATCGTCAGGATGACGACGAACCAGAAGGTGATGCGGTCGTATCCGGGCGGTGGGTCCTCCACGATCGTCAGCGTGAAGGTCTCCGGAGGCAGGAGATCGTGCATGCCTGAGAAGCCGCCGAGTTGCGCGAGCATGAAGGGCCAGAGGATGAAAGAGAGGATGATGATGAAGACGCCCTGTATGAAGTCCGTCGCCACTGCGGCCTGAAGACCGCCGATCAGACCGTAGAACAGGAACATGGCGGACATAATGATGATACAGACCTCGGGTGTGACCGCTCCACCGGTCACACCGCTAGCCATCTTGCCCGTTCCCTCGAGCATTATGCCCATCGAGAGAATGTAGTAGAAGATCCCGAAGAGCGAGTAGACTCGGCCCAGTCCCATCCCGAACCGCTCGTCGAAGAAGTCGCCCGTTGTGATATACCGCATCCGACGGAAGAGCGGCATCATGATCCAGTAGAAGGGTGTGACAAAGAGCGGCAGCCATGCGTACCAGATCCCGGCGAGGCCGAGCTTGTAGGATGCGCCGACAACATTGACCGCCTGGTCCGTGTGCGTGCCCGTCCCGAAAGCGTGCATGATCAGCATCGCTTTCCCGAACCGTCGACCACCCATGAAGTAGTCGATAGATTTTTTCACGCCTCGAGACGCGAGGAGACCGATGACGCTGATGCCGACGAGGTAGATGATGAGCGTGGCAAAGTCGAGGTAGTGGAGTCCAAGCATAGAAACCTAGTGGCGTCCCAAGTTAGAACTTCGAGTTGCGTTCCAATTGACATCGGCCGACAACTTAGGTTGGACGTCTGGCTTCGTCAAGCCAACCCCCTTTAAAGCTTCCACCACTCGGAACCCGGAACGATTCTAGTCCTTTTGAAATACTTCTCTGGCTCGCCGAAGCCTTGGCGAAGACGGTTCGCTTTTCGTAACCTCTTGCGAGGGTTCGGCGGCTGAATACTTTCAGGCATCAACCCAAGAGTAGCTTTCCAAGACCAGTTCGTGACTGAATCATGACCTTCACGCTGGATCATTTCGTTTGGCCTCGACCTCTTTTATATCTCGGTTGGATGGTTAGTGTTCTTCTTGTTCTCGGTCTTCCTCGATACATTTGCAGAGGAGGTGCGCGTTATTGTCTTTACGTTCTTTGTTTTTCACCGATTTTTCACGTTTTCGCTTGTCTGGATCGACCCTAGTTCCAGTATCGGAAGTTGACATACCTGATCATACCCGTGATCTGCATTGCGGCGTGTGGCTGAGGTGAGGCAGGGATCGTCTGCTGCTCGCATTGAACGCGCCGATCGAAGGGTGTCTGACAAATTACCTAGTGGGAGAACCGCCCTAGCTGTAAGCAATCGTCGCAATCGTGGCGGCTATGTGATCGATCGACTAGTGGAGCTCTAGCGAGTAGCTGAGCAAACGGCAGATCCCTCAGGGCTACCACGTCATCAAGAGGATCTTTTGGCGGTATCGAACGACATCGTCGTGATCGGGGCCGGTGTGATCGGTGTGTGCACGGCCTATGAGCTGACGAGGAGAGGGCATAAAGTAACTCTGATCGATCAGGGGGATGTGTGCGCCGGCAGTTCGTATGGCAACGCCGGTCTGGTCGTGCCGAGCCATTGCGTGCCGCTGTCGGAACCAGGGATCGTGAAGCAGGGCCTGAAATGGATGCTTGATCCCGAGAGCCCTTTCTACATTAAGCCTCGACTTGACCGAGACCTGATTTCTTGGCTCTGGAAGTTCAATCGATCGTGCACGCACAAGCACGTAGCGCGATCTGTGCCGGTGCTTCGAGAGATGCACCTGAACAGCCTCTCGCGGTTCGAGACGTTTGCCGAACAGCTTTCGTTCAGCTACGAACATCGTGGTTCGCTCTACGCGTGCAACACCGAGAGCGGGTTTGAAACAAAGATGGAGGATGCACGGATCGCTGGTCGAGCGGGTATCCGGACCGAGGTGGTCGGGCCTGAAGAGATAGCGAAGTTCGTTCCTGAAACCCCGGTCTCGGCTGTCGGCGGCGTCTTCTATCCGGAGGATGCGCATCTGCAGCCGGCGCAGTTCGTTCGTGCGATTGCCGAGGAGGCACAGAAAGAAGGGGCACAGCTACGGTGTCATTCGCAGGTTATAGGATTCAAACGAACAGGCAGAAGAATCTCGCGAGTCCAGACAACGCGAGGTGACGCCTCTGCAGACCTGTTCATCCTGACTGCGGGGTCCTGGTCGCCGATGGTTGCGGCAGCCCTAGGTTTCACGCTTCCAATTCAGCCGGCGAAGGGATACTCGATCACGTTCAAGCGGCCTCCGAACTGTCCGTCGATCCCGATTATGATGACCGAGGCCAAGGTCGGTGTAACCCCTATGGCGGATACGTTTCGATTTGCGGGTACGCTCGAGCTCGCGGGACTTGACCTGACGATCAACCAGAGGCGTGTCAGGTCAATACTAAGTGCGATGCCGTCATACTTTCCGGAGCTGTCTGAAGACAGGATGGAGTTGATCGAGATCTGGCGGGGTCTTCGGCCGTGCACGCCTGATGGTTTGCCGCTGCTCGGTCGAACGGGTGAGGTGGAGAATCTGATCGTGGGTGCGGGACACGCGACGATTGGGATTTCGCTAGGCCCCGAGTCGGGGGCGATTCTGGCGAAGATCGTGGATGGGGAGGATGTCGGTTATGATCCGGAGGTGTTGAGTCCGGAGCGATTCTAAAATTAAAGGCCGTTATTAAAGATACGAAAGAAGACGAAATGGGTGCGAGTCCGGAGCATCGAGACAGGCTCGGGACGGTGTAATTGAACTGAACTGAGGGAAAAGATGGCGGATAGACCGGTTGTGGCTTCGATCGTGCAGTATCAGACTGCGATAGAGGCGGGGACCATGAGTGTCACGGAGCTCGTGGAGAAGGTGGCGGAGCTGGGGGTGGATGGGGTCGAGCTGAGGCGTGAGGCTTGGGAGGAGTGCGGAACGTTGATGAGCGAGGAGCTTGAGGCGGTTAAGGCGAGGGTCGCGGAACTCGGGTTGCTGATCACGTTCGGGACGCACAGCGTGATCTTCTGTGAAGGGGTGGATCGCGATCAGGTTTTGGCTGATGTCGATACGGCTGCGGCGTTGGGGTCGCCGTTGTGCCGGTTGTTCAGCGGGCCTGTTCCAGAGGCCGAGGACGATCCGGCTTGGGCTTGGGCGAAGCAGGTGATAGATCGCGCGGAGGAGAAGGGCATCGTGATTGCGCTCGAGAACTACGCCCGGTCGCCGGGCGGGACCCTAGGGGAGATCCAGACGGTGCTGAACCACTTCGATGTGCCGGGTCTGAAGACGAACATCGACACGGGGAACTACGCGGGGTGGAAGCAGGACCATCTGGAGGCGATCGAGGCGATCGGACACCGAGCTGCCTACGTGCACGTGAAGGATCCTAGGGAAGGTGGGACGAGCGTGCCGGGTGAGGGCGATCTCGATATGAAGCGGATCTTCGCCGCGCTCGACGCCCTACCGCACAAAATCGTCTACTGCTTCGAGTTCCCCGGTGGCGATGAGCCGGATGACCGGATCACGCGTGGTCTCGAATTCATGCGCAGCCGTTCGAACAGTGACTAAGAGATCGAGGCGGTAATTTGAGTCAGATCGGCGGTGAATCGATGCTCGATATCGTCACCGTTGACGAAGAACCGGGGCAGGAGTGTAAGGATGTGTCCCGTCGCACGATCCTCTCGGGAATGGAAGTTCGAGAGAGTCATCCGCTCGTGTTCGCCAGGCTGACGATCGTCGAGTATGGTGACGGATTCACGCCATAAGAGTCCCGTGCCCCGGTCGACCTCACCGATGACGATCGGGTAGCGCGGCCGATTGCCCTTAGGGTTCTGCTTGCAGATGTTCCCGATCCAGTAGAGCTTCCCGTTTGAGTGGGGTAGGAGCTGCGAACACGCACTTGGCGAGTTGAAAGCGCTTCCGTCCTCGTAGACCCAAGGCTCAGGGTTGGTCCACGTTTCCCCACCATCTTTTGAGAATGACATCCATTTGTGGCCCGGCCACTCGTGCGCTACATCGTTGCTCGCACGCATGATCATCAAAATTGATCCATTCGTCAGCTCCGCGATAGTTGGCTCGATCAAGCCACGGGTTGTGCGTGTTGGATCTGCCACAATCCGATTGGAGCAGGTCCAGCTCAATCGCAGATCAGCCTGCCACACACCCTTGAGCAGCATGCAGTCCGTGTAGGTGAATCCCAGCCCCGGGTTGTGGTATCCACCGTCCGGTCCGACGGGTGTGCTCTGAACGGGAATGAGGATCACTCCGTCACTCCGGGTCAGCGGTACCTGACCCCGATCCCCGAGCATCACGCAGTTCTTGCCCTTCGTCACGCCTGGTAGATGGTGAACTTCGTCGTAGGCGTTACCTTCGTGTACGATCTGTTCACGCACGGACTCGGTTCGACCGCCGTCAGCGGATACGGAGTAGTGGAGTGCCCACTGTTTCATTCCTTCCAGCGGATCGTCTGTCGGTAGCACACCCTCGTTCCACATAGATATGAAGCGATCCGTCTTCGGGTCCAGATATCCTCCCCAGAAATGTCGACGCCCGCTTCCACCTTCGGCTGCGAATCGCATGGGCCACGCGTAATTTTCTTCCCAAGTCTTGCCATTGTCGGGGGAGTATCGGATGTATGCAACCTCGACGGTGTCGCTTCTTTGCATGACGACGTGTGTACTCATAAGCCGCAGACCCTCATTCTGTGTGTAGAAGCAGCCTCCCATCACACCTTTCCCGATGCCGGGCGAAGGAACGAAGGTCTCTCTCGAAATGACTTCAGCACGCAAGGATGCCTACCCTTGTGAGGGTTCGGTTTGTGTGGGTGGCTTGGCGTAGATCAGGCAAAGCACTGCAAGCACAAGGGGTAGGACTGCGAAAGAGGTGAGTACGATATGGTAGCTTCCGAACCAGTCCCTTGCTATCCCGAAAGGCACGGATCCGAGTGCGGAGCTGCCGACCATCAGGGTCGACGATAGACCTGTAATGCTACCAAGGTAGCGCCGGCCGAAGAATTTCGCCCAGATCACGCTGCTGACGATGAGCTGCAGTCCGCCGCGTATGCCCATAAAAATACCCATGGTCAGAGCCATCTCGTAGGAGACTAGGTTGGGCGCCATGACGAGGACAGTGGACTGCAGCACTAGGGCAACGGCGACCATTGCTCTTACAGGCAGGCGATCGATCAGGATGCCTCCCGCAAACTGAACGCACGCGCCGACAGAGGCGATCGGCAGGAAGATGGACGCTGCCATGGAGGACGAGAGCCCGCTGTCTCTGAAGATACTGAAGAAGTGGAAGGTTAGTCCTGTACTCAGCGCGCTCATTGATCCCATGGAAGCCGAGATGACCCAGAAGACGGGCGTCCGGATGGCTTCCTCAAGCGTCCAGTTCTCCTCGATCGGTTCAGCTGATTCTTCTTCATCAGGAGCTGCGTGTCCATCTGGTTGCAGGCCATAGTCTTCTGGCCGGTTTCGGATGAAGAGCGTGCCGAGCGGCACCATGATCACAGCCAAGCCGACACCGAGGAGGATATACGAGGTCCGCCATCCGAATTGCGGGATCATCCAGTTGATAAGGCCGGGGAAGGTGCCGCTTCCGAGCAATGCGGTTGCGACTCCCGCCAGGCCCATTGCGAATCCACGACGTCGAACCCACCATTGGTTGATGGCATTCTTGCTGACTAGACTCAGGCTGCCCTGTCCGAGCATCCGCAGCAAGAAGAACCCGACTCCGAGCATCAGCGCGTTCTGGATGAACCCCATGTAGACGCAGGTCACGCCGAGAAGCAGGCTGACGACACCGACGATGGCACGCACCCCCCGCTTGTCGATCTGACGACCCACAAAAGGCAGTGCAAAGCTGCCGAGCAGAGTGCCGGTGCCATAGAGCGTGCTGACCATGCTGCGGCTAACTCCCAGGTCTTCGATGAAGGAGTCGATAAAGACGGCAATAGCGTAGGTCTGGCCAGGACTGGTCAGAATGCCGCCGATGGAACCGACGATCAGGACGACCCAGCCGTAGTAGACGGGGGAAACGTTGATGATGCGGGAGTGGCGGAGTGGTTGTGGTGAAGGAGATGTATGGGTCACGGTGTTGGGGATTGGAATTGGGTGTGGGGGGCAGTCAAGAGTACTTTGCCGGCGAGTCTGACCGGTCACACGGAGCAGGCGTTTGAGAACACATCTACAGGACGGTCCTGTCTAGAAGCCGGTGTGCTCGCTGTATGGGTAGTCACCCTTCGAAACGCCCCCTTTCTTGCCCAGATCTGGAGCCGCACTGGGCTTCCCGTATGGCTTCCTCTGAGTGACTGTCTCATTCTTCTTCAACCCATAGCTGACGCATCTCTTCACTCGATTCGAGGAGGTCGTCAAGAGAGCCGATGGCGTCTATGCGGCCGTCTTTCAGAACGACGATCTGGTGGGCTCGACGCAGTGCGGGCTTGCGGTGCGAGACGACAAGGCAGGTTGCGTGATCCTGCTGGAAGACTCGCGACCAGAGCGCCTGCTCTGTCTGCACATCCAGTGCCGACGAGAGGTCATCGAAGACAAGGAGATCGGCTTCGCGAATGAACATTCTGGCGGCTGCCGTTCGCTGGATCTGTCCCCCTGAAAGTTTGACGCCGCGTGGGCCGACGATCGTGTCGAGCCCGTCTTCGAGCGTCGGCAGGTCCTCCTCCATGACACCGCTGTGGATGGCCTCTCCAATCTGGCCATCACTCAGAGGTAGTCCCATCAGGATGTTATGGCGAAGGGAATCGCTGAACAGTCGCGGGATTTGGGGCGTATACGCAGATCGAGGCGGTACTAGGAAGGACTTCGGATCCTCGACCGTCTCGCCGTTCCAAAGGATGACTCCACTTTTGAGAGGGATTACGCCCAAGAGTGTTCTCAGGAGGGTCGTCTTGCCCGATCCGATCTGACCGGTTACGACCGTGAAAGATCCCCTTGGGATCGTTAGGCTGATCTCGCGTATTCCATTATCCGAATTAGAATAGGTGTAGGTCAGGTTGCGAAGTTCGAGTTGCCGAAGTCGGCCCACGTCGGGGATTTTGAGACACTCGATCTTGGGCGTCGGCTCATGGAGATAGATGCGCGTGCTTTCGGAAAGGTGGCTGCTGGGGATGTTTTCGACGGTACGGGCCATCCGCAGGTAGCTGACTTCGGCTCGCTTGTGGTTCGTAAGGATCGTGCCGATAAGCGATCCGCTCCTGGCAACCTGCCCGACGTAGGTCGTGAAGAGAGCGAGATCGCCGACTGTGAACGAGCCGGTCTTAACTTTCTGTGCCACAAGGATCAGGATCACGCCTGTGGCGATGTGGCCGAGGTTGAAGTTGATCGAGCTGAGGATCTCGTTGAACAGGTTGTCGATCAGCGTCGATCGGCGTCGGGCGTCATTGAAGTCGCGGAACCGCTGTGTGACTTGTTGCTCCGTTGTCGCGACCTTGATGGCCAAGATCGACTGGAACATCTCGTTGATGAAGTTGGTGGCGCGCTCGGTGGCGATACGCTGTGCAGTCCGATACTTGTGGATATACTTGCGCGCGAAGTCGACCACGATGACGACGCAGATGGCTGGCACGATCGTGATGGTCGTGATGATCGGATCGATGCTGGCCATATAGTTGATCGCGAGACCTGCGAAGACGAGGTTGCCCCACAAGTGGATGTAGCGGTTCAGGTACTGCACGATACCAATAACGTCGTCACGAAAGCGGTTGGTGACTTCACCCGATGAGCTTGAGATATGGGTTGGGTCATGGACTTCAAAGATGGCCGTGATCAGGTTGTGACGCAGGAGCGTTTCGATCGCATACCACCAGCGTGGCCAAGCGTATGCCGATCCCATAAGAGCGATTCGATCACCCACTTCGACAGCGACGAAGAGGGCGACGATCGCGTAGGGTGTGAAACCGGCCTCAGCCTGTCCTGTGAGGGCATCGAAGAAGCCTTTCATCAGGATGCCGGCGAGGAAGGGCGCGACATCGTCGATTCCTCTGAAAAAGATGGTCGCTATGAACAGACCGGGTCTGAACTTCAGGAGCCTCCAGGTCGTCTGACCCATGGTGAGATGACGACCGTTCATCCGATCGGCGCCTCGAGAGCGGCTCTGAGCAGAATTGAGAATTGGGACTCCTGATCCTGAACCAGATCGGCTCGCCTTCCGTGTTCCTGGATCTCGCCGGCTTCGAGGATCAGAATGTCATCGACCTTCTCGACCGTGTCGAGCCGGTGGGCAATAATGATTCCCGTTCTGTTTTCCAGAAGGCGTTCGACGGCGTGGTTTATCTTCCGCTCGGTGGCGGGGTCCAGCCTGGAAGAAGGCTCGTCGAGGATGACTAGACCGGGATCCTTGAGGAAGACTCGTGTAAACGCCAGCAATTGAGCTTCGCCGGCAGAGAGACTAGAGCTGCCCGTGGCGATCTCCGTGTCCAGACCGTCTGGCAGGTTTCGGAACCAAGATCCTAGATCGAGGTCCTCGAGTGTCGAGACGATGCGATCGTCCGGGACCGTATGATCGAACAACGTTAGGTTCTCGCGGACGGTCGCGTTGAAGAGTTGAACATCTTGGGTAACGAGACCAACGTGTTGACGAAGCTCATCGAGCTTTATCTCTCGGATCGATTGGTTACCGAGCCGGATGTCCCCAGTCTGGATGTCGTAGAATCGGAATAGGAGTCGGGTCGTGGTCGTCTTCCCGCTTCCGGTGCGCCCCAAGATGCCGAGCGTCCTACCGGGCTCGAGAGAAAAAGAGACGTTCTTGATGACCGGTTCGCCGGGGTTGTATGCGAACGTGACGTCGTCGAAGGTGACAGAGAGCGGGTGCTGTGTCGACAGATCGTCCTGGCCGTCGAGTATGCTCGTTTCGATCCGATGCAGCTCCTCGATTCTCTGTAAACCGGCTGTCGCTCTCTGAAGCTCGTTGATCTGTCGGCTGATCTGGAACAGAGGTTCGCGAAGCATCGACGTGTAATGGAAGATCAGGTAAACGGCTCCGACCGTGAACGTTCCGTCTCGGTAAAGCCAGATCCCCATGCCCATCGCTAGGGCGTATCCGAGCGCGAATAGGATGCCCGTGATCGCTTGGAGGAGCTCGCTCATGACCTCGGACTTCTTGACGCGGGCGAAGACGTCGTTGTTGGCCAAGTGGAATCGGTTGGTCGCATACTGACTCGCGCCGTTTGTCCGGATGTCCTCGATGCCGATCAGGCGTTCCTCGATGAAACCGTAGAGTTTTGCATAGCTCTCGCGTTCTGCGGTATAGATCGGTACGGCGATGTTGCGTGTTAGGTTGAGGACGCCAAAGGCAACTAGGGAGAACGCGGTCAATGCGGTGCCAACGCGCCAGTCTTCGAGGAACACGAGAACCAGTACGCCCGCGAGGAAGACAGCACTGCCCAAGACCTGGAGGACGAATTGTGAGAAGAAGTTCGAAAGGGCCGTCGTGTCTCCGTCGACACGCTCGATCATTTCACCGGGGCTACGAATGTGGTGGAAGCCCATGTCCAAGTTCAGACAGTGGAGGGCGAGGTCGTTCCGCATCTTGTTCGTTGCCCGCCAGCCTACATCTTGGCCGAGGTAGGAGCTCAGGATCTGTACGATCTGTCTCGCGAACCCGACACCGAGAAACAAGAATCCGGCGAAGACGAGGTCGGATACGAGGCCGTCGGCTTGCGCCGTGTCGATGAAGAATCGAAGGATCTGCGGGTTTGCGAGGTTCAGACCGATACCCGCAGCCATGCTGAGGGCAAGTGCCAAGACTCGGGTCTTGTGCGGGCTGAGATACCGCGTCAGGAGGGAAAGATAGTGCCTAAGGGGGACGCGCGGTTTGCGGACGACGCCTTCGTTGCTAGGGGTCGGCTGATTCGAGTTGATGTGGGTCTCCAGCTTGTCCAGAAGAACGAAGGGCTTGACGGATCAAGCTTATCCGGTTCTTATAGGTAAGTTACAGGTATAGTGTTTACCAGAGAAAAACTGTTTATGGACTTCGGCTTCGAAAGAGGCCGTTACTGAGATGTTCGAGTCAGAGGACTACGTGGCTATGGTGTCGGTTCGGGACAATGGCCTTCTGGAGATAAATATGCGGTTGACGCGGGACGTGTGGGAATCTCGCCTGACTTAGGAGGGCCTACCCTCTAGGGTTATGCGTTCTCCGAAGTCAGGTGCTACTGGCCCGTCGTGGAGTCGACGTTTCGGAAGATGTGCTTCAGACGGGCGACATCCGCCGCAGGGAGTTCCGGTCGGCCGAAACTCGCGATGTTCTCTTGCAGGTGATCGGGATTGCCCGTGCCGGACAGAATGACGTGTGTACCTGGCTCGTATCCGCAGAACCGGTACGCGGCGTCGGGGACGCTGAGTGCGCCTCTCTCGTGAACGAGGAAATCGAGTGCGTGGTCCGGGTCGTCTAGGTCCGCGGGATCGATCTGACCTTCAGCGATCAGACCCTTGATCGTCTCAGCAAGAAAGTTGGGATCGCTCAGTGCCTTCCGAACCGCAAACATTACCTGGATCCCGACGTCGTTCTCGATCGCCTTCCGGAAGACCTTATCCCGAGCGGTCTGGTTCAGGATGTTGAACCCCACCATGGCAACCTCCCAGATGTCGTCCTCAAACCCTTGCTGCAGCATTTCGTGTGTTTTGTCAGAGTTGAACATCTCCGTGATGCCGATGTAGCGAATCTTTCCCGCCTCTTTCAGCTTCAACAGCTCCGGATACAGCTCATCGCGGCACCTCACGTAGTCCCAGGGGAACACGCCGTGCAGGCTGTAGACATCGATGTAATCAGTACCCAGATTTTTGAGGCTTTCTTCGCAGCTTGGAGCGACTTCCTCGGCCTTCCGGTCTTGTGAACTCTTCTTGGTCGAGATGACGATCTGGTCTCGAGGGATATCTTCGAGCGCCATTCCGACCAGATGCTCTGTGCCGTAAGCCTCCGCCGTGTCGACCCAGTTTACGCCAGCTTCGAAAGCCTTGACGACGATGTTGGCAGATTCCAATTCGGATCTGCCAGTCTTCTTGCCGATCTGGCTTGGGCCGCCGGCACCGAGTCCCATGATGCTGACGTCGAGTCCGGTTCGACCGAGGGTTGTCCTGTCCATTCTATGTGATCTCTAGAGTGGAATTGTAATGCTGCGAGCAATCAGCGAAGTTTTCCGTACACGGCAATTGTTTAGAGGCTGTACCTTAGCTGCTAGTACTTGATCGTCACTTCCTTCCCCGCCTTCTGGCTTCTGTAGATCCCGTCCAGAATCGCCATCACCTGCATGGACTGCTCCGCCGGTACTGGTGAGGGGGCACCGTCGACGACGGCCTGTGCGAACTCGACGCACTCCTGTGCGTGTGCTTCGAGCTGGTCTCGGGTGTTCATCAGTTCACGGTTGTAGTGCTGCTTGGTATCGTTGTTCGTGGTGAATACCTCACAATTGGGCCAGTGACTTCCGCCTTTCTTACCGTAGAGCCACATCTGCATGTCTTCGCCCTGCGTGTTGTGGTGCAGGAGCCAGCTAACTTCAAGGACCATTGTGGCGCCGTTCTCGAAACGGACGAAGGCGGTCGCCATGTCCTCGACGTCGAACTTCTTCGGGATACGGGCACCTCCGTCCATACGGGTCCAGGCGCCTTTTTGATTCGCGATCTCTGTGCGCGCGACACCGCTGACTGCGACCGGGCGCGGGTTACCCATGAACCAGAGCGTCAAGTCGAGGATATGCACACCGATGTCAATGCACGGACCGCCACCACTATGTTCCTTAAGGATGAATCCTGGTCGTACGGGCGCGCCTGATCGTCTGAGCATCCAGCTGCGCGCGTGGTAGATGTCGCCGAGCACGCCGGTGTCGAGTTCCGCCTTCATGGCCTTCGACTTGCCCTGGAAGCGGAAATGCTGTGCCGTCATCAAGAGCTTTCTGGACTTGTCTCGGGCAGCGATCATCTTCTTGATTTGTGCCGGGTTCGGGGCGAGCGGCTTCTCGCAGACGACGTGCTTGCCCGCGTTGAGTGCAGCGATCGATAGGGGGGCATGGTAGTTGTTCGGCGTACACACGTCGATGATGTCGATGTCCGGATCTCTGAAGAGCTCCCTCGGGTCCGTGACGAGCTTGGTAGCGCCGGTCCTGTCAGCGAAGGCATCGAGCACCCTAGGATTGATATCGCTGCCCGCGACGATTTCCGTATGCTCCGACGCCTCCCATCCCGGGAAGTGGGAACGCGCAATACCACCGACTCCTATGATACCGACTTTCAGCTTGGCCATGCTTTTGAACCTCTCTTGTCGTGACTGCCGGACGTGCCTTCCGGCTTATGCGATACGCTGGAACCGTGTGAAGATAATATCGATACAAAGTGCTGTCTACCTTGCCACGTCATGGCAGCACCATCCGACACGCAAACCGATCTGGTGGGGTCGGACTGTTTGGATTACTGGCTTTACTCTGGTTCGAATTCGGGGTGGCGTTGCGATAGCCTCAGCAACTGAGCGGGCTGCGCCAAGACGTGTGGCGTCTCGATCCCGTGTTCGGATACCCACACGAGGTGAAGGCTGCGGTTCACCCTGAACGGCGCTCGCTCGGCGAGCGCGGTGATCGCGCAGTGCGAATGGAGGAAGACGAACCGGGCGGAGAATATCCACGAGGCTTGGAAGGAGCGTATTCAGATGCGGGCTGCGATGAAGGTCCAAGTCGAACGGAAAAGGGGATGACACCTGCTTTATGTCGATCTCATGTAATTCGTACAGCAAGACGGCTTAGTCTGCGGCGAGCTCTTCCTCCGGGTGGTTTTCGAGTCGAGACAGCCAGTAGCCCATGTCGAAGCTGTCGTCGCCAGTGAGGAATCTCCAGAACTTAATTCGGTTGACATACTCGAGGCGGACCTCGTTCCCGTACCAGGTATGGTTCCGGTTGAGCGCGCGGATGACCTCGTGATCTTCGATGTCGGCGGTGTCCCAGAGCCGAGTCTGCTTGACCGTCGGGTTTAGTCGAAGTTTGAACATGTATCGCGTTCGGTCGGTCTTGTTCGGCTGAGCGCAATGCCAGATTCCGTGGTGCGCGACGGCGACCGTACCGGCCTCACAGGCCATCGTGACCTGGCCCTTGAAGTTCTGGTAACGTGCAATGTCGCTTTCCGAGATTTGTCGGAAGTGGCTGCCCGGCAGGAACGCCGTACCCCCCATCTCTCTTGGCGTGTCGTGTGCGAAATAGAAGAACTGGATATCGAAGTGGACACGTGTGTCGATGATCGCATCGGCGTGCCAGATCTGACCGCGCGCGCTGCCAGAGTCGACCTTGTGGATCGCGTGGTGATCGTACAGGGGATCCGGACCTGTAAGACTGCGGTAGATTCCCTGTATCTCCGGCAGCCGGAAGACCTCACCGATTGGTGAGTCGCGCCAGATCTCAGAGAGCGGCGTACCGCCCTTTGCGCGTTCTAGCCCGTCTTCGTAGAGCTTGCACACCTCACGGTTAAGGTCGTTAGGTACGAGGTTGTCGAAACGCAGGAACCCGTCGGCCGCGAACTGCGCGACCTGCTTCGACGACAACAGTTGTTGGTCAGCCATCCGCCTCCTCCAGTTTCTCGAGAATGTACTCGAATTTCAGGAACGACGTCTGATACTCCATTCCCGGATGCGCCGGGAACTGCTGAGGAAACTGTATCACACGCCATCCGTCCCGCATCGCTGCAACGACGGACTCGTATGGCGCGGCCTCTTCCGATGCGGTCGACGGCTGCTCGTCTCGCGTACCGTCGAACACCGACCACGCTACGACCCCGCTGTTGAGGTCGGGTGAGTGTGTGTACAAAACGAGTAGCGTCTGTCTGAGTTTACCGGTCAATCTACCTCCTTACTGTCGCCAATCATATGGCGAGGCTCTGAACGGGTCAAGCGCGTCCGACCGGGTCCTCGTCGACTACCTACCGTAAGAGTTCCCTTCCGCGAAACAGGCAGGTCTTGAGCGTTCCGAGAGGGATGTTCATTCGCTTTATCGGTGTCCGGGTAGGGTCGGTCCTCGCTTGAGTCGAGGGTAAAGAAAAAGCCCCTTGTCGGTATTACCTTGATAAGGGGCATAAGTCGTATACGAGCCTCGGCGCCCGAGTGTAATTCGAAGCCGGCCTTTTATCTTCTGCCGGGGTAACGGCCCAGCCTCCTGGGAGCGATTTCGCGTCGTTTCAACTTGATTATCCGTTCCCTCCTTTGGTTGGAAGTCCTATAACAAAATGGAAGGTTCTCATCTGGAGTAAAAGTAAGACTCCCCCCTGAAACACGAACAAACGCGCAGTATGTCTGGGCGTAATCTGGGAACTATTTTCGGGCCTGATTCGTGCATGAGGCAGGGGCAGTAAATCAACTCCAACCAAGTGGGTCGTACGATGCTTGCCACAGTCTACAGACGCTACAGGAACTGGCTAGCCTACATGGGTTTCTACTACGCCCTTCGCAACGACGTTCGGAAGTCGGAGCAGATCCGGCATCTCGTTCGCCGGATCGACCGCAGTCACAGGTTCCGCCTGCAGTCCCTCAACTAGGGGCCCCCTCCCTGATCGTTGCGGAATCCTGCGGATTCCGGTGCTTTGAGATTCCCCCCCTCCGTTATAGAGCCAATTGTTTATTGACTCAGCAAAAACAATGGCTTATTTTGATCTTGCCTTGGGAGAAAACGGCGTTTTCTCCTTCTTCAGACGAGCGAATTGTGCCCCTTCAGTCCGCCCGCTGAGGTCTCCCCACTCCTCCTTAGCTTTTCCCCAAGCCTACTCTCAGAAAACAAAGCGGCCCGGGACAAATCCTTGTGGCAGTCAGATTCCTGAGGTGCAACCACACACACGGAATCATCTCTCCCTGGCTGTGTAGGATTTGTCTCCGGGCCTTGTTTTTTAACTATTTGTGGTATGGTTCTCCTCTCAGGAGGGTGTGCGCACGGTAGAGCTGCTCCAAGACCATCACCCTAGCCAGCTCGTGCGGGTACGTCTGCGCTGAGAGGCTCCATCGCCAATTCGCCCGCTTGATCACGTCCGGTGATAGGCCGAGCGCGCCTCCGATCACGAAGACGACCTCGATAGAACGCTCAGCGAGTTTGGCCACTTTCTCCGCAAGCTGTTCCGAAGCAACCGCTTTCCCGCCCCGATCAAGGATCACGACATAGGCAGAAGGTGAGATGCTCGAGAGGACTCGCTCGCCCTCCTTCCGTATCACATCCGACGACCGGATGCCTTTCCCGGCTCGTTCTTCCCTGACGGTATGTTCCTCGATTTTGCAGTATCGGGCCAACCGCTTGAAGTAGTCTGCGCCCGCTTCCGCGAGGGCCTTCTGCTTTGGTTTGCCGACTGTGAGGAGCTGCAGCCGCATATCTCGAGTATAACACGGCCCTACTTTAACCACAAGCAGATGATGACGTTTGTGTTACGCGCCAGGCTGGCAAAAACCAGCCCATCTGCAGGTGGATGGACCACGCTGGTGAAGGGGCCGTCTTGACTTTGTCTGAGTGAGCCGGTAAATTTCATATCTTCGCGGTAAATCCTAGAAAGAAAAGGAACTTGCGTGAATTCTGGTCTCCCCAAACGGATCCGTTTTACCCTGATGCTGCCGGTCGTCCTGATCCTCTCAGCCCCAGTACAATCAGCCTCTCTGTTGGATGTGTCTGAGCTCCGTAGAGGGATGCAGGGCGTGGGCCGCACGGTTTTTCGCGGAACCCGGATCGACACGTTCCAGGTCGAGATCTTGGGCGTGCTCAAGAACGCCTTCGGACCCAAGACGAACATCATCCTGGCGATGCTCTCGGGCGATCCGCTTGAAACGACGGGTGGTATCGCCGGCATGAGCGGCAGCCCGGTGTATGTGGACGGCCGACTGATCGGCGCAGTCGCATACGGATGGGCGTTCTCGATCGAGCCGATCATGGGGATCACGCCGATAGGCGAGATGCTCGAGATCCTGGAACGACCGGAT
>DPVD01000360.1:0-6627 GCA_003526745.1 Candidatus Latescibacterota bacterium
GGATATCGCTCCCTGTCGATCAGGTCCTCAAGACCAGGGTTGCAGTCCCGGATGGTCCTGAGAATCAGACATTTGTTCCGCGCGACCTTTTCGGCGAAGACCTCCTTCGGCGTGTGGGAGCTGTCCTCAAGCTCGAAAGGTTCAGCGATCTCAAGGTGTTTCTCGTCTTCGTGCTGGTCTTCGATCAGGCTCAGAGCCCGCGCCCGCGCAAGCTTCTGTGTGAGCTCCTGCATCTGTTTCCGATCGTTAACGTTCTCTTGGATGACCTTGTCGCACACTTCGACGAATCGATCCAGGTCCGCCCGTATCTCTTCCTCCGTCAGGCTCAAGAGGTAGGACTCTTCGATCAACTGGTCGATTCTCTCGTTGGTTCTGGGCATATCATCCATCCTGTTCCGCGCGTTACCTGACAGTCCGGCAACGCACGTAATGCTGCAGGTCAATAGGGGTGGTTTGTATCATCAGATCGGCTTTCGACATCGCATCGATCAGATCGCCTGCAATCAGACCTCGCTCGCCCTTGTGCGGAGTAACAAGATCGCCCGAAAGCCCTTGCCAGTATACGCCCTTGAGCGCGGCGTCTGCTGGTGGTTCCCCCTGAGCGAGGAGAGCTACGATCATGCCCGTTAGGACGTCACCGGATCCGCCTGTGGCCATGCCGGCGTTTCCCGTCAGATTCGTGTAGCTGCGGCCATCCGGAAATGCCACGATTGTCGGCGCACCCTTAAGGACGACCACGGCACCCGTTGTCCGGCTCAGTTCTTCGGCCGATCGGAGGGGATCCTCCGGTGCTGTACCCGTCAAACGTTCGAACTCGCCAAGATGCGGCGTTAGAATCAGCGGCGCGGGTGCGTCAGTAAGTTCATCGACCCTTCCGGCAAATGCGTTTAGTCCGTCCGCATCGAGCACCGTCGGTGTGGTCAGATCGCGAACGACTCTTCGGATCAATTCTGCCGTTTCGTGATGCCGCCCCAGACCGGGGCCGAGAGCAATTGCGTCTGCGTCCGAGATGATCGACCGGATTCCCGCACGTGCCCGCAGGCTCAGGCATCGGCCCTTCCGAACCTCCGGAAGGGGAAGCGTCATAACTTCCGTCAGCTTGATCTCGCAGATGTCGTTCAAGCTTTTCGGGATGGCCAGCGTGACCAGTCCGGTCCCTCCCCTGAGTGCTGCGAGTGCGGTGAGACAGGCGGCACCTGTCAGGCCTTCCGAGCCAGCGATGACGGCAACTCGTCCAACAGCTCCTTTGTGAGTCGTCGGAGACCGATCGGGTAGCTCGGGTCCAAGCCTACTAAAGGCGACGAATCGGCTGCTTAGTTTGGATAGCGCTAGTTTCGAGAGCCCGATGTCTACGACTTCGACCGCGCCGCAGCGTTTGCGTCCCGGGTAGGTGACGTGCGCTGCTTTGAGCGCTCCGAAGGTAACCGTCAAGTCGACATCCGGGGCCTCTCCGATACCCGTGTCCGGGTCGAGACCTGAAGGCACGTCGGCCGCGACGATCTTGGGGCGTTCCTGACGCAGGAGACAGATTGTCGAACTGATAGAGCCTCTGGGCAGGCCCTTCAGGCCGGTCCCGAGCAGGGCGTCGAACACCAGATCGGCCGTCCGAACGGATTCGATTAGTGCCGATAGGCCAACGGCCTCGGCGGTCTGAATCGACACGCCTGCGGACCGCGCCGCTTCCAGATGGTAAAGAGCGTTCCCGCCAACATCTGTCTCGGCGGTGTGGATCACGACCGTCGTGTCGTGTCCTGCTGACCTGGCGAATCGGGCGGCGACAAACCCGTCGCCACCGTTGTTGCCCTTCCCGCAGAGGAAGAGAAGCTTCGAGCCGGGCCGGATCTCGTATCGCGACGCTGCAGCTTCCCAGACCCCCCGACCTGCCCGATCCATTAGTTCGCGTCCGGGTATTCCCTCCCGGATCGTTGCCTGATCGGCGGCCGCTATCTGCTCTGCAGTTACGAGCGGGAGGTGAGGGAGCATCAGAAGGTCGCTTCGAACCCGGCTCCCTTCTGTCAGGCGTGTTTCGTGGGGTCGGGTTCCGGAGGATTAATGCTGGTTTACGGTGCTTTTAGGGACCTCTAGCCAGGGCGAAAGAATACAGGAAGGACCCGATGGGAGCAACTGCTTATCCGACGCTGAACCGGGGAAAACCTACTTCAACAGGATGTCCTGTGTCCCGTCGGAGTGCCTGATTGTGAGTCTGGCTCCCTCGAACACGTATGTCGGTCCATCGTCGTGGGCAAATGTGATCTTGCTGCCGTCGACACCGATCGTTCCAGATCCAGGCTTCCGGCCGACCGAGAAGGATTTGTCGGGCGTTTTGCTGATACCGCCGCCGACCTCCAGATAGCTCTCCTGCGAGAAATTTTTGTAGTCCTCAAGGTCGTATTGCGACCCTAGGACTTGGAGAGCGCCGCCCCCGTGTGTGGTAAGCACGCTGACGTGCGCGGTGCGCGCATCAACATCCATCGGGAACCACTCGAGCCGCCCGCTGATAGCAGGTGGTGTAATCTCTTTGCCATCCACCGTCGTCCGTGACTTGAGGACCCAAACGCCCTTCATCTTGTCCTGAAAATTGTCCTTTCCAGCGCAAGCCCCGAGGAGGCCGATGCAGATAAATATCTTAATACCGTTTCGAATCATCGATCGCATGTTCATCTCGAGCAGGAAGAGTCGTATTTGTGGAAAATACGCGGAGTCGCGCTGAAAATCCCGCGAAAATAAAGGTTAGGTCAAAAGGTTGTCAACCCTTATCGGACAAAGGTCTTGACACCGGATCACGCAATTTGGATGTTTTCGCGCGATTGCCGGGGCAGCGAATGGAGAGGTGTCCGAGCGGTTTAAGGAGCTGGTCTTGAAAACCAGTGTACCCTCTGGGTACCGTGGGTTCGAATCCCACCCTCTCCGCCATCTCCTCTCTGCACTTTCCCTGAAGGGGAGGAGAGCGGAAAATTGCCGGCTTTTTCTTGCGTGGGATTGTGGATTTGGTTACTGTTTTATGCTTTCCTAACTTGCGGAAGATCCCTGTTTTAACAAGACTTTATGATCTTTGGAGAGGTGCTGGAGTGGTTGAACAGGGTGGCCTGCTAAGCCATTGCAGGGGGTTTCCTCTGCCGAGGGTTCGAATCCCTCCCTCTCCGCCAAACAATCAAGGGCAGCGAACGCCGGGCTAGGCCCTCGCTGTAGTTTCGAATGTCGCCTGAAGTACTTCGATTCGCGCCGTCGCCAACCGGTGGGTTCCACGTCGGCAACGCCCGCACGGCGCTGTTCAACTTCCTTTACGCCGAGCACTATGGCGCGACGCTTAAGCTCCGTATCGAGGATACGGACGCTTCCCGGTCGACTGAAGAAAGTCTCGGGACGATCACGGACGGACTGAGCTGGTTGGGCATCGCTTTCGAAGGCGCCCCTGTCTTTCAGTCGCAGAACGCGGCGTCCCACGAGGCGGCAGCGGAACAGCTGCTTAATTCGGGCGCTGCATATAGGTTCTACGCGACAGCGGAAGAGCTAGAAGAGATCCGGAGGCAGGCTCAGAAGGAGAAAAGGGCTCCGCGGTATCCGCGTCAGTCACCGGACGAGCAGGCGGAGAAGGAGGCAGCCGGGATCTCGGGTGCAGTCTTCTTTGCCGTGCCTAGCGGCGAGACGGTGTGGGAAGACGCTATCCGGGGGGTCAGCCGCTGGGACAACGACGTGATCGGCGATTTCGTGATCGCACGTGCTGACGGGTCTGCGGTCTACCAACTCGCGGTGGTCGCGGACGACCACGAGATGGGGATCACCTTCGCTCTTCGGGGCGCTGACCACATCTCGAACACGCCCAAACAGATAATGCTTTTTGAAGCGCTGGGCTGGGATGTCCCGCGGTATGGTCATTCGACGCTCCTGAAGGCGACAGACGGAAGCAAGCTGAGCAAGCGTAAAGGCTCGACGACCGTGACCGAGTATCAAGAGGCTGGTTACCTGCCGAGCGCGTTCGTGAACTTTCTGGCACTGCTTGGATGGGCTCCCGGCGACGGTCAGGAAGTGTTCGTGCTGGACGAACTGGTTGAAGCCTTTTCAATCGAGGGGATGCTCAAGAAAGATGCGATCTTCGACGAGACGAAGCTTACCTGGTTGAATGGTGAGCACTTCCGCGCAAAGTCCATCGACGAACTGCTCGGGATCGCGACAGATGCTTGGTCGGATGCGGGCCTGGTCGACGCCGCTGACGCAGAAAGCCGTGCGGACGAGCTGGGTGGGATTGTGAAGCTACTTCAGCCGCGTGTGGAGAAGGTGGACGATTTCGCCAAGGCGACCTACTTTTTTCGCGATCCCGAGTCGTATGACGAGGCTGTCTACAAGAAGCACTGGAAGACGGATACGACGGATCGGATCACGGCTCTGGTCGAGCGCCTCAGAGCTCTCGACAACTTTTCAGAATCGGATGTCGAAGGGGCGGCCAGAACGCTGGCCGGTGAACTCGGTCTGTCGGCTTCTAAGCTGATCCATCCGACGCGACTGTCGTTGTGCGGCGTCGGGTTCGGGCCGGGACTGTTCGAGTTGATGGAGGTGCTCGGAAAGGAAACCTGCGTCCGAAGACTTGAGCGAGCGCTTGAAGTCCTGTCACCGAAAGAGGAAGTATCCTGAACAAATAGTGCCCCCTCGTATAATGGCAATACGCCTGACTCTGGATCAGGTAATCGGGGTTCGAATCCCTGGGGGGCAGCCATGCTGAAACGTCGTGAGCGGATTGCACTCGATCGCTTACGACGTTTTTGTATAAACAACTCGGGTTCAAAATAACCCTAATTGTGTTGAGGATAATCGATTCGCCGTATCAGGCAGCTATGCCCGGACTTTAGAGTTCGTTATATTCTAGCCGCATTTAATCAGTATCGCTCAGGTCCCAATCCACACCGGAAACGGCTATGTCAGACGTGAAAGAGACGAAAACAGGGGAGAAAAGGCTCGATTTCATCCGCGAAATTGTGGCGGCAGACGTGAAGGCGGGCAAGAACGAAGGGAAGGTTGTGACCCGTTTCCCCCCCGAGCCCAATGGCTATCTGCACATCGGACACGCCATGGCTTTTGCTCTGGATTTTGAGTTGGCGGAGGAATTCGGAGGCGAATGCAGCCTTCGGTTCGATGACACGAACCCGGTTAAGGAAGACACGGAGTATGTCGAAGCCATCAAGGAAGATATCAAGTGGCTCGGATTCGACTGGGGAGATCGCCTCTGCTTTGCGTCGGACTACTTCCAGACTCTTCACGAATATGCGATCAAGCTGATCCAGGATGGAAAGGCCTATATCTGCGATCTGTCACAGGATGAGATGCGGGAATAC
Organism: Candidatus Latescibacterota bacterium; assembly: GCA_003526745.1. Taxonomy (GTDB): domain Bacteria; phylum Latescibacterota; class UBA2968; order UBA2968; family UBA2968; genus UBA2968. The sequence goes on from DPVD01000360.1 coordinate 5,328, forward strand.
CGGGGGACGTTGACAGAGCCGGGTAAGCCCAGCCTCTGCCGCGACCGAACGGTCGAAGAGAATTTGACGCTGTTCGAAGCGATGCGGGCGGGAGAGTTCGAGGAGGGGGAGAAGACACTTCGGGCGAAAATCGATATGGCGTCGCCCAACATCAACCTGCGTGATCCGGTGATGTACCGGATTCTGAAGACCCTGCATCACAGGACGGGGACCCGATGGTGCATCTATCCGATGTACGATTTCGCGCACGGACAGAGCGACTCGATCGAGGGTGTGACGCATTCGCTTTGCTCGCAGGAATATATCAACCACCGCCCCCTCTATGACTGGTATATCAAACAGCTCGGGATCTTCCCGTCGAAGCAGTACGAGTTCGCCCGAGTCAACGTCACCTACTGCGTGATGAGCAAGCGACGTCTACTGCAGATCGTGGATTCGGGGACTGTAACCGGATGGGACGATCCTAGGATGATCACGCTCTGCGGCATGCGTCGGCGGGGCTACACACCGGAATCGATCCGGAGGTTTATCGGTCGCGTGGGTGTGACAAAGCGGGAGACGACGGCCGAGATCGAACTGCTCGAGGCTTTCGTTCGCGAGGATCTCAACAAGCGGGCCGACCGCTTGCTGGGTGTTCTGCGACCTCTAAAGGTTGTGATTACAAACTATCCCGAGGGTGAAGAGGAGACATTCGAGGGTGTCAACAACCCCGAAGACAAGTCTGCCGGAACTCGTCAGATCCCGTTTTCGAAGGAAATTTGGGTCGAACGTGACGATTTCATGGAGGATCCACCTCGCAAGTTCAACCGGCTCGCTCCCGGGCGTGAAGTCCGGCTGCGGTATGCGTGTTACATCACCGTTGACGAGGTGATTAAGGACGATGCGGGAGAGGTCATCGAGTTGCGATGCACGTTCGACCCAGAGTCCAGAGGCGGCAGCACACTGGATGGGCGTAAGGTTCGAGGCACGATCCACTGGGTGTCGGCCAAGCACGCGATCGAGGTCGAAGCGTGTCTGTATGACCGGCTGTTCTCTGAGCCCTTCCCTGAGGCAGACGGGAAGGATTTCATGGCCTGTATCAACCCCGATTCACTCGAGACCGTCACGGCGCTTGTCGAACCGGGTCTTGCTGGCGCTGAGCCCGGATACATTTGTCAGTTCGAGCGGCTCGGCTACTTCTGTGTCGACAGAGACTCCACACCGGAAAAGATGGTCGTGAATAGGACGATCACGCTCAGAGATTCTTGGGCTAGGAAGATTAAGCGACAGTAACGTATACTGAACGCGCTATTCTACGTAA
>DPVD01000360.1:6976-9046 GCA_003526745.1 Candidatus Latescibacterota bacterium
TTACGTAGAATAATGTGCGAGTCTTTCTTGAGCCCAGGTTTTATAGCTACAGCCCTGAAGCACTCAACGCCGTCCGCAGCTGCTCCTCCGTATGGTAACCCAACATGTGTTTTGCGATCGTGCCGTCAGGGGCGATGATAAAAGTCGTCGGGATCGCCGTGACACTGTAGGCGATGCTGACAGACTGGTCCGGATCCATGAGGGTGGTGAAGGAGAAACCATTCTGCTCGACAAAGCCACGTGCGATGTTAGCCGGCTCCGCGTTGATCGTGAGCACGACGAGTCCAGGTGTGCTGTCTGCAAGGGTCTGGATGTGCTGGAGGGCGCGCTTACACGGTCCGCACCAAGATGCCCAGAAGTCGATTAGGACGTGTTGTCCGCGGAAAGTCCTCAGATTGACCTCTCGTCCATCGAGTGCGCTGAGAATGAAATTCGGGGCTTCCGTTCCCTCTAGATCGCGTTGACCGGCAGGGCTTTCGAGCCGCCGTTCGAGCAGTTTTGATGCTTCGACAATCTGATCGTCAGGCCCGGGGATGTAAGTGAACCGGCCGGGATCGGGCACGACATCGAAGTCGAGTCGGGTCACCCGTATCGTCGTGATCGGTTCTCCTTCGGGCGTGAAGATGTTCATTTCTCTTGGGAACGCGTCCTCCACACCGATCTTGAATCGAAGCGACGGTGCGTCTCCGGCCTGTTTGGGCTCAAGGTTGAGCACATAGACAGAGGAAGTTGCTGATTCGTCTACACCTAGGACTTCTGCATCGAAGTTCTCCAAGATCGCGTCGAGGAACTTGCGTGTCTCGACGCCCGCGAAGGCCATGAACGGGTCTACGGGTCCCTGGCCGTCGGGGGCCGTGCTGGAGAGATCGTGTCGGACTGTCTTGATCCCAAGTGGCGTTTGTTCGACCTGCCAGAGTGTCTCGCCGTCCGAGACGGTCCGGATGACGATGTCTCCGATCGGTGTCTTGAAGGTCAGGTCCGTCCGTGAACGGGGAAGATCATAGACACCCTCTCCGGAACCCGTGATGGTCATGCCCATCATCAGGGTCGATTGTTCAAACATGAATCCCGTCGATCGGTTTGCCGATTTCTCGACGATCTCGTCGAATATCTCCGCGGGGCCGACGGTTGTTGGCGTCAGGGCGAACGAAGACGTGCTTGGTAGAAGAGCGATGACTAGACCAATGAAACGCATAGTTGGTTCCTGTGAGGGATGTTAGCGAAATATACGGTTTGTGGTCGTTTGGGAGAGCGTGTAATTTCATTCAGACAGAGACTATCGTGTCTTAGACTCCGATTTCGATAGAACGACTAACCGAATGAGCCAAATACCAAGGGAGAAACACCGCGAATGGAACCGCAGGGCAAGAATCTGATAGGGCTTTCCGAAGCAGGGGATGGTGACGCAACATTCAAGGCTTACAATCCGACGACCGGAATGGTTATGGAACCTGACTTCGTCGGGGCCACTCCGGGTGAGGTTGACCGTGCGCTGCAGCTTGCAGGCGAGGCGTTGCCGATCTTCCGGAAGAAGTCTGCGGAGGAGCGTGCCGCCTTTCTTGAGATGATCGCCGACGAGATCGAAGCGATCGGGGATCATCTTATTGAGCGCTGTGATGCCGAGACGGGGCTCGGGACCGTTCGATTGACAGGCGAGAGGGGACGCACTACAGGACAGCTCAGGCTGTTTGCAGGCCTCGTTCGCGAGGGGTCGTGGGTAGATGCCCGGATCGATACGTCAATCCCGAGTCGTGAACCGCTCCCGAAGCCCGATGTGCGCCTGATGCTGATGCCGGTGGGGCCGGTGGTCGTGTTTGGCGCCAGCAACTTCCCCCTTGCATTCTCGGCTGCCGGTGGAGATACGGCCTCGGCGCTCGCAGCCGGGTGTCCCGTGATCGTGAAGGCCCATCGTTCGCACGCAGGAACTGCTGAGCTGGTCGGTCGTGCGATTCAGATGGCCGTGAAGTCGTGCGGGATGCCGGAAGGTGTATTTTCCATGGTCCATGGTTCTGGACAGATCGTTGGGTCCGCTCTCGTTCAGCATCCGATCACCAAGGCCGTCGGGTTCAC
>DPVD01000268.1:0-9336 GCA_003526745.1 Candidatus Latescibacterota bacterium
TCCCGTAGGAGAGGATCTATCCATTTTCCGGATTCGGGAAGGCAGCCGTAAACCTGGGCCCAATAGGTCTTCTTCGCCCGGTGCGAACGGATTTCGTCAGACAGACGGGCGGCGGACTTCGACGTCCTGGCCATCACAACGACGCCTGATGCGAGACGATCGAGTCTATGAACAAGTGCGAGGAAGACGTTCCCTGGCTTGTCGTATATGTCCTTCAGGTAGCTCTTGCCTTCATCGAGGAGAGTGAGGCGCCTGGTCTTGTCGCCCTGCACCAGCTGGCCGGCTGGCTTGTCGACAACCAAGAGATGATTGTCCTCGTAGATCACCTTCATGATATGGTCTTGCTTAGGATGTTGTGATGACAAAAGGTGTTGTTATACAGGCAGCTCTTGCAGGAACGAAGATATCGCTTGGTAGCCAAAAAGTTCTCATTGATAGTGGCGCGTAACTCTAGTTCCGAACATAATTTGCAACGCAATCGCCGTTCCGTCTCCGCTGCCGCCAGACTAGTCACTCTCGACAGCATTCTTGCCTAACCTAACGGTGGTGTATCCTTCCTCCGCTGTCTAAAACCCTTGACTCGATGGAACGTTAGATAGTTAGCGTCGTGCTGAGTGTGGGCGCCCCCCAGACCGTCGTCGTAGGCTGTTCGTGAGAGGACAAGGAGATCATCGTCCTCGACCAGCCAGTCGATATACTGGAAGCCGTGATACTCAGGGTCGTTGTGGTGGAGGATCGTCGACTCCAGCGTCCAGTCATACAGGTCTGGCGAGGAGGTGAGGACAAGTGTATTTCGTATCGCAAGGGGGTTAGTCTGCTTGCTGCCAAGTGACCAATACCTCTCAGAAACAGCATCATACCGAATTGTGAACTTGACGCTGCCGCCGATGAAGTCGATCAGGTCGCGTTCTCGATCGTGGGTCAAGCGGCGGCCGTCTTCGGATATGTGCAGGATGGCGGCGACTTCGCGCTGTTCGTTGTCAGTCACCCTCGAACCTCCAATGTTTGCTCTCAGGATGTTGACGAGCTCATCCTTGGGGGTGACGACAACGTTTCCCTCGATCCATTGGCCATTCGACCAGTGATGGTGGAAGGGATCTGCCCAAGTCCAGTTGTCGGCTCTGAGCAGGTCGGCGTCGACTGGCGCAGAGCAGACTGTTGCCGGCCAGTGCGGCCGTCGACCGTAGCTGAATTCGTAGGCGCGCCAGAGCCGCCCGTCGTGCTTGGCGACCGGTACGGGCGCGCAATGGTAGCGATCGTAGTTCGAGAGGATCCCGTTCGAGGTGTCTGTGGGCTCGCTCCACGTGCGGCCACCGTCATCGGACCGGCGGATGACGGCATACCCGAATTCTCGAGTCGTACCGATGGCATAGAGGTCGTTATTATGGAGGAACAGGGATGACCACCACTGTCCGATGAAGTCGTGCTGGTGCTTCCAGGTCTGGCCCCCGTCCTCTGATCGGTAGAGGGCGGCGCGGTCGAAGCCCGTACCTGGCCCGAAGAAGTCGTGGTAGGCCAGATAGGACCCGTCCGGAAGGACGATTAGACCCGGGCTTCCTATGTAGGCCTGCGTCGAAGCGGGGGAGTGGGTGATGACCACGCCCGGTACGATAGAGTCGTCTCTCTCGGCCATGCTCAGACCGAGTAGGCGACGGAACCGTCGTCACGGAACGGTAGATCGCCTTCGCGAAGAGGTTTAAACTCTAGGTCCTTTAGAATCGCGTCATCGATCTCGATTCCGAGGCCTTCTGCCGATGGGGCAGGCATAAAACCGCCATCGCGGCGGTTGGAGTTCCGATAGACCTTGTTTATCTCGGATTCGTCCTCAAGCGTGTATTCCTGCGTGACGATGTTCGGGATTGCCACGTCTAGGTGTATAGACGCGGCAGTGATCAGCGGACCCAGGAAGTTGTGAGTGGCGACTGCGCAATGGAAGGACTCGGCGATCGCAGCAATCTTCTTGCAGTGTGTCAGCCCACCCGCAGTCCCCAGGTCGGGTCGGACATACTGGGGCCCTCCGTGCTGGAGCAACTCGCGGAACTCCCAGATTGAATTGAGACGCTCACCGTTCCCGACTGGAACGCTCGTGCGACGCGCAATGGATCCCTGGCTCTCGATGCTGTCGATCTGGATCGGGTCCTCGAGAAAAAGCAGGTTAAAGGGCTTGAGTGACTCGGCGAGCGCGAGGGAGGTCACTGGGCTGAGCTTGCGATGGATTTCGACAATTAGGTCTACCTCCTCGCCGCCTGCTTCTCGCGCAGCCTCACACATGGCTTGCGTTCGCCTGACCAGCTGATCCTGCGTCCAGTCCGCGTAGCCTGTGGTCAAAGGGTCGAACTTGACAGCGGTGAAGCCGTCGTTCTTTGCGTCCTCAACGTTTCTGGAAAGGGCATCCGGGTCGTCGCCTCCGATCAGGAGGTGGAGACGGACCTTGTCTCTACATCGTCCGCCCAGCAGGTCCCATACCGGGGCCCCATAGTGCTTGCCCTTGATGTCCCACAATGCTATGTCCACAGCGCTGATGGCGCCTGAAAGCGCGTTACCCCGGAAGGGGAGTGAGCGATAGAGAGCCTGCCAGTGATGTTCTATCCTAAGTGGATCTTCCCCTTTCAGATATTCACTGAATGTCTCGACGATCGACTGAACGGCCGCCGGATACCCCCAGCACGCGGTCTGTCCGATGCCTGAGAGCCCAGTGTCTGTCGTGATTCGGACGATATAGCCTGTGTGTACTAGCAGGGATTCGATTTTCTCAATACGCATAATCTGTTCCTCTTGAGTCTTTGGTGGACCAATGGATACGGTCAAATCGACAGGATCACAACCCTTGCGATTGTCCGAAGTGTGCCGTTTGTCGATGTCTAGGTGTTGCGATTTGGGTCATGTTGTTGTGGTATGAGTCCGAGGAGACGATACCGTAGTCGCGGTGACTGACTGCAATGTCATAAAGATCAACCGTGTCTCTCTGGCCCAGCTCATCTGGGATGATGCTAGTCTGGCGAGGCGTGTTTACTGGAATGTGATGTTGAACCTGAGACGCCAGCTCGTCACTGCAAACGAGAAGATAGACCAACTCAAGCAGGTGGTGGTTCAGGGGGATACCGGGTATTATCATTGGCAGGGTTCTCCCCCAGTGACTTGGGCGATCACCAGGGTTTTCTCGTGCACGTTGATGGAGCGAAGATGACGGTCGTTGAAGCGATAAAAGAGCTGGGCTCGCGGCGTGATTTGTTGACAGACGATCAATATGTATTTCTGGACGAGAACGGATACCTGGCGCTCGAAGGCTTGATGTCCTCCGACCTCATCCACAGACTTAGGATGCAGTTCGACGGTCTGATCGAGGACGAGGGTGAGCAGGCTGGGGCGGAGGTCCATCAGGAAGAAGGCGCTAACCGTCTGGCGAATCTCGTCGACAAAGGTGAAGTGTTCGAAGTCTGTATCTCGCACCCGAAGGTGCTTGCGGCCATGCGTCACGTACTCGGACCCGAGTTTAAGCTGTCATCGCTCAATGGACGTGCGGCACTGCCCGGTCATGGGTTACAGGGTCTTCACGCAGATTGGCGGGAGGGTGTTGCACCTGGTGACTACCAGGTCTGCAACTCGGTCTGGCTTCTGAGCGACTTCACCGAGGCCAATGGTGCAACCCGTGCGGTTCCCGGGTCACACAACAGCGGACAGCACCCTCGTGATGCGCTCGAAGATCCCAAGGCTTCACATCCGGGCGAAGTGATCTTGACCGGCAAGGCAGGAACTGTCTTCATCTTTAACTCCCACACGTGGCACGGTGGTACGCTCAACCAGACCACCGAACCCAGATACGGGCTTCACGCATACTATACACGCCGTAACCAGAAGCAACAGACCGATCAGCGGGCGAGCTTGTCGCCCAAGACAATAGAGCGCCTGAGCGAGGCACAGCGCACCATTCTCGACGTTCAATAGCCTTGTATCGCAGGCCCACTGTGAAGCAAGTCTTTTACGATAACCATCCATGCCCTGTCCAATACGCCAGTTAGTCTCCGTGCGATGAGCTCTCTCGACGTGATCCACATCATGATGGTGACTATACTAGATATGGCGATGCTGACGTTTACGGATTGAAAACACTTAACCATAAATGCACGCAGACACTAAGCTCAATTGTGACCGGCATTCGGGAGAAAGAATCGATGGAGATAGAGGATATTAGGACGGCTGGGGTGGTTGGGGGTGGGACCATGGGATTCGGGATTGCTCTGAACTTTGCGTTAGCCGGGATCGATATCATCGTGCAGGATGTGACTGACGAAGCGTTGGCGCGATCCGAGGAACTGACCGACGCGGCCCTGTCGCTGTTCGTCGAAGAGGACTTTGTTTCAAGTGCTGCCGCCAGTGACGCAGCGAAACGAATCACGCGAACACGTGAGCTCGAGCAGCTTGCGATGGCGAGCGATTTCGTGACCGAAGCCATTGTCGAGCGGTTGGATGACAAGCAGGAACTGTTCGGGACTCTCGATAGGCTGTGCCCTGATCACACTATCATCGTGACGAACACTTCGGGATTCGTAGTGAGCGAAATCGGTGAAGGCGTTGCGCGTCAGGACAAGATCGGGTTGACGCATTACTTCGCCCCGCCGCATATCGTGCCCGGAGTCGAGGTGGCTGGAGGGCCGGGAACGAGCGAAGAGACATACGAACTGATCTGTCAGATTATGAGAAAGACCGGGCGGGTCCCGATCAGGCTTCTGAAGGAGAAGCCCGGCTATCTGTTGAACCGCATTCAGCACGCGGCCGGGGCAGAAGCATCGAGGCTGTGGGCGGAAGGCGTGGCATCAGCAGAAGATATCGAGCTCGGTATTCAGACGACCTTCGGGTTTCGGATGCCACACGAAGGACCATTCTACCACTATGATCTCGCCGGCATATTCCGGTGGCCTTCGGATGCAGGAAACAAGAAGGCACATCCAACGGCGCACAAAGACGACGCGCAGGAACGAGTAAGAGCGCGATATGCGGAAGGTATGCCGTGGTTTGTCGATCCGGATCGGTTCGATGAGGCCGTGGAGCGAAGGGACCGGGAGTATATCCAGCGAATCAAGGAGATGAGGCGTTCCTGGGGCGCCCACTTAGAATGACCGATTTTCGGGACCTTACCGATCCGCCTCCGAAGACGGCCTACCGTATCCCGGATCGATGGGCGTGGCCCGATAGGGACCGTGTATCCGACCTCAAGCCCGGTAGGGTCGATGTCTGGTTGATCCGGCTCCAGGATGGGGATTGGGATCGAGATTCCTGCTGGCCCGTTCTCTCCGAGCAGGAACAAAACCGGTCTCGTCGGTTCAAGCATCCCGGTGCCCGGGAGGAGTATGTGATCAGTAGAGGCCTGCTGCGAATACTCCTGTCCGAGTATGTCGGCATCGCCCCCTCTGACCTGGTATTCCGAACTGCACCCAGAGGAAAGCCTTTCCTGGCTTCTGACGAAGGGTTACCAGTTCCAGAGTTCAACATGACCCACTCGCACGGCGTGGGCCTGTACGCTTTTGCCATCGGTCAGGCCGTGGGAATCGACGTGGAGATGGTCGAGCGAAAGACAGCGGGTGTTCAGGTTGCGAAACGGTTCTTTACGGAGCGGGAGGCTCGAAAGATCGCGGATCGCCCAGAGGTGCTTGGCAAGGAGGCATTCCTGCGGTCGTGGGTGTGCAAGGAAGCCTGCCTCAAATGGACGGGTGCTGGGCTGTCCGGCGGGCTGAAGACTCACGAGATCCTCTTTTCCGACGCGTGGAGGGATCCCAAGGTCGTTGGGGAAGGTCCGCGGCCGGCTCTTCACTTTCTGGAGCCGGGCGACAAGTGGGTTGGGGCGGTCGCGACTGACGTTGCAGCCTGCGTTCAAAGTGCTGTCTATCGCCGCGGGAAAATTGGCGTGCATCAGCCTGAGGCTGACTGAGTGGGGGAATCGATTAAAGGTGTCCTTCTAGCGTTCTTTGGCATCCTAGTTCTGAGTCCGGACAGTCTTCTGATTCGATCGATCACTGTCGATACGTGGACCCTCGTGTTCTGGCGTGGAGTGTTTATGGCCGCCGGACTGGGCATCTGCCTCGTCCTGATCTACCGAGGTGGCCTAGTCGAGGCGTTTCGCGTGATGGGTTGGTCCGGTGTCGGGGCTTCTCTGGTGATGGCGGTCGGGACGCTGATCTTCGTGCTGGCGATCCGGACGACGAGTGTTGCGAATACTCTGATTATCGTCGGAATCAGCCCTCTGATTGCTGCTATTCTCAGCCGTCTCTGGCTGGGGGAACGTGTCGCCTTCAGGACGTGGCTCGCGATAGGCGCTGCGATGCTGGCTGTCTATGTGACGATATCGGAAAACGTAGTGAGTGGAAACTGGGTCGGAGATGCCTACGCTGGAGGTGCTGCCATTCTCGTTGCGCTTCACGTCGTGCTTGCCCGGAAGGCTAAGGAGGTCAGTTTGGTCCCGAGTGTTGCCGTGGGTGGGTTTCTCGTGAGTCTAATGGTAGTATGGAAGTCAACACCGATGGCAGTTGGTACGACGGATATGCTGCTGCTTGCGTTGCTGGGCGCCGTTCTACTGCCGGCCGCGTTAAGCCTGCTTGTTCTGGCGCCACGCTATATCTCCGCCCCCGAGGTCAGTCTAATCAAGCTCTTGGAGATGATACTGGGCCCCACGTGGGTCTGGCTTGTTCTTGGCGAGAACCCAGGTAGGGCGGCAATGATCGGTGGAGCCATCCTTATCACCACGCTCATCCTCCACACGGTCGTGGGCATACGTGACTCTGACACACCGGTCGCTTCGTGAGCATCCACGAAGATGGGCACTGTCGACGACTTTGCAGCGTCGGTGCGTGATACCGGATCCTCTGGACTAGAAGTGGAGATTCAAGGCCAGACCGGTCTGCGTCTGGCTTGCCGTGAGGCCAAGGTCGATGCGTTTTTGGATGACCTTGCGGTTGTGCTCGCGACTGCTTTTTTTTGCGTCCACGATGCTCCAGATGTAGAGACCAATGCCGGCAGCGGCCGACGTGATCGTGCCGATCTTTCTGCTCGTGGATAGGTCTTCGAAGGCATCATCTTGGAACTTACCGCCTTCCCAGTTCTGGAGTTCGTCTACGGTCATCAGACCATCCTCATTCCCGCCGTATGCGACCTTGTCGTAGTCCGTCAGGTGGAGATTCGCCGGTTCGGCGAATGCTACCGCGCTACCAAATGCGCCCACGGTGGCAATAAGGAACAGGATCCCCTTCTTGTTCTGTCCCGTGTAAAAATGGCCCAGACCTGGCATACTGGATGATAGTAGACCAGCGATCATCGGGTCCTTCAAGATCAGCTGATCCGAAGTCGTGTTGCTGATCTGGTGGTCGGTGCGAAGGGGCTGATCCAGGGTTTGGGCGGAAGCAGAAAGGGATATTGCGGCGGCGAAAAAGGTGACAAGAGCGGTCGATCGGGTCTTCATTATTACCTCCAGTTTGGATGATTGCATGGGTGATACTCCAATTGGGTCAGCCAACCCGTGGGCAACATCTGTACCTGTAGGCGTTCAAAATAAAATCCATTCTAGTTCCTGAGTTCCTAGGCGTTCGTGAAGTGCATAGGGTGTTGCTTTTTTGCAACAAAAGTGAACCGGCGACACACTTTCAGGGCGAAGCATTGTAAATCGAGCGGACGGATGTTATGCCGGTTTCGCGTAGACCGAAACACAACAAAGGAGAGGGTGTGAGCGGGCAGCCGAACATCGTGTATATCCTTGCGGACGACATGGGATACGGGGATCTGTCGTGTCTGAATACGGAATCCAAGATCCGAACCGAGCATCTGGACCGCCTGTGTGAAGGGGGAATGGCGTTTATGGACGGACACGCTTCCTCAGCCGTCTGCACACCCTCTCGATACAGTATCCTGACCGGTCGATACAACTGGCGGTCCCGTCTGAAGTCCGGGGTCACTGGGGGATATTCATCGGCTCTGATTGAGGAGAACAGGCTGACAGTGCCCGAGATGTTGAAGCGTGAAGGGTATCGAACGGCCTGTTTCGGAAAGTGGCATCTCGGATGGGAATGGGCGAAGGGTACCGCGAGTGCGGCAGCCGAAAAGACCCCCGCGGCAGAGCAGGACGCTACCTTCTCACGTGAGGAGGATGAGACGGATGTCGACTTCAGCAAGCCGATTACTAACGGTCCGACGACACGAGGATTCGACTACTTCTTTGGTATCGCCGCATCGCTGGATATGCCTCCCTATGTGTATGTCGAGGACGACCGGATAACGGCTGAACCGGACCGGGTAACAGCCGACAAAGGCATGCCTTTCTGGCGTGAGGGACCAACGGGTGCTGACTTCTTGCACGAAGAGGTGCTTCCGAAACTGACAGAGCACGTCGTGCGCTACATACACGACAATCAGGATGACCCTTTCTTCGTCTACTTCCCGCTGCCAGCGCCCCACACGCCGATTCTGCCGACAGCCGAGTTCGCAGGCAAGTCCGGAACGAATCTCTATGGCGACTTCTGCCTTCAGGTCGACTGGACGGTCGGTCAAGTCACGCAGGCCCTCGATGATTGCGGTCTGACCGATGACACGATCGTGGTGTTTGCTGCTGACAACGGCTGTTCACCCCGTGCGGACTTAACGCACCTGGCGTCGCTGGGACATCTGCCGAGCTACCACTTCCGCGGCCACAAGGCAGATATCTACGAAGGCGGTCACCGGATTCCTCTGCTTGTACGTTGGCCCAACGGGATCGAGGCGGGATCCATATGCGATGAGACGGTTTGCCTCGTCGATCTGATGGCTACGCTCGCAGAGATTCTGAATGTCGACCTGCCAGACGATGCCGCAGAAGACAGTGTGAGTAACCTGCCTGTGTGGTCGGGTACGCCTTTGTCATCCTCGTTGCGAGAGGCGACGGTGCACTCTTCTCTCAACGGGTCGTTCTCGATTCGACAGGGGCGCTGGAAGCTGGAGATGTGTGCCGGGTCAGGTGGATGGAGTTACCCGAAGCCTGGAGACGAGCCGGCTGGCACGCTGCCGATCCAGCTGTATGATCTAGAGGATGATATTAGTGAAAGACAGAATCGCATTCACGAACGGCCGGATATCGTCGAGGCCCTGCGCGATCTACTGACGTCTTATGTGAAACGAGGGCGAAGCACGCCAGGGACTCCTCAACAGAACAGCGGCCCCCTGCAATGGCCGCAGCTCAACTGGCTGGCAGAACAGTCGATGTGTGACGGTGACGTCGGTTGAAAATGTTGCGCCTCGCTCGTGGCCGGGGGGGTGCAGTTCGGTGGTGTGCACGCTGAATCGGGGCCGCCCGGGGTCTATAACCCAGGGGTTCTAAGT
>DPVD01000492.1:0-8234 GCA_003526745.1 Candidatus Latescibacterota bacterium
GCAAGAACTGGCGGGACGCCGGCAGAAGCATCGACCTAGGTCTGGCCTACATCAGAGATCTCGATACGAGGGCGAACTCTTTCCAAGGCTTCCCGCGTGTCTCGTTCAGGCAAAGCCGTCGACGAATCTTCGGTCACGACGATTCAAGAGCCTCCGGCCGTGGGGCCGGTCAACCGTGGTATAGAGCTTTCTATTACAGTTTCTCGGCCGACCTGACGAACTCTTTCACTCGAGAGCCTGACGACACCCTTGAGCGGGACGACCTAAATGTGGGTGGACGGCTGACGGTCAATAGTCAACACAGACCATTCGGATGGCTCGAACTCACCCCCTCTCTAAGCAGCACACAGAGGCTGTCGCGCCACAACCAGGATCGCCCGACGAGATCGGAAACCTACTCGGCAAGTGTCAACACCGGTACAACTTTCTACGGCATATTCCTGATGGAAGTCGGCCGACTGAGGGGCATCCGGCATCGACTCCAGCCCAGAGCCGGATTCAGATACAGCCAGAGCGCGTCGGTCACGGGAGGATCGTTCGGTTTCGGCGGCAACAGGATGGCAGGAAACGGGAAACGCACGCTCGACCTGTCCCTGTCCAACACATTCGAAGTGAAGACCGAAAACGAAGACGGGAAAGAGAACAGGTTCACCTTTGCGAGCGCAAACGTGACGAGCGGGTTCGACTTCGACACTACGACGGACAGAAGATGGCGATCCCTTAGATCAATAGTCTCGATAAAACCCTACCGTCGTGTTGATGTCCGGATGCGCACGAACCACTCGCTTTACGGGGCAAACGGATCGTGGAGCCCCTTCCTACCGCGGCTGGAGACGCTCAGCATTACCTCCAACTTCAGGTTTTCGGGCAGATCGTTCTTGGGATCGGAAAAGGTACCCGAAGACCTTCGCGACCCTCTTCGGAGTCCTGCCGACTATGGATTCGAGCGTGACCTCTACAGGGATTCAGCGACGGGAATCTCCCCTTGGCGATTCAGCCTCGGCCATCACTTTAACCTTCGGCGAACGACATTCGGAACGACAAACCGAACGTCATGGATAAAAGCCGACTTCGGCGTGAATCCAGGGCGATTGATTAACAGGATCGACTATGCGATCAATTTCAACCTCGTCGACCCCGATGTGACGAACCAGACCCTCTCGGTCTACAAGGAATTGCATTGCTTCGAGGCTAGATTGACTCTCGTCCCGAACGGATTCAATAGGGGATTCGCCTTCAAGTTCAACATCAAGGACATTCCCGATATAGGGATCTCTGCCCGTCGTGGTGGCGTGTACGGACTCTAGTACGCCCCACAACCTACTATTTTAGTTACACTTATGCCCTTCCTTGCAGCCCATTGATCCTTGCATCAGCCCACGGATTGGATTACATTTCAGCGCTCAGCCATTCATAATTCGCTGAATTACACCGATTGCGATCGAAAGATCACAACCTGAAATACACCAGGATGGGTCGCGGTTCACCATTCCTCAGGGATTTTTCGTGTTCTAGCGTCATTTTAGTTACGGTCTTGATTTCTAAGCGGAGAATGGTTTGAGAGCCTTGCTTCAGCGCGTGTCGAGGGCCGGAGTCTCGGTCGAAGGTCAGAAGCGAGTTACGATCGGGCAGGGTCTCGTCATTCTGCTCGGAATCACGCACGGCGACACGTCAGGGGACGTGACATATTTGGTGAACAAGGCCGTGGACCTGAGGATCTTCAACGACAACAACGGCAAGATGAATTTCTCGCTCCGCGATGTCGGTGGGGCCGCGTTGATCGTGTCGCAGTTCACGTTGTATGGCGATGCGCGCAAAGGCAGAAGACCGAACTACACTGAGGCCGCTCGACCTGAAACAGCAAAGGCGCTGTATGAAGCGTTCGTCGACGCTTTTAGAGAGCAGGGCATTCCAGTCGAGACAGGCGAATTCGGAGCAAACATGTCCGTCGAAATCGTAAACGACGGTCCCGTAACTATCACGCTGGAGTCGCCTGCATCGTGAAGGAGCCCTTGATCCTTGCATCCGCTTCGCCTCGACGCGCGGACCTGTTGCATATGATCGGATGTCGATTCGACATCCATCCAAGTGACATCGAGGAGAAGATACCGGCCGGTCTCCCGCCTCTCGACGTGGTCAGAAGACTAGCGTCTCAGAAGGCTGCATACGTGGAGATCCAGTATCCCAATCGGATCGTAATCGGCGCTGACACGATCGTCGTGGTCGATAACAGGGTCCTTGGGAAGCCAACAGATCGGGAATCGGCGGCACAGATGCTGAGAATCCTGTCGGGGCGAACTCACCAGGTCGTGACAGCTGTGATACTTCGACACAAAGCGTCTGATGGCGAGGTAAGCGAAACCGCGACAACCGACGTCGTGTTCAGATCGTTGAGCGATGCGGAAATCAGTCGCTATCTCGACACCGACGAGCCATACGACAAGGCCGGCGCATACGGGATACAGGGAGGTGCCGCGTTTTTTGTAGAATCTATTCGAGGGTGCTTCTACAACGTCGTCGGCTTCCCGATATCCAAGTTCTGGACCGCCCTCGACCGCATGACTGACGGCAACGCATTCGACTACTGTGAGACGGGCGCAAAACCTGATCTGCTTGCCCTCGGTTCTAGGTGAAGCTAATGGATGAGTTAATACAAGAGCTGAAAGCTCAACGCGAGTCGTTGGGACTCAGCATCCAGGACCTGTTCCAGAGGACGCGAATCAACTCTGACTTCTTGGAAGCCCTCGAGGCGGGCAACTTCGACGTCCTCCCCGAAGCATACGTGAAGCTATTCCTGAAGCGGTATGCGCAGGAGGTCAAACTCGACGGGGACGAAATTGTACGCCGCTTCGAGCAGCATCAGTGGAAGACGGAGGCTGCGACAGAGCAGTTCACCCATAGCACGTCCGACGTTACACCCGGCTGGGTGATCGGAATCGGTGGCGCAGCGGTTCTGGCGATCGTGGCGGCAGTGATCGTATGGCAGTCGAACACCGCCGAACCGCCTTCACGCGTCACAGCAGCTCTCGAGCAATCGACGATACCGCCACAACAAACCGCTCGACAGCCTACGCCCCATTCAGCGGCACCCCGAGAAACATCATCTCCACCGCCTGCAGTCGAGGTCCGCTCCACTTCATCGGTATGGACGGACGAACCCCTGCCGGAGAAGGCAACACCCGCCTCCCAGCCAGATTCGGAGCCATTGGACCCACCTGAGCCAATAGCTCAAAGTTCTCAGGATTCGTCAAAACCTGAGGATCTTCCGAACCTGGGGGATGCCGAGGATCCAATTTCCGAAAATCCCTCGGACGACCAGACCGAATCGACCGATCAGGCGATTGTGGAGCCAGAAGAAAACTCGCCCAGCGAGGGCCCCGCTCCTGAAGATGAGGGCAAAAGTGAGCGTGTCGTGTCGGCCTACTCCCTCAGCCTGTCGCAGGGCCTCACCGAAGCGGAAGACGGACTCAGTCTGACGGCCACAAGTTTACGTCCCACTGAAGTTGCCGTTACTTCCGACGGCAAACCCATATTCGGCGATACGGTCGAAGCAGGCCGACGTGAGTCGTGGGACGCGCGTGATCGCTTCCTCATCGAAATCCAGAATGGTTCGGACATTCGCCTACAACTGCAGGGCGTAGATCTCCCAACTATCGGGGCCGACGGACGCAAAGTGAGGCTGTTCATCTCCCGATCCAGCATCTGGATCGAAGAGATCGAATCGCCGGAGATCGCGTCTTCGACCTCGCCTCCTTGAACACCTACGCAGACATCGTTCCTCTAGGAACACGCATCGGGGAGCCGATGACCTACCGCATTCCCGAGGACCTCCTCCTCGCGACAGAAAAGACCGCCGCCCTCGAGCGGGGTACACGCGTGCTTGTGCCACTAGGGCCTCGATGGGCGACCGGCGTTGTCGTCAACTTCCGAGACACCACCGATGTTCAAAACGTCCGAGACATAGGGTTCCAGATGGACCCCTACCCTGCGCTTCCGGATGGCCTGCTCAGAACCTGCGAGTGGCTGGCCGGATATTACCAGTGTACGCTATCGGAGGTCCTGGGAGCAGCCCTACCCGCCGGAATCCACACGCAGAGTGAACAGCGGGTCTCCCTCGGCGATCCGAGCGCACCACCTGCCGTCCTCAATGAGAAGCAGCAATCAATCATCGACTGTCTGGAGGCAAATGGACCGCTCTCTGTAAAGCAGCTCGAACGGCGTGTTGGACCTCGTATCCGAAGCGTCATTCACGCGCTTTGCAGGTCAGGGAGATTGCAGACCGTCCAGGAGATGAGAAGACCGCGCACGACCGTCAAGACGGAGCGATACATCCAGCTCGTCCCCGAGGATCCTCAGTGGATGGAGTCGCAACTTCCCTCGATCGAACGCAGGGCTCCCAGACAGGCCGCTTGCCTGTCGCTTCTCCGGGATGCAGGCGGAACGCTTCCCTCAAGCGCGCTGGCTGAACAGGGAATCGACAGCTCGATCGTACGTCGTCTCGTCGATCGCAAGATCCTGAAGGTCACGCAGCGTGAAATACGTCGCGATCCATATGTGGATGAAGCAGACGCCGGCCCAGAAGCAGTCACGCCGACAACTCAGCAGGCAGAGGCGCTCGAAATCATCCTGAAAGACATTGCGGGTCCCACGTATCGGACACACCTGATCAGCGGGGTCACAGGTAGCGGCAAGACGCTCATTTACATCAAGGCGGTCAAAGCGACAGTAGCCGAAGGGCGTGGCGCAATCGTCCTGATCCCTGAGATCTCATTGACGCCTCAGACGGTCGGCCGCTTTCGGTCACACTTCGGTGACGACGTGGCCGTCCTCCATAGCGGGCTGAGCGAAGGAGAACGCTACGACGCCTGGCGAGATCTGAGGGAGGGGCGTAAGCATATCGTCGTAGGCGCCAGGTCTGCCATCTTCGCGCCGACCCCGAACCTTGGTTTGATCGTGATCGACGAGGAGCACGACGGTTCATACAAGCAGGACAACCCCGCGCCGCGCTACAACGCAAAAGACGTGGCGGTCATCCGGGGTCAGACCGAAGGAGTTCCTGTCATCCTCGGTTCGGCCACCCCGTCGCTCGAGTCTTTCCGAAACGCGAAGTCCGGTAAGTTCAGCCTGATTCGATTGACCGAGCGTGTCGATGCACGACCCATGCCACAGGTGCTAGTTGTCGACATGCGGCACGAAAGCGGCCTGTTCTCGGAGGCCCTGCACGAGCGGATCCTCGATCGGTTGGAACGTCGAGAGGGCACGATCCTGCTCCAAAACCGAAGGGGGTATGCACCTTACATTCAGTGTGGCGGGTGTGGTGAATCGCTCCAGTGTCACTCGTGCCAAGTCAGCCTGACCCTCCACGGGCCGTCCGGGAGAGGAAGGTTGATCTGCCATTACTGTGCGCACAACCAAGCCATGCCGCGTGTCTGTCCGGCGTGCGGATCGGGAAACCTAAAGATGCTGGGAATGGGAACGCAGAAGGTCGAGGAAGTAATTGCACGTCAGATCCCCGATGCTCGCGTCCTGCGAATGGATGTCGACGCGACAGCGAAGAAGGGATCACACGCCCGGATCCTCGGAGCCTTCGGGAAGGGAGAGGCGGACATCCTGCTGGGAACGCAGATGGTGGCCAAAGGGCTCGACTTTCCGAGAGTAACACTCGTGGGTGTCATCTCGGCTGACACAGGCCTCAACCTGCCGGACTTCAGAGCGGGTGAGAGGACATTCCAGCTTTTGACTCAGGTCAGCGGCCGTGCGGGCCGCGGTGACCGCCCGGGAGAAGTGGT
The DNA here is from genome assembly GCA_003526745.1 of Candidatus Latescibacterota bacterium. Taxonomy (GTDB): domain Bacteria; phylum Latescibacterota; class UBA2968; order UBA2968; family UBA2968; genus UBA2968. The sequence goes on from DPVD01000492.1 coordinate 5,790, forward strand.
CGTCCAGACCTACAATCCAGAGGAGGACGCGATTAGATTCGCAAAAGACCACGACTTCGAAGCCTTCGCCAATGCCGAGGATCCCGCCCGGAAAGAGACAGGATTCCCACCCTTCAGCCGGCTTGCGCTCTTCCTGTTCAAGGGGCCTAGCGAGTCAGACGTCGCTCAGAGGGCAAACCGCTGCGCGGACCAGTTGCGGTCAATGGGAATCCGAGGGGTCGACATACTCGGACCGGTTCAGGCGCCCCTCTCTCGGCTGCAGGGTCGCTACCGTTGGCACATCATCCTTCGATCCGAATCTTACCTCGCACTTAACCAGTCTATCAGACTCGGGCTCGACCGTTTCGGCGGCCGAGCTACACGACAGTCGGTCACGCTCGATGTAGACGTCGACCCGATCTCAATGCTCTAGAGCATGAACCGTCATCCAATTCTGAACCTGTTCCGTCACACGCTGACCTACGGTTTCGGTGACATCCTCGGCCGCGCAGTGGCCGTGATCCTACTCCCGATCTACGCTCGACTCCTGACGGACGCCGAGAACGGACAGATCGCGATCGGGTTCGCAGTGGTCGGATTCTGTGCCGTCTTCTACTCCTTCGGGCTCAACCAGGCGCTGATAAAGTTTCTGTCTGGACCGAACTCCGACGAGGAGCACAACCGGGATCAATTCAGCTCGGTTTTCCTGCTTCTGTCCGTGACCGCGTCCCTAGTATCGGGGACCGCATATTGCTATTCGGAGACCCTAGCGGGTTGGATCCTGAGCGGCCCAGGCGACGCGGACATCATCCGCATGCTCGGTCTCATCATACTTTTGGACACTTTAAGCGAACCGATGTTCTCGCTCTGTCGCGCAAACGAGAGATCGGTCCGATTTGCTTCTACACGGCTGATCCAGCACACACTGCAGATTTCGCTGATAGCATACCTCATCGCGATCGAGGGATGGGGTGTCCGCGCCGTCTTCGTGTCGAACATCGTCAGCTCGGCTTTCGCACTCCTCGCGATGTGCTCGGTCGCCATCCCCTACCTTCGACCGCGGTTCGACACGACGAGACTCCGCGAGCTTCTGACATTCGGGATTCCCTTCGTACCCTCCGCACTGTCGATCCTGATCATCAGCCTCTCGGACCGGCTCCTGATCGAGCATTTCCTAGGACTCAAGGAGCTCGGCGTCTACAGCATAACCTTCAAAATCGCACTGCCAATGCTGGTCATCGTACGCGCCTTCCGTTCCGCCTGGGCCCCTGGCCTGCTCGCTTTAAAAGAGCCAGAGCAGGCTCGCCACGTGTGCGCGTGCGTAACTACATACTTCGTCGGTGCAGGTACGTTCCTGATTCTGCTGGTGGTCGCCTTCAACAGAGAGCTTGTGATCCTCGTCGCCGGCAGCAATGCTGACACGTATCTGCCCGGCGCACGAATCGTCCCGATCATCGCATTCAGCCACTTTCTGCACGGTTTCTACGTCATCCTGACGGCCGGTGTGTTCGCCGAGGGCCGGAGCCGGGTCCTCCCGCTCGTTGTCATTTCAGGCGCCGCAGTCAACGTGGGCCTCAACCTACTTCTGATCCCGACCTATGGATATGTCGCCGCCGCCTGGAGCACTGTAGCGGCTAACGCATTGATGGCCTTGCTCTTATACCTGAATACCCGCAAATTCTACCCTGTTCCATTCGAGTTTGGTCGGATGGGGAAGGCCGCAGCCGCTGCCATACTTGTGTGGATCGCCCTGAACCTGGACGACCCGACGCTAGAGGGCAGCATCGCGAAAGCTCTCATCCTACTCGCCTACCCGATCATCCTAAGCGGCTGGAACTTCATTGAGCCGGGCGAGTGGCACAGCCTCAGGCACTACCTCCGGCCGCAGGGTGCCTCAAACGAGGTCAGTTGAGGAAAGGTAACGTTTTGACCGAACAGATCCGACTCATCAGAGGCAAGATCAGGCGTTTCGCCCTAACAAGATTCAAGAAGCGCTACGTGGACGAGCAGGCCTCGCGCAAGCAAGGCGAGTGCAACCACTGTGGGAACTGTTGCGAGATCCTGTTTCGCTGCCCGTTCCTGATCACGATCGAGGACGGGTCCAGCCAGTGCAGTATCTATGAAGACCGACCTGGTCAGTGTGCGGCCTTCCCGATCGACTATCGCGACCTAGCCGACGTCGGGTTCGAGTGCACCTACTCGTTCGGGCAGGATCTCTTGTCAATCGATCTCCCCAAAGAATCCGGACAAACCGTCCCGGAACCGCAGATAGCGTCCAGACGTCTCAACCCTACCCGAATGCTGCCTGTCCTGTTGCTCAACCGTCTGCTGAATCGGACTCGCTGAACGACTATGCGTCATATCGCGGCAGTTCTGGCCACTCTCCTGCTGCTCCCCGGAACGCGTCTCGAACCCCAAGACCCGTCTGACCGACCCGACCTGCTCACAATCGCCCGTCTCAAATAC
>DPVD01000246.1:0-6470 GCA_003526745.1 Candidatus Latescibacterota bacterium
ACCTGCGTGACTGAGTGCATCCCCGATCAGCGACATCTTCCTCAGAACGAGGAAGGCCCCCAAGAGTGCACACGAGACGGTCGCAAGCACCCCGGTCAGCAGTATCCAGGCTTCAACAGCAGAGATCACAAAGCCTCCGTTCCCACGGCGTCCGTCGGGTGCAGACTTGTCGGACTGTCGATATCAATCTCGGCTTCCCGAAGCGTCTCTTCCAGCTCCCTCACGATATCGGGTGTCAGGATATGCTCCACGTCATCCGCCGGTCGATCGACGTGATCAAGCTTGAGGTTCGATCGATACACGAGGTAGTATTCCCAGAGCCGATGTGACTTGAGCACGAACTCAGCATCACACCTGCCCTGTTCCGTCAACAAAACCCGGCTTCCCTGACGGCTCAGCCAGCCGCCTCGCTCAAGCCTTACTACCGTGCGTCTGGTATCCTTGGGGTCTTCGCTCAAGTGATCCGATATCCGACTGATTTCTAGGCCGGCCTGCTTCCCTTCGATCTCGGAAACCTCCCCGAAGGCCCGCAGGAAGTGGTGCCGCGATTCACGGAGCCGGTTCTGTCTGAGGCGCAGCAGTCGCGAAATCACGCCTCGACGAGGCGCAAAAACCGCCGAAGCAATGAACCCGCCGGTCGCGACGAGCACCATCACCGGTCCCGTCGGGATCTTCGGGGCAAGCGTGCTGATCCACGTCCCGAGGCCCCCCGACACTGCCCCAAGACCTGTCGCAATCACCACCATCGTCCCGAGACGATCCGTCCAGAAACGGGCGGCGACGGCGGGTGTAATAAGCATCGCCGCGATCAGAATCACGCCGACAGCCTGCAAACCGACCATCACCGTTAGCACAATCAATCCCATCAGCACGAGATCCACACCACGTGTGCTGTAGCCGACGGAGGAGAGATAGTCTGGGTCAAAGATCAGCGCTTTGAACTCCTTGTAGAAGCAGGCAACGGCGAGGAGCACGAAAGCGGACAAAACACACATAACCTTGACGTCGGACCCCACGATCGACGCTGCCTGACCGAATAGGAATTTATCGAGCCCGCTCTGGTTGCCACCACCGCTCTGCTGGATGTGAGTCAGCATCACAATCCCGATCCCGAAGAACACCGACAGCACAATCCCGAGGGCGGCATCCGCCTTGATTCGGGTGTGGTTGACGACTGCCTGAATCGTCAGGACGCCGATCGCACCGCTCACGGTCGCTCCAGCAATGAGGACCGGGAGCGCCTTGGATCCTGTCAGAAGGAATGCCCCGGCCACCCCGGGCAACGCCGCGTGGGCGAGAGCATCGCCAAGCAGGCTGCGCTTGCGCAAAACGGTGAAAGTCCCGAGAAGCCCGCCTGTTGCCCCGATCAGGAGACTTCCGACCAGAACGAGCTGGAAGTTCAGATCCCAGAGCGGGTTCAACGTTTCGCTGCCATTTCTGCGATGGCTTCGGCAGCCTGCGACAGCGCGGTCAATCGGCCACCATATGTCTTGTGCAGGTTCTCGTCGGTGAATACATCCCCCGTGAGACCGGAAGCCACGACTCGCATGTTCATCATGATCAGCCAGTCGAAATACTCTCGAACCGTCTGCAGATCGTGATGGACCACGAGCATCGTTCTGCCCCGTGAGCGAAGCTCCATCAGAATATCGATAATAGCTCGTTCCGTGGCCGCATCCACACCAGAGAAAGGCTCATCCATCAGGTAGACACGCGCGTCTTGGGCGAGCGCCCTAGCCAGAAAGATCCTCTGCTGCTGCCCTCCTGAGAGCTGGCTGATCTGTCGGTCGCGGAAGGCTTCCATGCCAACTTTGTGCAGGGCCTCCTCGGCTGCTTCTTGGTCCGCCTTCCGAGGCCGTCGGATCCATCCTACGTGACCATACCGGCCCATCAAAACAACCTCAAAAGCACTGATTGGAAAGTCCCAGTCGACGGACTCCTTCTGTGGCACATACCCGATAACCTGCCGGGATTGAGCATAAGGCCTTCCGTAGATCCTCACCCATCCTGACGCCTTCGGCACCAGATCCATAACGGCCTTGATCAGAGTCGACTTCCCGGCTCCGTTCGGCCCCACGATACCTACGAGCTTCCCCTCCGGTACAGCAAGATCTACGTCCCAGAGAACGGGCTTTCTGTCGTAAGCAACCGTCATGTCGTGGACATGCACCGGAATATGCGCGTCTTCGCGCTCGTCTCCGGTCCTGAAACCATCAAGGTTCATCGCAGGCCCGCCACAATCGTCCGTGTGTTGGACTGCACCATGCCCACATATGTATCCGCGCCGCTACCCGGTTCGCCCATGGCGTCGGAGTAGAGCGTACCGCCAATTCGAACGTCAGCACCGCGCGCCTTGCAGCCTTCCAAGACGGCGTATATCGATCGCTCCGGTACGCTGCTCTCAACGAAGATCGCCTTGACAGCGGAATCGGCGATCAGGTCGACTAACCGGATTACGTCTGTTACCCCATACTCAGCCACGGTTGAAATGCCCTGTAGGCCGACCACCTTGATCCCGTAGGCTATGCCGTAGTAGCCGAAGGCGTCGTGCGCAGTGACCAGCACACGACCCTCCTTGGGGACTGATTGGATTTCTTGACTGACCCAATTATGTAGCGTGTCAAGACGCGCCCTGTAGGCCTCGCCTCGAACCTTGAAATCTCCGTAGAGATCGGGACGGATCTCTGACAGCGTGGCGACTACAGGCCCCACTGCTTCCTTCCATAGAGAGACATCGAACCAGATGTGCGGGTCATACTGCCCCTCGAGGTCCGGCGGCTGTCTCAGCTTGTCAGTGGGGACATCCCTGGTGACGGCAACGACATTCTTGGAGCCCTCCATCCGTTCAAAGATTTCCTGCATCTTGCCTTCCAGATACAGACCGTTGTAGAAAATCGCATCCGCGGCCGCCAGCCGTTCCACGTCCCCCTTACTCGCTTTATAGTAGTGTGGATCGACCCCGGGTCCCATCAGAGTAACGATCTCCGCTGCATCTCCTGCTACATTCTGCACGAGGTCGCCCACCATCCCGGTCGTACAGACGATCGAAAGCTTATCGGAGCTCGACCTCCTGACTTCCGCGCAACCCAACCCGATGAGCAACGCCAGCACTCCCCACAACCGACAAGCCATTCCGTTCTCCCGCGAAACCCGCCTGAGGCCATCTTAACGCAGCCGACCGAGGAAACAAAAAATGAAAACTCTATAATTAGCCGAGGCTAATTATAGTTCTTTAAGGTCTTGAGATCAACGGAACAAAAAAGAGGCAGCCCGAATCGGGCTGCCTCTCGAACGATTTTGCGTATATCCTTTGTCAGTTGGCCTTCGGGTAGACCTTCAAGAACTTCTTCTGGTACTTCTTGTCCCAAGTGTCGAGCTTCTCGGCCAATAAATACGGTATACCCGGGTTGGCTTCCAGTAGCTCCGAAACTTTCTTAGGGAACGGATCCCCAGCAGTATAGCACGACCCCTCGAGAATCAACTCCTGAAGGAAAGAATGACCCGCCACAACTTCCTGAGCGGAAGGCTTAAGCTCAACGCCGCGGACCTGGGACCTTAGGGCCATATACATAACGTGAGTGAAGCCCTTTCGGTACCGGACGTCTGTCCCGAACTTCTTGAGCCTTACCTCGTGACCGGCGAACTCCTTGTTGAGCTTCTCAGCAAACGACGACCACGCCGCTTGGAAGCCCTCGTTGTCCATCGCCTGCTCTCCCGCAAACTTCTTCTCCCTGTCTTTTCCGAGGTCCATCGCTTCTTTAAGGATCTTGTCATTCAACCGCTTCTTCTTTGCCTCAACGGGCTGACCGACGAACAGCAGGCAGGCGCCAACAAGCGCCAAGGCGCCTAAATGCGACAATGACAATCTAAATATCAAACCGGTCCTCCGACTTCGTTTTCAGGGATCGTTACCTCCAAACTCCACGATACCACACGTATAAGAACGCGGTGTCGTATGCGCAACTTCTAATAAAAAAGAAATTAGAGTATCTAATATTTAGAATTACCGATGCAAGGGGCGCCAGCGGGGGCAGTTCAGGACTTTTCTGCAGCCTGAAGCTTTATCAAATACGAGTCGACACAAACCTGTCAGGATTCCTGATCGTCGAAGCCATCGGCCTTCAACCAGAAGGCCTCCCGGAAATCTCTGCATTGGTCGTTTTCCGCAAGGAGGAAGCGCAGAAACTGGAGGAGGTTGCTCCCTGTCTCGGCACTCAGTAGATGCTCGACCTTACACGCATCAACCTCGGCCTGACGGGCCTCAACTTTCAGAATATCCTCCAAGAACTGACGGAACACCCGTCGATTGGCACGAATCACGTCGACAACACGCTGACCCTCCTCCGACAACCGGAGGAATTTGTTCCCATCCTCGCGGACGAAATCCTTTTGCTTCAGCGCTTTTAGGGTGAGCGAAGCACTGCCTCTCGTGATATCCAGATGTCGAGCAACATCGGAGACACGAGCATATCCATGTTCACTGGTCAGTTCATCGATCGCCGTTAGATGGTGAGCGACACTGTGACTGATCTCGTTATGCTCAAACTCTTTCCAGATCTCTTCGGGCAACAGTACACTCCAAAGTAGGCTATGTGCGAACCACCACCCTTGAAGGAAATCCAAGAACCGGCTTTAGTCAAACGTATCTAGAGAATTCTCAAAACCAATGGGCGTTCTGCTTGACTTGACGTCCGCCCTACATCTTCATTCTCTCTTGAACAACAACCCTCGGAGAAAATGACATGAGTGAAGCTGTTTCCTTTGACGATGTCGCCCGTCTGCCGTTGCCGGGCGACAACGTGGCTATTGCCACGCGGCGCCTGGAAGCGGGCACGAACATCCGCAATTCCGGTCGGGAGTTTGTCCTCAGCCACACGATGCTCGAAGGTCACAGGTTCTCAATAGTTAGAATTGAAGAGGGAGAACCGCTCCTCTCCTGGAACTTGCCCTTCGGCGTGGCGATTCGGTCTATCGCTCCCGGCGACTACGTGAGCAACGCCGGAATCATCGAAGCCCTCGGGCTTCGCGATCTGGATTTCGACCTGCCCGACTCGCCGAATTTTGAGGACCGAATCGTGCCCTTCGATATCGACGAGACAACCTTTCAGCCAGGTCGCCAGGTCGATCCCACGGACCATCCACGGACCTTCGAAGGGTATCGCCGAAACAAACGAGGTGTCGGCACGAGAAACATGATCCTCCTGCTGGGAACGTCCTCTCGTACCGGCAGCTTTGTGAAGCGTCTGGAGGATCGTCTAAAGCATCACGTCGACGCACACCCGAACATCGACGGTATTGTCGCAGTGGCACATACGGAAGGGGGCGAGACAGGTAGGCCGAACAACTACGAATACGTTCTCCGCACCCTTTCGGGGTTCTGTGTTCACGCAAACGTCGGCGCAGTCCTCGCGGTGGATTATGGCGCGGAGGCGATCACCAACGAGGATCTTGCCACCTACATAGATCAGCATGATTACCCAATAGATGACTTGCCTCACCGATTCCTCCGAATCGACAAGGACTTGGAAGACAGCCTAAGCGAAGCACAGGCCATTGTCGAGACCTGGCTGGACTCCGTTAATGCCACACCTCGAACAGCCGAACCGGTCTCTGAACTCAAGATCGCGCTGCAGTGCGGTGGGTCCGACGCGTTTTCGGGCGTATCTGGAAACCCTCTCGCATCTTGGGTCGCGCGGGAGGTGATCAGGAACGGAGGCGCCGCCAACCTAGCCGAAACAGACGAATTGATCGGTGCCGAGGCTTACGTGCTTCAGAATGCAAAGGACGTAAATACGGCGCAACGCTTTGTCGAGAAGGTCGAGGGCTACAAGGAGCTCGCAGCCTGGCATGGCACCACTGCAGAAGGCAACCCCTCAGGCGGGAACAAGTATCGCGGTCTGTATAACATCGTTCTCAAATCGATTGGTGCAGCAATGAAGCGACATCCTGACGTCCGCCTGGACGGCGTGATCGAGTACGGCGAACCGATCCGGGACACAGGATTCTACTTCATGGACAGCCCAGGGAACGACCTTGAGAGCATCGCAGGGCAGGTCGCATCCGGCTGTAACATGATCTTCTTTGTCACAGGGAACGGCTCGATAACCAACTTTCCGTTCGTGCCTACCCTTAAGATCATCACGACCACGGGACGCTATGAGCTGCTGTCAGGAGAGATGGACGTCAATGCGGGTGCCTATCTCGACGGAACACCTATGGATGACGTCGGCGCAGCGTTCTACGAGCAGACTCTTCTGGCCGCATCGGGTGAACGCAGTAAGGGGGAATTGGCCGAACACGCGCAGGTATCACTCTGGAGAAATTGGCGTCAGACCACGACCAAGAACCTCGCCTCGATCGCAAGCCTGCCGGGTCCGACCGGCCAAGCACTCTCCATCGAATACCCCGGACCGGCATTCGAACAGACCTTTTCGGCACGCGTGACCGACGATGGCACAACGTCAGCCGAA
>DPVD01000239.1:0-2876 GCA_003526745.1 Candidatus Latescibacterota bacterium
TATGCGCCGAGGATTGGATAGTCGGATCCCCGCTTGGGAAGATCGTAGGAATGGAGCTAAAATGCCTCAACTTGACAGAAACTGACAAAACAGGTTACCTTACTCAAGTTGCATTGAAACAAAGGGATACGAATCAAACCGAATTGAATAGGAAAGGCTTGCATCGGCATCACAAGCCTGAGGTCTCGGGTTTGGCTCCCTTATCCCGCTCCCTTTCGTATGAGTGGGTATCGTGCGTGGTCACGGAGTTGACCGCGCTTTTTGTTTATCTTACGCTAGGCTTAAGTGTTAGGCGTAATCGGCTGTTACCAAGTGATATATGGACATTCAGGGCGCAAAGGACCGTACAGTGCTCGAGGGAGCTCCTCTAGTCGAAGAGCTCGCTGCAGGGCTCGCTATCAAGGAGGTGCTGCTCGATTCGCTCGCAGAACACCTGGAGCTCAAGCCCGGTGACACCATTGAGTCCCTGAACGGTCAGCCCGTTCGCGATGCGATCGACTTCCATTACAACTTCAACGACGATCAGGTGACGCTGAGGCTCGTTCGCGGCGATGACACGTTGGTCTTCGATATTGAGAAGGACCCGGATGAAGTCCTAGGGGTTATCTTCGAAGACATGTCGATCCTAAAGTGCGACAACAAGTGTGTCTTCTGCTTCCTCCACCAGATGCCTAAGAAGCTCAGGAAGACTCTCTACTATCAGGACGACGACTACCGACTGTCATTCCTGCACGGCGCCTATGTTACGCTGACCAACCTATCCGACGAGGAGTTCGATCGGATCGTTTCGCAGCGGCTGAGCCCCATGTATGTGTCCGTTCACGCAACGGACCCGGATGTGCGTGGGCATCTCCTTGGTCGGAAGGGGCCGATTGATGTGCTGGGACGGCTGGATTATCTGATCTCCAAGGGGATCTCGATCCACACCCAGGTTGTCTACTGTCCGGGAATCAACGACGGACCCTGGCTCGACGAGACGATCTCGGATTTGGCCGACCGATACCCCAATGTGGTTTCACTGGGTGTCGTACCTCTTGGGCTAACGAAGTTCAGGCAGAATCTGCCCGAACTCACACCCGTAACCGAGACGACTTGTCTCCGAGCGCTGGAGCAGATTCACGCACATCAGGACCGGCTTATCGAGGAGATTGGGGCGCGGTTCGTATATGCAGGAGACGAGTTTTACCTCCAGAGCGGGCTTCCGGTTCCGGGTCCGGAACGATACGACGGTTTTCCGCTCGTTGAGAACGGAATCGGTATGGTTCGTCGGTTCCTCGACGACTTTGAGCAGCGGCTTCCCGATATGGTAGCATCCAACGTTATTGACTCTGTGACTCTTGTTACCGGAGCGCTCGGCGAACAATTCCTGCGGCCTATGTCGGGTCGGTTGAGAGCGCAGGGGATCGAGACCTACGTCCTTCCCGTGACGAACGAGTTCTTGGGGCACGACATCACAGTATCTGGCCTGCTAGCAGGGGAAGACATTCTAAGGGCTCTCAAATCCAGCCCAAGGCTGGGTGACCGGATCATCTTGCCGCCCAACTGCGTTAACCACGAAGGTATACTGCTCGATGACTGGACGCCCGAAGACCTCGGTTGTGAAGTCAATAAGCGCGTTCAGGTCGGGAGTTACAGTCTGATCGAATCGATTGTTGGCGGAACACAGCGGACGCCACAGGTCGCAGCGGGTATGGATCACCCCTACATCGCTTCATATCAGGAACCCTAGCACTTGTCAGTCGCATCCACATTGGTCGCGATAGTCGGCCGCCCGAATGTCGGAAAGTCGACGCTTTTCAACCGGTTTATTGGTGAGCGGAAGGCAGTCGTGGATGACGTACCGGGGGTGACGCGTGACCGCAACTTCGCAGAAGTCGCTTGGAATCGCCGGGTTTTCACCCTTGTGGACACTGGAGGCTATTTGCCGCCAACAGGCGACGGACTGCCGGATGCCGTGAGCGAGCAGGTTCGGACGGCCATCGAAACGGCTGACGTGATCCTGCTTGTCGTTGACACCCAAGCAGGGCCCACATACATCGATCAGGACTTGGCGAGGATGATAGTTCGGGGCGACAAACCCTATATCTTGGTCGCCAACAAGGTCGATCAGGATTTGGACGAGGCCGAAGCGGCGCAGTTCTACTCGCTAGGAATGGGCGATCCCGTTTCTGTTTCGGCAGCAAATGGCAGGCTCTCGGGGGACTTGCTCGACAAGGTCATTGAGTTCTTTCCGGAGGGCGAAGAGGCCATCGAAGAAGAGCCCGAGATCCCTAGACTCGCTGTTGTTGGGCGGCCGAACGTGGGCAAGTCGACCTTCGTGAACAAGCTTTCGGGCAACAACAGACTGGTCGTCAGCCCGATCCCCGGTACGACGCGAGATGCGATTGACCTACGAATGAAGCGGGATGGGCGACCCTTTCTTCTGATTGATACCGCGGGCCTGAGACGGAAGGCGAAGATCACTGAACAGGTTGAGTATTACAGCTCGCTCCGGACGTCGACCAGCCTGGCGCGCTGCGATGTGGCGATTCTCCTGCTCGATTCGGTTGAAGGGATGACGGTTCAGGACGTCAAGATCGGCGAACAGGCGACCACCCTCGGAAAGGGTCTGGTGATCTGTGTTAATAAGTGGGATGTGATCGAGAAGGACAGTAATACCTCTGAAGCTCATCGGCAGAAGATCCTGAAGCGCTTTCCGTTCCTGTCGCCCTATCCCGTTGTTTTTACGTCAGGCGTGACCGGCCAGCGGACGTGGCGTGCGATCGATACGGCCTTGACCGTGCACGATCGCCGGTCTCGGCGGATCTCCACACAGGAGTTGAACCGGTTCTTGGCCGAGCTGAATGAAACAACGGATCCCCCATCCAAGCGGGGTC
>DPVD01000185.1:0-158 GCA_003526745.1 Candidatus Latescibacterota bacterium
GCCCCCTCGTCACAGCCGCCATCGACGGGGTAGGGTTCGATAAACTGATCAAGCGACCGGACGCTCTTCGCCACCCCTTCCGCTCGCCGATCCCGGTCTCTCTCGATCAGAAGGAACGAGGTCAGCCAGTTCGAGTTGATCCAGGGGTTCCAGTTGTT
>DPVD01000185.1:436-16359 GCA_003526745.1 Candidatus Latescibacterota bacterium
GTTGATCCAGGGGTTCCAGTTGTTGACGCGACGACCATCGGGCCTTGGTTTCAGACCCATCCACCAGAAGTCTTCCCGTTCGAGCAGTGGCGTCAGCATACGTCGATCTATCTCGAGCTCGATCCGTGGGCGCACCAGAGGCGACACATCGTCCAGACTCTTATCGATCAAGTAATGTGTCCAGGCCAGCAGCGCCGAGGTCTCCGCCGCGAACAGGTCCACGGTCGGCTCAGCCGCATCGGGCAGACCTCGCCCTGCCTCTTGCAGACTGAGGTGTGCGGGCACGCCCCAGTAGGTCTCCTCACACGTCGCCCAGACACCGTTGACGATCTGGTCTAGGAACCTGCCCTTGCCTTCCACGCACTCGGCAAGCAAGAGTTGACCCAGAGCGTTTCGTCGTTTGTTCCGTTCAGCCTGGAAACGTGTCCGATTACCCGTTCTCGCGAAGTCGAGGAAGAGAGAGGCGGAGAGACTCGACCATTCCTGGTCAAGCACAGATTCGCCGCGTGCGACATAGACCTGTCTCAGCCCCTCAGGCAAGGCGTCCCATCTCTCGCGTTCCCTGGCCTTCGGATACGGATGCCACGCATCGGCCAGCACTTCCTTGAGCTTCGCGACCGTATAGATTTCAGAAAGCATGGTGGGCAACCTTTCATATTAGTATCCGATTCCGATCGACACTCTACGCATACACGCGCAGAACGATAAAACGAAGCATGAAGGGCTCACATAGAGAAAAATCTCCCATACATCTACCATGGGAGCCACAGACCTTGGGGTGTCGGTTACTCCTCAGCGTGCAGATTTCATCTGCCCATCCATCCGCCATCGACCGGCAGGACCACACCGTTCACAAAGCTTGAAGCATCTGAACACAGGAAGACGACCGCGCCTTTCAAGTCGTCTGGACTCCCCCAACGCCCTGCGGGGACTCGCGCCAGAATCTGCTCTGTGCGTGTCGCGTCGTCCTGGAGAGCCCGTGTGTTGTCTGTCGCGATGTAGCCTGGCGCGATCGCATTGACATTCACGCCCTGACCGGCCCACTCGTTCGAAAGCGCCATCGTCAGCGTAGCGATTCCACCTTTGCTCGCGGCATAGCCCGGCACGGTGATCCCACCCTGGAAGCTCAGCAGCGACGCTGTGAAGACGATCTTGCCCGACCCACGCGCCAACATGTCTTTCCCGAATTCTCGAGCAAGGATGAACTGGGCATTCAGATTCACCTCGATCACCTTGTCCCAGTATTCGTCGGGATGCTCCGCTGCTGGCTGCCGGAGTATCGTACCCGCATTATTCACAAGGATATCGATCTGATGGTTCACCTTGACCCGTTCGACGAACGCATAGAGACTGTCCCGATCGGTAAAGTCACAAGCGTATCCGCTGAAAGCTCGACCAACAGACGTGACATCCGCTTCCACATCGCTCCCCGAAGACTCGAGCGACGCGCTGACCCCAACTACATCTGCCCCCGCTTCCGCAACTGCTTGTGCTAAGCCGCGTCCTATCCCGCGCCGACAGCCGGTGACCAAGGCAGTCTTACCCGACAGGTTGAACGTTTTGAGTATACTCATCGCTTCCTTCCCACCCACTCACAGTTTTCGACAGTCCTGCTGATTGAGTCTGCCAGCTACCAGATTTTGGATCAATAGTTGTGAACGTTGTGACCTTGCGCCGGGAACCAGAACCAGTCGACGACAAAAACCAAAGCCGTACTCACGGCTTGGGCAACTATCAGACCGATAAAGAAGGGCTTACCCCGCTTGTAGAGGGCCGATCCTCCTAAAGATATCAGGGTCGTCTTGAAAAACCACGCGAAGAAAATCGACATCCACGTCTTCGTAAGACCATAGCTACCCTGCAGCGCGAGTCCAATCGGGTGCAACGGCCACGTTGGCATCCGGTAGCGGATAAGCGTCAATATGGCCATGGCGATTGCACCGATACCCACCCAAAGTGCTCGCCCATTACCCCCGAAGGGTGTGGGGTTCAAAATCTCTGACACGGCACGATTAAAGGCAGACGGCGCGGCCTTCTTGAGCCCCATGTTTCCCAGGTTGTATGCCCCGTAATTGTATCCGATGTAGAGAGTGTCCACAACTGAGATCGCGTACCCAAGACCAAGAGCAAGCCAGATGACAAGCGTGATGCGTCTCGGCCGGACAACGCCATCGACAGCCTTGACGGCCTGCGCAAAGGCGGGCATCAGGAACCCTTTTCCGATACCCTCGAAAGACTTCGAGAGCGACAGCATCGTCACACTGGCCGGCCCAAGTACAGACGCGCCGAATACCTTGACCATCAAGCTCGTCGGCTGCACGGGACAGTAGACATACGCAAGTCCGAGTTCCGCGACGACTCGGGCAAGGCCCAGATACGCCAGGAGAGAGACCGGAAGGAAAACGACAAGCACCCAAAGATCCATGCCTGCCGTGTAGAGCCAAGCCGCGACAAAAACGATCGATCCGACAAATCCGACGAATGCGCTTCGGTACGAGAGTAACTCCTGCGAGTCGTCCACGGTTATATCACTGTGAACAGCGCGTGCCCAGACATCACGGAGATGACGTCTGGCCATCCACAGACTCCAAGCCGCGAGAAACAGGAGCGCACCTAGGCTCTGGTAACCGAGGGCCTGGCTTCCCCACTGGGAGGGTGCCGCACCAAGGCTGTAGCCAAACTTGTTGAACGCGAAAACCTCGGTCGCCGTTAGTAGTATGAAGAACCAGACACTCAGGAGCACCTCCAGACGAGCGAAATATCCAAATCCGATGGCGTAGAAGCTCACACGTGTGATTAATACCGGGAAGTCCGGGACCGCCGTGAACCGTTGTCCTTCGATCGAGATAAACGGAAACGCAGGAGTGAAATAAGAGGCTATGTTCCACAGCTTCAGACTCATCACGAATCCGAAACCGATCCAGAACACAGGAGAGCGAAGCACGGTCTGTAAGCTTCCGCCAGACTGTGTTTCGGAGAAAATATCGCCAACTTCAACAAGCGGATAGGACAGCCGTTCGTTCTGGATCCACTGTTTCCTGAGCATGACCACGAGACAAAAAACAGCGAAGGCAAGAGCAGCGATCAGACAGGTCCACCAGAAGAGTGGTGTCGTCCAAACGTCGAGCATCGGAGACTGGCCGGGTGGCACCCCTTCATAGAACAGATCCATCTCCCCGCGGTCATTCGACGGAACGAGCCAAATCGGGATGTGGTCATGTATGAAGATGCTCCAACGATTCTCTGCGGTGGCGAAGTAGAAAGGTCCGGCGATGATACCGATCGTCTGCCCTGTGATACCGTCGTAGGCGACCGAAATCGCGATCAACCCCGTCCCGAGAATCACGACAAGCTCTGGTTTACTCAGGCCACCGCCCGGAATCAGGCGATGAACAGCGACATTCGCAACGCACAGCAGCAGATACGGCAGGAGGAAAGCGAGGGGAAAGTGGCTCCGGCTGATGTTGGAACCGTCCATATAGTAAGGATTCCACTCATCCCAAAGCACACTGACCAGGACAGTTACTACCGCCAGGATCATCGCACGAAGCGTGACAGCATTCGTGGCGGGGCCATGGATCTGCTGAGTTGCGGATATTGCCATCGTTCGTCCAAAAGATATTGGGTGACAGGCGAGACAGATGAAGCTGTTCCCGAATCGCAGCACGCACAATTCAAGGGGCTTGCACAAATACCGCAAGCTTTCAAGTAGACTGAACGGGCTACCTGAGTTCCTCGTTTTGTGCCATCTTTGAGCTTGTGAATTCTATCGAAGACCAAAGGCGCACGATTGGCCTCATGGGGGCAACAAGTCTGGGTGTCGGCGCGATAGTCGGTGGAGGTATCCTCGCGCTCGCCGGTGTCGCCTTCACGGCCGCGGGCCCAAGTGCCATCCTCGCATTCATACTCAACGGCGTCATCGCGTTGCTCGCTATCGCGAGCTTCTCAGAGATGTCAACAGCCTTTCCCGAATCCGGTGGGACATACACCTTCGCCAAGAAGGTGTTGACCATCCGGTCGGCCTTCGGTGTCGGGTGGATCGTTTGGTTTGCATCGATCGTGGCGGCCGTCCTGTATGCGCTCGGTTTCGCGGCCTACGCCATCCTTCTGCTCAAAGAGATCCTCAGTAGTGCCGGACTGGCTCACGCCTGGCTGGAGGAACGATCTGCTGTCCTTCTGCTGTCTCTTGCGCCCGTCGTGATCTACTCGATCGGCCTCATCCGCACAAGTGCCGGCGGCGGGCAGTGGGAAACGGTAGGAAAGATCGTCGTCTTCGGAATCCTGATCGCGGGCGGCCTCTGGGCGCTCAGCCAACACCAGGTGGCAGAGATACGTCCGATGCTGTCCCCCTTCTTCGCCGGTGGATCAGTCGGACTCCTTCAGTCCATGGGCTTCTCCTTCATCGCGCTCCAGGGGTACGATCTTGTTGCGGCCGTGGCAGGCGAGGTCCGCGATCCACGCCGCACCCTTCCTCGTGCGATGCTCTATTCACTCGGGATCGCCATAGCCATTTATGTGCCCCTCCTTCTCGTGGTCTCCACGGTCGGCGTGACTCCGGGTGAGACAATCCAGACGATGAGTCAGAAGCATCCGGAAACGATCATAGCGACCGCGGCTTTGAACTTCTTGGGCCCCGTCGGATTCTGGCTTGTCGTCATCGCAGCGACCCTCTCGATGCTCTCCGCCCTCCAAGCAAACCTCTTTGCAGCGTCCCGGGTTGCCCTTGCGATGGCTCGTGACCGCACACTGCCTCACTTCCTCGCACACATCACCGAGCGGGGCACACCGGCCCAGGCGATCCTGCTAACGGCTCTGTTCGTAGTCACTATCGTTATTGCGATCCCGAACGTTGGCGTGGCTGGTGCCGCCGCCAGTCTGATCTTTCTGGTCTCCTTTGCTCTCGTACACATCACGACCATTTTGGCGCGCAAACGCAGTGACTCACCGGGGGAGGGCGTCCGAGCCCCATTCTTCCCGGCCGTACCCATTGTCGGCGCCCTCACGTGTGCGGCGCTGTCCCTATTCCAGGGGGTCACGGTCCCGTCGGCCGGCCTGATCGTCTTGGTCTGGCTTGCCCTCGGCGGCACACTCTACCTTTTCCTGTTTTCACGTCGTGCACAGGTAGTCGACGCCGCCGCGGAGGCGATCGACCCACGTCTTTTACAGCTGCGGGGCAAGAGCCCGCTCGTTCTCGTACCGATCGCCAACCCAGCGAACGCGGCAGCCATGGTCGGGGTCGCAAGTGCACTGGTGCCTCCCGGTATCGGACGCGTCCTTCTGCTTTCTGTGGTGACCCCTCCCGAGTCGTGGGAACCGGGTGAACCTCCTCATCAACTCCTCGACGCAGAAGCCGTGATCCGTGAAAGTCTCGTGGCCTCATTCTCGGAGGACCTCTCACCCGAAGCTCTGATCACTGTCGCCCCCGCACCTTGGTCGGAGATCGGACGGGTATCGCGGGAACACCGCTGCGAAGGAATCCTACTGGGCTTTCAGCAGATCACGGAAGAGAACGTCGGAACTCCCCTCGAAAACCTGATCAGCTCTGTCGATTGCGACGTCGCGCTACTTCGGGCACCACCGGATTGGAATCTGTCCCGAGTGAAACGGGTCATCGTACCCGTTGGCGGACACGGAACACACGACATCCAACGGGCTCGATTCCTCGGGAGTCTTCGAAGGAATCAGAATCCTAAAATGACGTTCCTGCGGATCCTGCCGACAGGGTCCTCAGAAACCGACATCAGGCGGGCACGGAACGAGGTGGGCCGAATCGCACAAGACAAGGCTCCAGGAAGCCAATACGAAGTCAGCTTGAGCGACTCTGTAGTCGACGAAATCAAGCGATACGCCGCAAACAGCGACTTGGCTATTCTGGGACTGCAACGGATCAACCGTCACCACAAAGCATTTGGAGATCTGGCTGTCCAGATCGCACGCGACACGTCCTGCGCGACCGTCATGCTGAGCCAGAGCGGATAATGAGGCGTATCCTGAAACAATGAAAGGCGAGTCAATGCCCTTAGAAAGACAAGTACTCGACTACCCGATCACGCCTTCGACACTCGATCGAATCGACGTGATGACATCACTTCCTGAAGCGTCAAGTTTCGATCCCGAAAAGAATTGGGCACACACATATCTGGTCTGGACCAATCACGGTTATGACAAGGGAAACATCGATGCCGGCTACCTGACGATCGAACGCCAACCAATTTCAGGTGGTGGCGTCTCGTTGAATGTCGTCACAGAAATCGCCTTACTGGAGGGGATTGGTGCCCGGACGGCGTCGCGCATCGCCTGCCTCAGCGACGCTCTCACGACACCCGTCACCTGGGAACTCGACAGCACCTTCACCGGCCCCTCAGGTGAGGACCTTCCCAATCAGGACACACACCAGGAATCGAGAATCGCAGACAAAAGGATGTCCGTCTACATCGACGGTCGATCATCTGTGACACCGATCCAGGAGATGACAACGGGTGATTGGTGTCTCTTCGATGCTGTTCAACGACTGCCTCAAGATCAATCCACCCACTACGACTTCGACGTTCTGGAACGAATGATGGTAATCAAGCGCGATCAGACGCTCTGGTTCTCGGACCGAACGGACAAAGCTGCCGGACACAACCTGCGGTGCTTCGTTCGAAAGGGTGCGGCACAACTGCCTACTGAATACTGGCTGGACGAACAGAACAGGCTCGTCCTGGTTGTGGCATATAATATGGTCTACCTGCTGAGTGATACTGCCGTCGAAACGTTCAAGAACAAGCTCGCTCAGCAGCGAGACAAGGCTTGAACCACGAAGAAATTCAGACCAGAGCCTAACGTCTCAGGCTCGCAAGTGTAGCTCTCCGATTACTCCGCCTTGTAGATCTGAAAGGCTCACGCAAGATGAACCAACCGAACATTCTCCTCATCATTACGGACCAGCAGCACGCGGACACTATTGGTGCGCTTGGCCAGAAACACGTGAGCACACCCGCGATCGATGAACTCGTCCACGGTGGCACAAGCCTCACGCAGTCGTATTGTGCCAATCCCGTCTGCTCGCCGTCTAGATCCTCCCTGTTCACCTCACGAACGACCAGCGAGACGGGCGTCTGGACAAACGGGCACTCGATCCGGCCAGAATTCCCGACTATGGGTCAACACTTCAGAGATGCAGGCTACGATACCGTCTTTGCCGGCAAATGGCACGTCCCCGCCTGCTATCCGAACTCAATCGAAGGTTTCCAGGTTCTCAGCAGTGGGATCGGCCATCAGGGAACAGTATCCGATCCGCTCGTCACAGACGGGTGCGTCAACTATCTGTACAAACGAGACACGTCGAATCCGCTTCTGATGGTCGCCTCTTACATGCAGCCGCACGACATCTGCGAATGGCTGCGTCTCAACCGCATGGACCCTGGCGAGCTACCCTACCCCGAGCTTGCCGACGAGTTGCCACCACTCCCCGACAACTTCTCATCGATCCCTGAGCCCCTGCCGGAAGGCATCGCAAAGAAGCACGCCAGTCTGGAGCCGAGACACGGAAACTGGAGCCACAGACACTTCCAGTATTACATCTGGAGCTACTTGCGACACATCGAGATGGTCGACGCGGAAGTGACCCGTCTTCTCGCTGCGCTCGACGCCACAGGTGATCGTGACAACACCGTCGTCCTGTTCACGTCGGACCACGGGGAAGGGATGGCTAACCACGCGATGACAAGAAAGGGATTCCTCTATGACGAATCGGTGAGAGTGCCGCTCATCGTCAGCGGTCCGGGAGTGCAGTCGGGCGTCGTGGACAGATCATCTCTGGCGTCGGGTCTGGATGTGTTTCCCACGCTCTGTGACTTCGCAGGAATACGGGCTCCCTCGGGGGCCAAAGGCGTAAGTCTTCGGCCTGCATTGGAGGGCCAGACGCTTGACCGAGCTTTCGTCGCCTCAGAGTGCAACAACAATGAACACCAGATGATTCGGACCAACCGATATAAATATATCGCCTACAAGGACGATCCGATCGAGCAGCTCTTCGACATGCAGAAGGATCCGGGGGAGACACGTAACCTTTCTGTCGATGACGCAGCTCAGCAGGCGCTGGAAGAGCATCGTCGCCTGCTGACGGAATGGATCGGTGGTTTGGACATAGCACCTGACTTACCCGACGAATGTCGTTGGTGTTTCAGCTGATACCTACAGTATGTCTTACCCGTCATAGATAGGAGATCACGGTGGCCGTATCAGATCACTTCGCCGATAACGGCTTTAGCGCCGTCGTCGATCCGCTGCAGCATCCGTGCGCCCAGTACTTCAACGGCCGAACTTACATCTCCTACCAAGGGCCACTGGAAGACGCGTATGTGTGCGCCTACGATCACCGGTCTGGCTCGTGGGAAGGGCCTGTCTTAGCCGGTGTGAGCTTGATGGGCAAGCCCGGGTCCGATCAGAAGAAAGTGGACAACCACGGTCGGCCAGCTCTTCTCGTCGATGACGAGGGATATGTGCACCTCGCTTTTGGGGGGCACGGAGGGCACGACGGCCTTGGTGGCAACCCATTTGGTGTCACCAGAGGACGAGGTGAGCAGACCCACGTAATCACTGATCGACCGGAGGATATATCAAGCTGGAGCGTCCTGGAAAACGTGTCGAAGCGCGGCACCTATAGCCAGTTCGTGAAGATGGACAACGGCGAGATCTTCCTCTTCTACCGACACGGAGGGCACAAAAGCGACTGGGTAATCCAACGGTCAACCGACAACGGGAGGACGTTCACGGCGGCCAGGCCTTACCTGAAGCACAATCTCCGCTCCGACATGGAAGGCGTGCGCGACAGTTGGTACATGTGGTTCACCCGGCAGAGGGACGGAATCGTCGGTTGCATGTATGTCTATCACCTGTGCAGTGACACGGACCATCAACCGACTCGGTACAACGTCTACTATATGACCTGGGATACGGTGTTGGATTCGTGGACGAACGCTGCCGGTGATACGCTGCCGATACCCCTGTCGAGGTCTGAAGCGGATCAGTTAACGCGCGTTGTCGACTCGCAAGGGAATCGCTGTAACCATTGCGTTTGCAAGATAGACGACGACGGAAACCCACTCGTGCTGTTCCGATACGGACAGCCAGCTAGGATTCGCTTCACAAGATGGCGGAACGGATCGTGGACCGAACCAGTAGAAATCACAGACACCGTCGTCCGGCAGGATGGTGACATGGTTGTAGAGGATAGCGGTGTCATTCGGGTGATCATGCACGGTAATCACGAGGGTAGTGGCGGCGAGGTGGCTTGGTGGCGATCGGAGGATGGCGGTGAAAGCTGGGAGAAAGAGCAGACCGTTGCCGAATCAGATCAGATAAGGTATCACGTGAGCGCGCTTGTCAACGACGCTCATCCCGACGGCCAGATTGTGTTCTACGAAATCGACCCGCATTCGGATGAAGAGAATCGACAGCTATATCTGTGGGGTGACTCAGGTCTCGTGCAGAGGGTTGGTTAGTCCTTCGGCCAAAAAATGCTGCTAGTTTTTGCCGTTTCAGAAACCTGAGGAGGACACACGCAGGGCCGGGCAAGCAGGCTCTCACCCAAGGAGAGCGTCGAGGCTAGCTGCCTGAACCTGAAGAAATGGGGATGGATTACGTAATGCGGGTGACGCTCTGGTCCCGAGTCAGATGCCACTTGTCGCTATACTGACATCGATACGCCTTGAGCGACACGCCCTGCTCCTTCCCCAGAATGTCTGCTCGACACTGGGCTTCGCGCTGATTTCGGTAAGCATCTTTCACTTGACCGTTTGCGCCCTTGCAGTACGGGCACTTCGTGCTCGGAGTCATCCGGCTCTTTGGTGAAAGATGCCACTTTCTGCATACTTCGCACTCATACGGGACAAGGTTGCGTTTGTATGTGACATTCGCGTAATCGGCGCCCTCCCGAGCTTCCTCAAGAGAGTCGTACTCCGTCAGCGGACGGCCCGTCTGCTTGCCGATACAGATGTCGCTTTTCCTACTCACACGCCCTCTTTACAACTTCACCGTCACACTATCGCCTGCGGAGACATCAACGGGCAAATCTACCAGAATCATCGTGCTCTGATCCCTCTCGTTCGGAATAGTCGCAAAGCTGTTCCCATTCGAAGTGTAGATGCCCGAAACAGTGAGAATGGCTCGACTACATCGTCTCGATGGGTCTGATACTGAGATCTCTAGAATCCGATCCCCAGCCATCTTAGACATGACCATGCCTTGGCTATCCGATCGGATGCTGGTCGCTTCTGTGATCTGAACCTCTCCTCCTTCGTAGAAAGCGATCTGGCAAATATTGAGCTCTGAGTGCCTCACGGCCTGAATATTGGGTGTGTTCCGCAAGATATCGACACGACTTACGACGTCACCACCTGATAGCTCTGCCGCTGCCACATCAGGCAAGACGATATACTGATACGACTCACCTTCTGGCCTTGAACCGTGGTCGAGCCACAGCATAAACACGTCCTCTGTCACGACTTCATCAGAGATATTTTTCTCATCAGTAATGTCAGACCAACGACCTTCCTCCGTTTGGTTGGACAACTGGACAGTCTCGGGCTCCGGGAAAGCATACCCTACCCGGCCATTGTGAATCCACTCGACATCGGTCAGTTCTCGGCATCCCTGGGCCATCTTCTCCGGGGAGCCATTCCTAGAAACGACGACCTCGTCTCTCAGAAGCGCCTGATTCAGGGTAGTGATAATCGAAGGTTTCACATCCAGATTCCCAGTCGCAAGACCGCCACCCTCGAATCGAGGTGTGCGTATCCCGGTCCCCAAGCAGACATAGAGATCGTCGAAGAAGAACCACGATTTCCTAGCTTCGATATGGTCGTGTGGACTCCTAAAGTCGAACGCTGCAGCACCATACAGACCATCCGTAACCGCCCCAACGAATTCCGTAAGTCCATCTTTCTGGATCTCTTTGGGTGATGGCAACACCGGCTTTTGAAGAATCGTCGCACCGGAAATCTTTTGCCAGTCGTAAACCGGCCAGATGTTATGATATTCGTCTCCCTTGAGCGACAGGTAGTTCGTCCCGTCTCCCCGGTGGTGCGTCAACTTCCCTGGGCCGTTGTAAGGAACTTCCATGTTTCTGTTTCGGGTTGAGAACATTCTCACCGTCGCGTAGAAGGTCGGCCGCTGAAAAACGAAATGTTCACTCTGCCAGAAGAATTTCGCGAACGACGCCGAGGGCTTCGCCTCTCCCTTACGCAGACGAATGATCTCTTCAAGCTCGTCCCTACGATAGTCTGTGCTCTCCAAAAGTCGCTCAATCTCAAGCGTATCTTCAGGCTTCAATTTCGTGCTTTTGTGGGTGATCGCGCGGTTCTTCGCACTCACATCCGCATAGATCCCGTAGACCTGCATCTTGTAGATGCCGTCCAAATAGTAATCGACTAGGTGACTGATCTTGTCGACGGAGAACGCATACGACGTGTCCGCTACGTAGTATGACCACTCACCGAATACGTTCGCATACTTTCCGTAGCCATACGATGTCGTGTTGTTCACGCGATCGCCGCGATGGTGGAAGCTGTAGTCGTGCTGCATGCCCCGGGTGCCGGTCGAGAACTTCAACTCGCCCTCGATCAACCGAATGATGTCGTCGAACTGTTCTCTTTCACCGCGGAAAAGCAGATTCTTCGCCAGGATCCCGGCAATCACGATCCTGTCTCCGCTTGGTCGTGCGCCTCCTGCCTGCATATGGGCGCGACCGATGATCGGCTGCCCTTTTCCAACGAGCTCTTCGGGCAACCGATCACCAAATAGAAGCATCAACTCGACAAGGCTAGTGGGTGTGGAGATCTGGTTGTTGTGCCAGTTATCACCCAAGAAGTCATGATCGACCCAGTAGGCGTATCCTCGAGTGATGGTCTCTTCCAGTTCAGCGCTGCCATAAGACTCAGAGGACTCAGTTCGATACGCCTTGGCCAGCTGAACTAAGTCGATTGTGTGATTGCGATGTGGAAATCCGGCTTCTCTGGTTAGATCGGTATAGTCTATGTCGCCAAAACTCCCGTCTTCTTCCATTCGAGCGATAATGGATCGCACTCGGTCATCATCGCCAAGAGGTTTGTCGACATCGCGGTATACGGTCACGTCGCCCTTCAGAAGCTCCGCAACCACCCTGTCCTTGATCAGGTTGAAATCATCCATACGTTGTTTACCTTTAGTTTCAGACTACACGGACGTAACGTCCGCGCAGGACACACATCATCCCCGCAATAAGCATACGCATTGAAGCGGTTGATGCCGATTTCAACAGAATCAGTAACTCACACCCTGGAGATTGTCTGCTACGCAAACTCTGACCTCTCTCCACCTTGTCATCACCGAGAATACTAGAACCAGAGTATCTGGATGGAAACTAAAATGAGATTAAACGAACAAATTGCAATCGTGACCGGCGGCGGGCGTGGCGCAGCCCAAAAAGCCAAACCATCTAACAGTGGGCAAGTCCCATCCGGGGCTTGCCCGTTTCGCTTTGTGTGTGGCGAATAGCTAAGAATGGGGTCGGTTAGAGTCTGTAACCGGGCTGTAACATTCCCGATGTACACTTGGGGCAACGACCGTTGCCCATCAGACCCCCTTCAAGGAGTAGATCGAATGAAACGAACGTCGGTGATGGTTCTGACCTGCATTCTCACTGTCGTGTTCCATTCCGCTAACGTGCTGGCAAGAACCGCCATTCAGAATAAGGGCTCGGACACTCTGGTCAACGTGGCTCAAGCGTGGGCCGAGGCCTACAGCAAGAAGGCCGATGCCGTGGCCATTGCTGTGTCCGGCGGCGGCTCCGGAACAGGCATCGCAGCGATGATCAACGGCACCGTCGACATCGCTAATGCCAGCCGCCAGATGAAGCAGAAAGAGATCGACTTGGCCAAGGAGCGGGGCCAGACGCCCGTGGAGCACATCGTCGGCTACGATGCATTGGCCGTGTTCCTGCACTCGGACAACCCGATCAACTCGATGAGTATTTCTCAGCTGGCCAAGATTTACCGGCGCGGTCAGGAGTACGACAACTGGTCCGACCTCGGGGTCAACGTCCCCGGCTGCAAGGGGAACGAGATCGTCGTGGTGAGCCGTCAGAACAACTCGGGTACCTATGTCTATTTCCAGCAGGCTGTGCTGGGGAAGGGCGGCAAATACCGACAGGGTACACTCGATATGCACGGTTCGAAGGATGTGGTGGATCTGGTGGAGAAGACGCCGTGTGCGATCGGCTACAGCGGGTTGGCCTACGCGACGGACCACATCAAGATGGCGTGTATCGCGACGACGGATGACGGGTCGTGCGTTGCGCCATCGGTAGAGACGGCCTCCGATCGGACCTATCCCATTGCCCGTCCTCTGTTCATGTATACCAACGGCGAGCCTGAGGGCGAGATCAAGACCTATCTCGACTGGATCCTGAGCGACGAGGGTCAGTGCATCATCCAGGAAAAGGGATATGCCCCCGTGCGCGCCGTTTCGTGCGAATAGCAGATAGCCTGCTTCGGCGCAGTCATCGTGGCGAGGCAGATCGTTTTCTCGCCCTTGTCGGCGCGGTGTGGAGATTGCCGGTATGACACATTACGAAGAACGTCTGGAGCGGGACCTCTCGCTCATCAGGGAGAAGCTGTCCGGGCTCGCGGAGAGTGTCGCGACGGCCCTCGAGCTTGCGTGTCGGGCTCTGTTCACGAGCGACGAGAAGCTGGCGCATCAGGTCGTGCTCGGGGATCTCCCGATCAACCGGGCGAGCCGGGATCTCGACAAGACCTGCCATCGGTTCTTCGCCGTTCATCTTCCGAGCGCCGGTCACCTTCGATTTGTGTCCGCGGTGATGCGGGTGAATCTGGAACTGGAGCGAATCGGAGACTATGCAGGAACCATTTGTAAGGAATCGACCCAGATCGGCCATCGCCCAAATCAGGCGATTGGTCCGGATCTGGAGCAGATGGCCACGGCGTCGCGAGCGATTCTGAGTCAGGCGTTACAGGATTTCCAGGAAGGGAACGCCGAACAGGCGCGGCTGAATGCCGACAAGGGGCGGGAAGTCACGCGGGGGTTCGAACGTGTTTTCAAAGCCCTGGTTGAAGAGGAAGGACGGCTGCCAGCTGCGGAGCTCCTCTATTACCTGGTTGTCTTCACGCGGTTTTGCCGCGTGGTAGACCAGGCGAGGAATATCTGCGAGGAAACTGTCTTTGCCATCACGGGTGAACCAAAAGCACCCAAATCCTATCAAATCCTCTTTCTCGACGAGGGCAACTCGACGCTAGGGCCAATGGCCGAAGCGATTGCCCGCAAGCACTTCCCCAACAGCGGTGTCTACTCCAGCGCCGCTCGACAGGCTGCCGAGACACTGGATCCCAACCTGGGGTCCTTTCTCGAGAGTCGAGGCATCTCATCGAACGACCTGGCCCCGACGGCTCTCGATCCGGCCGCCGATCTCAGTGGATTCCACGTCATCGTGAGCCTGCAGGGCACAGTGAGGTCGTATGTCGAAACGATCCCCTACCAGACGATCGCGCTGGAGTGGGAGGTCGATGGGACGCCGACTTCCGACGGGGGTGCGACCACCGAAGAGCTCGAGCATCTCTACCGAGCACTCGTCCACCAGGTCGAGGACCTGATGGCCACGATGCACGGCGACGAGGTGCCACCAACGTGAGCGACACCGGACCGGTTCACGACGTGCCTCACGCGCCGAACATCGATCGCCGCAACGCGGATTGGTATATCGATAAAGCCATTCAGGTGCTGGTGTTCATCTGCGGCATCTCGGCGATCGTCTTCATCGTCGGTATCTTCGTGTTCATCACGAAGGAAGGCTACGCCTTCATCTGGAAGATGGACTGGACGGAGTTCTTTACGACGCCCTACTGGTTCCCGAGCGATGAGGATGCCCCCGAATACGGCATTCTTGCTTTGATCGCAGGCACGGCGAGCGTCACCGGTCTGGCGATGATCGTCGCCATCCCTTTCTCCTTGGGTGGCGCCATCTTCATCGCCGAGTTCGCGACCGGGAAGACCCGTGAATTCTTGAAGGTCCTCGTGGAGCTCCTAGCTGCGATTCCGTCGGTCGTTTGGGGGTTCATCGGTCTCACGATCATGAATCCCCTCATCATTCAAATCTTCGACGTGCCCGTAGGGCTGACCGTCCTGAACGCCGGCCTCATTCTGGGGTTGATGGCCGCCCCCATTATGACGTCGATCGCCGAGGACGCGCTCAAAGCCGTACCGGACCGGTATCGCGAGGCGGCCGAAGCGATGGGGGCCACGCGCTGGCAGATGATCGTTCAGGTCATCCTCCCGGCCGCGAAGAACGGCCTACTCGGTGCGGTGCTGCTGGGCGTGGGACGCGGTTTCGGCGAGACGATGGCGGTCCTGATGGCCACAGGGCACTCGGTGAATATCCCGGACAGCGTGTTCGACTCCGTTCGGGCACTGACCGCGACCATCGCAGCCGAACTCGGCGAGACGGCCGTGGGATCGGATCACTACCAGGCGCTGTTCGCGATCGGTATCTTCCTGTTCATCATCACATTCATCATCAATCTCACCGCCGACCTGATCGTCCGTGGGGTGCGCGAAGGATAGGGATCTTGTTCGAATCGACCGATCTGAATGCGAGAAACACCCGGACCCAGGCGTTGTTTCGGGCCCTGTTCGGTCTGATGACAGGGCTGCTGATTCTCCCGGTCCTCGTGATTCTTGGGATGCTGATCTACAAGGGCGGATCCGTCGTTACCCTGGACTTTCTGCTAGACAATCCGGTCGATGGCATGACGGCCGGTGGCGTCTTCCCCGCGTTGCTTGGGACGATCTGGCTCGTCACGGTGGCCTTGATCATTTCCATTCCACTGGGCGTAGCGGCGGCCATCTACCTAAGCGAATACGCCCCTGACAACTGGCTCACCCGGGTG
>DPVD01000011.1:0-7775 GCA_003526745.1 Candidatus Latescibacterota bacterium
GGTGCGTTGTCGAAAGCCGGGCTAACCTACTCCAGCGCTGCATTCATGGACTTGCAGAACCCTGGCACCCTGATTCGCAGCGAGGGAGCAGAAAAACTTCTCGTAGCGGCCTTTAGGGAACTTACCCACCATAACCTTCCAGTGACGTTCGACCGTCTACCCGAGCAGATGCGCTCTCTTGCTAGACGCGCCTACAGAACCGGAGACAGGGAGGCTGCGGTACGATACTGGAATGCGGGCATGCGGATGGGTCTTCGGGATGAATCGATCCATCAGAACCACGGTGTGGCTCTGATCGAGCTGGGTCGTGTGGTAGAGGGACTAAATTCTTGGAGGAAAGGTATCGAAAAGAACCCTAAGAGCACGGAACTGCGGCACATCCTAGGCGTAACGCTGGCCGAGAATGGAATTCATGAGGAAGCAGGTCGCCTGCTAAAAGAAGCCATTAATTTGGAGCCAACTGAGACAAGGCACTACCTACAATACGGAGCACTCCTCGTAGCTCAGAACCGACACAGGGAGGCAATTGGGCTTTACAGGGATGGACTGAATAAAATCCCTAACGACCCTGACCTCCAACAATCCCTTAAGACATTGCGGTGACCCAACCAATTAGTCAAACTGACTACAACCCATAGTGCTGATCAATCTCACACTGATACCCATCGACCTCACCAGACAGCATCTCTTCGAGTGTAACTTCACGTCCAAGAAGACCCGACTCCAGTATCGCATAACTCAGAGCCAAATCGATCACCCCCTCCACCCCGTTCATCTTAGGCTCACTTCCGTCCCGGATTGCCAGCAGGAAATCGAGCTGCTCGAGAGCGTATGCATCTACGATTCCCACAGGGAATGCAGCCTCATATAGGTCGGGTGCTTCGGATTGGAACTTGCCGACCACGCTTCCCGATGAGCCATCATCGCAATAGTAACTGCCGTCGCTTATAGCCCCCCGCGTCCCGAATATATTCGTCCCTCCTGGTACACCAATCTGTCTTCCGTGGGTACTCCTTGCAACCGCTGCGTGCCCTTGTCCTCCACGGTCTAGCCTGAAGTTTGCGAAAAACGCGTCGTCCACTTCGTTCGGAACTTCTTCAGCCACCGCCGAATCGTCATCCGTCAGCAGGACCCGGACAGGCTCGAGGATTTGCCAGGTCGCGCTGACAGAGGTCACGGGCCCGCACATCGTTCGGATGCCGTTGAACAGGTGGACCCCAAGATCGATTGAGACACCTCCACCAGACCCGAGCTTCGAATGCCGCCAGGCTGTCCGCGCAGTCGCAAGATCCGGGCGATGTGAGGGAAATCCGATGACCCCTCTGTAGACCATCTGGACATCACCTATCAGACCCTGCTCGATTGCCCAGCGTGAAGCAACGGTCCCTGCGCCGAAGTGGACATTCTCGTCGACCGACAGGACACGACCGGTCACGTCCGCAGCTTCACACATAGCCAAGGCCGCTTTCACAGAAATCGCCATGGCCTTCTCGACGGCCACATCCTTCCCGGCTCGCATCGCATCGATCGCGATCGTATGGTGGCTGTCGTGACCCGTATAAACCACCACAGCATCGACGTCACCCGACTGGAGCATCTCCTTGTAATCCGTGTAGACCGCAACCTCCAACTCCGGGTGCAGATCGTCCACATACATGTGCGGTGTGTTCAGAGGATCTCCCGGTGTCTCAATCGGATTCGGTCGCGGCGATGGTCCTTCGCCCCGCTTACGGAATCTAAGCGCATCCTCTTCCTTACGCGCGCACAGAGCCGTGATCTGAAACAGATCCTCGTAGCCCGCCTCCTGCAGAATCCTGAACCCGCGCAAATGCGCATTCAGAATCCGCCCACACCCTATGACCCCGATCTTTATCGCCACCAGATCGCCCTTAACACCTGCCTTTCACGCCTTAACACTTGCGCGACGACGGGTCGTTTCAAACTTGTCATTTGACACCGCTACCAGTTCGTATAGCTCCCATCATCCCTCAGAAAGTAATTCCCTTTTCCGGCCTTGTAAGGCTCAACGGCCTCGAACGCTTCCTCGTTGAACTCCACACCAAGGCCTGGTCCTTCAGGGACCAGCAGATGTCCCGCTTCGTAGGGTACCTGACTGGGGAGCACATCGGTGAGCGTTGTCCCCGGTATCCTCGGCAACTCCTGCACACCCACGAGCGGCGACGACAGACAGAGATGCAGACAGGCCGCTGTCGAGACCGGTCCCAGTGGGTTGTGAGGCGCGAGATGGATGTAGTGCGTCTCACACATACCTGCGATCTTCTTCGCTTCCGTGAGTCCTCCTGCGATGCAGAGATCCACACGACAGTAGTCCATCAAATCTTCTTCGATAACCTGCTGGAACGCCCACTTGCTATCCCATTGTTCACCGACTGCGATCGGCACGGAGGTCTGTTGCCTGACCAGCCTGAGCGCCTGCGTGCCCTCACTCCGAATCGGGTCTTCGATGAAGAAGGGCCGATAAGTTTCGACAGCATTGCAGAACTGGATCGCCCAAGTCGGATCCAGCCTCGTGTGCACGTCCACACATATACCAAACTCGTCACCACAAGCTTCCCGAACGGCCTTGACCTGTTCAATCCCATAGTTGACCGCGCGTCTGGGCTCGAAAGCGCCGGCATCTCCTTTGGGATCACTCATCCCCCATCGCGCGAACAACCAACCCTCTGACTGTCTCAGCTGGCAGTTTGCCACGAGTCGATCAAGAGCGTCCCGCTCCCCGATATGCGGGTAGCACGCGACCTTCTCCCTCGTCAGACCGCCCAGCAGATCGTATACAGGAACGCCAAGACGCTTCCCCTTCAGATCCCACAGCGCGATGTCCACCGCGCTCACAGCTGCTGACTGCACCACACCCCCAGGAAAGAACCCACCCCGAAACATCACCTGCCACAGATGCTCGATACGCGAGGCGTCGGCGCCAATCAGGTCTGGCTCGAACCCTTTGACTACCTCGGCGATCGCCCGGCCTCGTTGCTTCAAACCGGCCTCGCCGATACCATACAGCCCGTCTTCGGTCTCCACCTTCACAAAGGTGTTTCCGGCAGAATGAACGAATGTCTTCAGTGCAGTGATCTTCATATTTTGTCTCGTGCTCCGCTTACGAACCGCGTTTTCGCAAGACCGCTCACCAGAGCGGGAACCGAAACGCGATCGTCATCTTCGTCCTCATCAGAACCACGCCGCCAGGGGATGGCGCTTACGTGTTCCCGTATCCGAGATTGTTCGTGCTTATCGCCATCCGACTCTATATCCACCCCGGGGTCGTTATATCTTCAGCAATCGGCAACGCCTTACCCAAATCTTCCTCTGTCAACGAGGCCAACTCCGACGAAGCCACATTGTGTTCGATCTGTTCACGGTTCTTCGCGCCCGCTATCGCGCACGTCACACCCGGATGATCAAGGACGAACCGTAAAGCTGTCTGAACCATCGAACGTCTCTCCGTCTGAAGAAACGCCAACTCTGGGAGTCGAGCCAGCCCAGCTTTGGTTTCTTCCTTCTGAAACCGCTCGTATCGAACATCACCCTCAGGAAGCGTCTCCGCATTCGATCCGAAGTATTTCCCGGTCAACATCCCCTTGGCCAGTGGAACGCGGATCAATGTTCCGATGCTCTGGCCCTTCGCCCAGCTCAACAGTTCATCTGCCGACCGCTCGATCATATTGTAACCGATCTGAAGTACGTCCAAGGGACCATACGTCCTGAGCGTCTCGATCGCCTCCTGGTTGTTTGTCGATATGCCATACCAGCGAACCTTACCTTCGGCCTTGAGCTTGGCAAACTCGTCCATCACATATGGCATTGCCCATTGATGTGGGATTGCGTGTAGCTGGTAGAGATCGATCGTCTCCATTTCGAGACGCTTCAGGCTGTCTTCGCAAGCTTCTCGGATACGCTTCCGCGCAGCAGCCCCATCCGCTGTGTTTGCATCGATTCCATGGTTCGGCTGCACCTTCGTCGCGACGACCCACTTGTCTCGGCGTCCCTTAAGCGCCCGTCCCGTTATCACTTCACTGTGGCCGTTCCCATACCCCTCAGCGGAATCGATCAGGTTCACCCCAAGCTCTCCGGCGCGATGGATCAGGGCCACAGACTCGTCATCTTCGACACCGGACCACCCGTGCATCGATCCATCTGCTTGCTTCTGCATCCCGGAGATCGGAAACGCACCAATCCCGATCTCCGAGACACTTAAACCCGTATCCCCCAACGGACGATAGTTCACTTCTCATCTACCTGGATCTCGATCACCTGACCCGGCTCAACGGTCACAGGAATCGCCGTCTCTGCGTGGATCGTCATCTTCTGTGCATTCGATCCACCGTTGTAAACAATCAGCTTTGACTCGCCGCTGCAGTTCGGACGAACCAGTGTCACAACATCGTCCGGCACCCGCATCTGACCACGCGACTCCACTCGCACCGTCGGCTCCACCGCTCCCTTGATCTCTCGTGTCCCGAGCATCAGCGGACCGTAACAGCCCGTCACAGCACCCCATCCCCAATTCCTCCCGTGACCCGCTGCGGCCGAGCACACACCGCCCCCCATGTCCGCGTGTTCTCGCCCCCCTCGCAATACTCTTCGCGCCATCGTCAGCTTCCGCGCAGCCTGCTTGAAGCTACGCCGTGCGAAATCGAGATCACCAGTCAGGTGGTATGCCAGCGCCAGGGTTGACGTGCTCGGCTCCTGAGTAGGACTGGCTGATCCGTCCTCCTGCCACGTGCCCCAGAACGTCATGTCCGCCCGTTTCCCGACCCCCTGCCATACTCGTTTACGACGCTCAGGGAACATCATCGTGAGCTCACCATTCTCTTCTCCCGGCAGCTCATCGATCTTGCTCTTGATCCTCGTATCGAGTGACAAGTCACCGAAGGTCCAGCGATAGTAGAGAATTGCGGCGGCGCCCGGATCGCAATAGGGATCGAGAAGCTGATCTACCATCGGTTCAACGATCCGTTTCGCTGCGTCAGAGAAAACGCTCTCTCCCGTTTCACGGAACAGGTCACCGAGTGCGTAGACAGCCCCACTCGCAAGCAGCACCTCTACACCGACCAGTGGGTCCCCCGCAACGTGATGGTTCTGCGCCGCCATGCCGCCTTGTGCCTTAACCAGCTCTTCCTGGTGGATCGGTCGCCCAGAGTGGTCCCACATCACGGGAAGCCGATCCTCTTCGACCGCACTGATCTGCTGTGCTCGCTTCCGGCCGTATCCAACCGCCCAGTCCAGATACCGACCGTCTCCCGTCACACGATGGGCCGCGAGTGCGATGTGTATGAACCGGAAGTGCTCTGCCAGTTCAACCCGCGTCTCAGCCGTGTTCTCCACGTCGACAGACCCGATCCGGTATCCGACAAAGTGATTCTCTTCCCAGTTGAACCACGCCGGAACTCCCTCGACCCAGTTCCCGATGTGGTGCGCAGCATCGATCAGCAGCGATTGAGCCTTCTTGTCATCCGGAAACAGCCCGAGAAACCGCGGCAGAAACAGGAGAAACGGCTCGGTACCGTGGTGTGCCTCCGCCTCCTGCTCGTACCCATGGTGACACTCTCTATCGACCCACCCACTCAGCAGGTCTCGCAGTTTCACAAAGTGCTCACCCACGGAAGCGCTCTGCGTAACCAGATAATGAGGGAACCACGCCAGCGCATAGTTGGCCTCGTCCTCACCACCACCGTACCTGCTCGGCGGATCCATCAGCCTCGACTGATCGATCCACGCCTCCATCTCTTTCCGCAGACGAAGACTATGCTCGTATGTCTCCTTCAGCATTTCATTCAAAGCTTTTCACACCCCTTCTTTTTACGCTTGTCAATTATCACTGACTTATGGCTCTCAACGCCGTCACGAAAGCCGCAGCCACCTTGTCCGCCTGCTCGGCTTTTAAAATCAGCGGTGGTGACATCGTAAAGACGGGTTCCGATCCCGGTCTCACATGACTCATCTTTCCCGTGATCACGCCTGCATTCCGCAGCGCCTTCCCGAAGGCTCCCGTCCTCGCGGCATCCAGCTCCGAACCATCCTCATTCTGCAGCTCGACCGCGATCATCAGACCCTTCCCGCGGACCTCTTTGATAAGCGGCGACGAGATTTCCTGCAACCGATCGAGAAGATGTGCTCCGACCTCTGCCGAGTTCTCCCAGAGCCGTTCCCCCGTGAGGATGTCCAGATTCGCGAGCGCAGCCGCGCAACAGGCGGGGTGTCCGCCATAGGTTGACACCTGCGAGAACTCTTTATACTCGTCCGGCGTGCCCTTAAAGGCATCGAAAACCTTGTCTGATACTGCACAAGCACCGATCGGGAGGTATCCGCTGGACAGTCCCTTCGCGATCTGCATCACGTCAGGAACAACACCCCAATGCTCGCACGCAAACAGCTTGCCCGTTCGTCCGAACCCTGTGATCACCTCATCCAGCATCAACAGCAGACCGTATTGATCGCACAGCTCTCTGAGCCCGGGCAGATATTCGTCTGGCGGTACAAGCACGCCGCCACCACCGATGATCGGCTCAGCCAGAATCGCGGCAACAGTATCCGGACCCTCCCGCTCGATCACCTGGGCAATCTCGTCCGGTCCGTGTGCACTTCCACTCGGCGGCTCTACGTGAACGAACCCGGGGGCGAGCGGCTCGTACTGCGACCGTCTCAACGTCTGCCCCGTCGCTGACATCGCACCCATCGTGAAACCGTGGTATCCCTGGTAGCGACAGATGATCTTATAGCGATTCTCACCGGGATGTGTAAGCCGTCCGTATTGACGCGCGACCTTGATCGCAGTCTCATTCGCCTCTGAGCCGCTGTTCACGAAGAACAGATGGTTCAGGTCACCAGGAAGCAGCTCCGCGAGCCGTGCAGCAAGTCTGGCAGCAGGAACGCTGATCTGCGTCTGCGGGTAGAACGCAAGCTCCTGCATCTGCACGTTGACGGCGTCGATGATCTCCTGACGACCATACCCGACGTTCACGTTCCAGATCCCGGCGTAGGCATCCAGATACGTCTTACCGTCAGCATCCGTGACTTCACATCCGTCCCCAGACACAACGACCATCAGGTCACCGGGGGCCATCCCCTCGTGCTGCATCATCGGATGCCAAACGTGATCGAAATCCTGTTGCCTGATTTCATTTACATCGATCAAGGCAGAACTCATAAACACCTCATAACAAATCACATACGTCTTGACGCCTACGGACGACCGTACTAGCTTGCATCGCGACCGCAGATGGCCTAGAAATTGGCTCCAAGGCGGGCATCATAGCCCATCCATTATCCAAAGTCAAGGTAGCCCGGCACGTAGGCTGACCAACGGACGGAACCCCGGACCGATCGTATGTCGGACCCCAGAATCGACCACAAGATACTCACCGCATTCACCGCGCAGGCTTTCGAGAAAGCCGGCCTGCCGCCCGAAGATGCAGCAATCCAAGCTGACGTCCTCGTATGGGCTAACCTAAGGGGTGTCGACTCGCACGGTGTACAGAGAATCCCTGGTTACCTCGACATGATCGAGAAGGGCTGGATGAACCCATCTCCGGACACCAAAATCCTTAGGGAGTCGCCCGCCGTCCTCTTCATGGATGCGGACCGGGGTCTTGGCCCGATCCCGACGGTTCAGGCCATGCGTGCCGTGATTGAGAAGGCAAAGAACGTCGGGATCGGATGGGCGCTGATCCGAAATGTGACGCACCAGGGAGCGATGGGCTACTACTCTGAGATGGCGGTGGCAGAGGGGCTTGCCGGGATCGCGATCGTATGCA
>DPVD01000281.1:0-6116 GCA_003526745.1 Candidatus Latescibacterota bacterium
ATCTGGACATGGTTCAGGTCGAGATGGGAACGGGGTCCTCGATCGATCGTGTTCGTGTCGGGAAGTACATCAACGACAAGCTGTTTGTGACTTATGAAGACCAGATCGGTCAGGGGCGGGAGTTTTCTGTCGAGTACGAACTGCTACCGAGGTTTTCGCTTGAGTCGAGTTTTGGTGAGAGCCCAGATGGTCAGGTGCTGCCGTCGCTGCAGCTGACGTGGGGAAAGGACTGGTAGGAGGAAAGATGGCGAAGGACTACAAGGTTCGTGCAGGCTACTGTTATCATCGCGCCTCGGAGGAGGAGATCTACGAGACGCTCAGACGGATCACGGATCCGCTCGATCGAACATGGTCCCGATTGGAATCTGCGGATCGAATCGTTCTCAAGTTTAACATGATGAAGTTGCCTGACCGGCTTCACTATTTCGCGGGACGTCGACGCGAACTCGTCGACGAAGTTGTCTGCCGGTGTGTGCTCCGACTCCTTCGAGAACGGACAACGGCGCAGCTGACCGTGACGGACACGAACCCTTACACGCCCGAACACCTGATGGGTGACAACTTCAACTACGCCCACATCCTCCGCGAATTTGATGCTGATTTTGTCGATTCGAACGCCGACCCGATCCAGACCTACGAGGTTCCTGGGGGGGGTCTGATGTTCGACTGCTATGAGCTGAGCGGATGTTTCGAGGGGGCTGAGGTTGTGTCTGTCTCGAAGATGAAGAACCATCTGTTCATGGGGGTGACGCTCTGTATGAAGAACCTCTTCGGGCTTCCACCGATCACTCCACCGAAGGGCAGGACACGATCCTACTATCACCACTTTATCCGGTTGTCCTATGTGCTGCCTGATCTTGGCAAGATCACGGACCCGTGTCTGAACATTGTGGACGCGTTGACGGGACAGTGGGGGCGGGAGTGGGATGGTGAGGGACGAATCTGCGACACCCTGATTGCGGGTGATCAGGTGACGGCCACCGATGCGTGTGGAACACATCTGATGGGACATGACCCGGCATCAGACTGGCCTACGCCTCCGTTCAGACGTGATCGGAACCACCTGTTGATCGCAGCAAGAAACGGATTCGGGACGGTCGACCTAAATGAGGTTGATTTCGAGAGCGAGGTTGAAGGACCGCTGGCCGAGTTTGACTCCGAAGCGACGGACTCGGAGACCACGGTCGATAGATGGAGGCGCACAACCTGCGAGCAGGCGCTATTCTATCGGGAGAAGTCTAAGGAACTGATCGACCGGCATCGCGGCGAATACATCTTTCTCCAGGACGGAAACGTCGTATGGTCGGGTCCCGACCCCTCGAACCTCGGGAGCCGTCGAAAGCTTAGCGGAGATAAAAAGGATCAGGCGATGTGGTTGAAACTCGTCGATCCTGAGGAGACCGAGGGCGAACGGTTTGCGGCCTACGAGGAGTGTCTGAACCAGGTTGCCTAAACGAGGTGTCCACTCTACGGGGGCCGCATCGGATGCGGCTATTTCGCCCGTAACCACCTATAGAGTGGCGAGAGGTTGAAGGGGGGGCACGGCGCCGTGCGACCGGAATCCGGACGCCCTGTCAGGCGCGTCTTAAGAGTACTCGGTCGGTGATACGTAAATAAAGACGCAGACAAAATGTTCCGTTCGGTCGATCTCGACTTTGTCGATGTCGTCACTCAAGCGGATACACATCGCCTGCGCGTCGAGCTTGCGGCTTTGAATGGTGTGGATGTAATCTGTCAGAAGCCGGTTGCTTCGGCGCTATCAAATTCGTGTGATCTTGCCGGATTGTTTGCAATCCGGCAAGAAACCGGAGACATCTAGGCCAGACAACCTGAGCACGCTCGAACTGGCCTTCGGAACCTACACTTCGGAACTGAAAAGGTCTGTCTTCAGGACAGAACCGAGTTTGGACAGTTGGTAGCAATACGGGAGAGCTATGGCGGAAGAAGAATCTGAAGTTCTGGTCAACGAGCTTCGAACGCGTGTCGAGCGTCTCGAGCTACTCCTGATGATCGGCAGGATGATGTCCGCCACCTCAGACCAAGAGGAATTGATCAATAGCATTGCGCTCGCCGTCGGACATTACCTCGATGCGGATCGATGCTCGATCTTCTTCCACGACAAGATGACGGACGAGTTGTATACGCACCTTGCCGTTCG
The DNA here is from genome assembly GCA_003526745.1 of Candidatus Latescibacterota bacterium. Taxonomy (GTDB): domain Bacteria; phylum Latescibacterota; class UBA2968; order UBA2968; family UBA2968; genus UBA2968. The sequence goes on from DPVD01000281.1 coordinate 2,159, forward strand.
GACCGACGGCCAAGCAGATGAGGCGATCCTGTCGCTCGAGGGGCAGCAGATTCGTATTCGGAGCGACGAGGGGATCGCAGGGCACGTTTTCCAGAATTCCGAGGTTCTGAACGTTCGGGACACACAAGTGGACGGTCGGTTTACTGGGAGCACTGACAAGAAGACCGGCTATGCGACGCAGAGTATCCTGTGCATCCCCCTAAAGAATCGTCGCGGTCGCAGTATCGGCGTCCTACAGCTTCTGAACAAGCAGACGGATCCAGGATACTTCACGCACGATGACGAAATCTTCGTGCGTGAGCTGGTCGAGCAGGTCGGCGAATTGATGGAGCTGATCCTCAAGCGTGACGAACTGGAGAAGCGGAACGCACTCCTCGAGAAGCAGATGCAGGATCTGTCCTCGATCGAGTATCTGGTGGGCGACCGTACGACGATCAACGCTGCCTTTCGTCACAACCGGAGTATTCACTATTGGACGGGTTTGGTTGGGTTGTTCCTGCTCGCACTGATGGCCATCACCTCACTTGGAATGGTCCACTACGATCCCTGGCGGAAGGTCTTGCTGGCCCTTCATACGGGCACGTTCCTTGGGCTGGGACACCGCTACTATTACTTCACCGACGCTGTGTCGATTCTGACCCTGCTGATCTGCCTGTCCGGCCTCCTAATGTATGTCTACCCGCCCCTGAATCGCTGGCTGAAGTCGAAGAAGGACCAGATTTTGAGGGGTAAGCTCGAGTCGGCTGCTAGCGACGAGCGTCGGACCAACGGTAAGAGGGGCCAATCTTGACTTGTCCATAGGCGGGGCTTATCATGATTTCGGTTTTACAGGATATGACTTAACAGCGTTTTAACGTTTCGGCAGGCGTTCGGCCGGCCGGACCATTTGGAGGAGACACGGATGAACAAGCGCCTGCGCCTAGTTGTGGCATCGATCGGTGTTCTCGCACTGTCAGCGGTTTTCTGGGCGTGCGAGGGGGGAGGCAGTCACGACACGGATAACAACCTGCCAACCCGGCGTGCGAAGATGCGTGAGATCAAGATCAGCACGGATAGGATCATGGCGGTTCTCAAGAATCGGTCGTTGGAGGGTGTTGAGGCCGACGCCAAGAGGATGCAGGCGAATTGGGCGACTGTTATCGACCTTTATCCTCCGGATCACAAGTCGAAGTATATCAACTATAACAAAGAAGCTCAGCAGCGCGCCCTGGCGTTGGCCGGGCACGCCAGGGCAGGCAACGTGAACGCGTCGGTCAAAGAGTTTCGTGAGCTCGTGCCGATGTGTAACACCTGTCACGAAGACTGTGCCTACATGCTGGCACCGGCCTTCCCGGAGTACGAGCCAAATTAGATCTGACTATGGACCAGAAACAGAAAAGGGGAGTCTCTTGGAGAGGTTCCCCTTTTTGCGTTCGGTAAATTCTCGCTTAGGTTACCGCCCGACGTAGGACCTCGAAGCAGCTCTCTGGTGCGATCAGTGTCGGGATCTCGACCTGGCGACCATCGTATAGCGACGCAAAGTCTACCGCATCGCCGGAGGTATGGCGACATTGTATGCCTTGAGATCTTAGGATGGCAGCCCCCCCGGCATAGTCCCACACACCTGCCGTGTCCATGGCACCGACGGCGCTGCCTTTCGCTACGTAGCATAGGTGCGCAGCGGCAGAACCGAGACTGAGCACCTTGCCCGGATAGTCGATAACCCGATTCTTGTAGGCGTCCTCGCTGACCAGGAACAGAGCATTCTCGTCAATCACGGGTTCGGGTATTGTCAACGGTTCGCCGTTCAGGTAGGCCTGATCTCCGTCTGTGTGATACAGGTCTCCGAGTGCCGGTGCGACAAAGGCTCCGAGAACGGGTTCGTCGTTACAGAGGACTCCGATCGAGACGCCCCAGACTGGGAGCCCGTGGTTGAAGACGCGTGTGCCGTCTATCGGGTCCAGCGCCCAGACAAACTCTGCTGAGGGATCGATTTCCTTTTCGCCTTCCTCGCCGATGATCTCATCTTGGGGACGCTTTTCCTCAATGGCAGCCCTTAGGTATAGTTCCACCGCCAGGTCGGCTTCCGTTACCCAAGACTTGTCCGCCTTGAGTTGGCCGGTTGTCTTCCCGAAGAATGTGGCTGCGATTTCACCGGCGCGTCGAGCGAGATCGACGATCCAGTTCGGGTCTATTTCTGATCTGGACATGCATTCCCTTCACTGGCTGAAAAGAGGAGTTCAATGGCTCAGCGTAAGAGATTACTGATTACGGGTGCCGCCGGCAAGGTCGGTGGTGCTCTTCGCAGGCACCTGAAGGATCGGTACGACCTTCGTCTGCTGCTGCACCATACGGTCCCTGAAGACATTGATGACACGGAAGAGGTTGTGATCGGTGATGTTTCCGACTTCGAAAGCGTGTTGGAAGCAACGCGAGGGGTCGACGCTGTCGCCCATTGTGCGATATTCAACCGAACACGTGGGGCCACCCAGGCCTCGCTCGCACGGCTCACCTTCGATGTGGATATGAAGTCCTGCTACAACATCTATGAAGCCTGCCGGCTCAATAGGGTCCAGATTGTCGTGTTTGCGAGCACGAACCACGTGACGGGGCTGAACGAGAAGGAGGGGATACTTTCGAAGCCAGAGTTACCTGTTCGACCGGACGGTATCTACGGTGCCGGCAAGGCATTTTCAGAAGCTCTGGGACGTTTCTATTCGGATGCACACGGGATGCGAGTGTTTTGCCTGAGGATCGCTAACTTCAACGGTCTTGACGAGCCGGGAAAGAGATACGAGCCGGGGCAATCGAGATGGCTCAGTCCCCGTGATTGTGCCCAGTTGACTTGGCGATGCATCGAAACGAAGTCAATCCGGTTCGGCATCTACTACGGGGTGTCGAAGGGTGCCGAGGAGAAGTGGGACCTGACGAACGCTCGAGAAGAGCTCGGCTACGACCCAGAGGATGAGGGGTCACTTCCCGAATGGCAGGAGCACTATCCCGAAGTAAGGCAATGATCACTCAGGATCAGAGAGTGCTCGTTTTTAGTGCCCACGCGGCTGATTTCTGCTCCAGGTCGGGTGGGGCGATCATGAAATTTGCCGAGGCGGGGGCGACCGTGCACGTCCACGATCTCACTTATGGTGAACGCTGTGAGTCGACCGCTCTGTGGGATCGAAAGCATAGGCCGACGATCGAGGAGGTCAAGGCGATACGGGCGGAAGAGATTCGGAAAGCGGCCGACATCGTCGGAGCAAGCTTCGACGTTTTCGACTGGGGAGACAGCCCGCTCGAGATCGGTGAAGACCGGAAGCTGGCGATCCTCGAAGCCATCAGGGCTTTTCGCCCGGATGTCGTTCTAACACATTGGAAAGACGACATCACGCACCCTGATCATGTTGAGACTACGCGTGCGGTGATCTTCGGATGCTCGTACTGCGGGTCGAGAGGCATCGTCGCAGAGTCCGAACCTTGTCCTCGCCCACAGATTTACATGTACGAGACCACCAGCGGGACCGCATCGGTGTCGAAGTTCCTTCCCGACACATATGTGGACATCACGGACGTATTCGATCGAAAGATCGAAGCTTTGGGGGCTTTGGCTGCGCAACCCGTGCTTCCTGGGTCGTATGAAGTGATCGGTCGTTACCGGGCGATGGAGGCGAACAGTACGGCGGGGATGTCTGGATGTCAGTATGCGGAAGGGTTCGTGAAGTTCGGTACTTACAGAGGTTGACTCCCTAGTCGTTGAACCTCCAGATTTTTAGAGCTGCTTTACCGAAAATCCATTCGTGTTCGGATTCGCTGAGCTTACCGAAGTAGTCGAGCGGAACACCCAGGCTGCTTGCATACCCCTCGCGACCGCTGACGGGCGGATAGTCGCTGCCCCACATCATGCGATCAGGGCCGAAGGCCTCGAGGGCGAGGTCGGGGAGGGGCGGGATCGGGTCGAAGGGCAGTGGGACAGGGCAGATCTCTC
>DPVD01000287.1:0-11333 GCA_003526745.1 Candidatus Latescibacterota bacterium
GTAATCAGAACCCGCATCAGAATCCTTCCCCGCTTGCCATCATTAGATCGAGTCAACGGTTTGACGTCGACCCGTTTCCTCTAAGCCTAGCTTCAATATCTCGATCAACTTACGACTGCTGTGCCCCAGAGAAAACTGTTGAAGCATCCGTTCTCGACCCGCGCGGCCCATTCGCGTTCTTAGTTCCGGGTCGTCCACAAGCTCTATGAGTCTGCTTACCCAGTCCTCCTCATCTGAAACCAGAAATCCCGTTTCACCATCTACGACGATCTCTTTGTTTACACCGACCGGACTCGCGACAACAGGCAGACCCACCGCCCCATACTGCAGCAGCTTGTATCCGCCCTTGCCTCGCGTCCAAAGATCGTCAGGAAGCGGCATAAGACCGACATCACAGCCAGTCAGATCTTCCACTTCGGTGTCAAGCGACCACTGGCGTGCTTCTGTCTCGATCCGCTTCGTCCGTACGGGGCGAGCGCCAATCAGTCTCAGACGGACATTTGGTCGAACTTCGGCAACGCGATCCAAAATATCCGTGATCCTGTCCAGATACGCCGTCGTCGTCTGACTCCCGATCCACCCCAAGATAACTTGCTGCGCGTCACCACTGTCACGAGGCGAATACCGATCGGTGTCGATCGGACCCGTGATGATCTCGACCCGATCGCAGAACTGTCCGGCGTAATCCTTCGTGTAATCGTTCTCGACGATCGCCACACGGGACGCGTATAGCATCCTCGGGAGACTCGCTCCCCTGCGCCAGCCGCTCAGACGTCCAAGCAGGCCGAGAGGTGTATCGGTCGTGAAGATGGCGTCATCGAAATCGTAGACGACCTTCTCTCGACACCGCTTCAGAAGCCGCGCGATTGGCCCGGGAAACAAAACCTTCTGGATCACGACTCGGTCGTAATCACCGAGAAAAAGGACCGTCCAAAAGGCGACCCAGACCGTCCGAGCGAACGAAAATACGTAATAAAGGAGCCGCCGCACGGCTCCGTCGTGACCCAACCGGGTCGACCAGACGTCCGGAATCACCGTACGGACGACGGTCTCAATCCCCTCGGCCTCGAGAATCGGCAAATACTGGAAAACTCGAGTCCTGCTGCTTGCTCCTAGAGGACCGTATTGGGTGACAAAAAGAACTCGCATGTCCCAAAAAACCGGGATAATATAGTCCGCAGTTATCTGAAAAGCAACTTGAAAGCCCGAACACGTAGGTGCCCGAAAACGCGTAATTTACGCCATAAATTGGGCCATCCTATAGTCCCCGCAGACCTGCGAATCCATCCGGTTGACTGGTCCACGATAGCCGTTTGCGCAGCCCTTCTGATCGGCTCACTTCCGCCCTCAGGAAAACCATCGGCTGATATCCATCAGTAGCGGTCTCTCGACCCTGAAGATCACAACGAAATAGATCGTACCGCCAAGGCTGATCAGGAACAGCAGTCGGTGCAGGGGATCGACCTGGATGCCGCTCAGACCGAGTTGAGCGAGCGCGACCAGGATCCCCATAGAAGTCGCCGAAAACACAGTCGGAGTGATCGCTCGCAGGATAGTTGACAGCCCGATCTCCAGGATCCGGTTTAGCACAAAATAGCCTGCCCAGAAGGCGAGCACGCTACTCATCACGTAGGCCCACGCCACACCGGTGACACCCCACGAAATCGCCGTCCAGAACAGGACCGCATTCAAGATTAGACGAGCGCCATTCAGGATAAAGCCCACATCGGGTCGACCTTTCGCCAGGAATGCGGATCCGAGCGGGTTGCTCAGACACTTCAATAGCGAGACCGGAACGAGGATCTGAACGATCCTGACGACGTTCGTGGTATCCAACGACTTCCACGTCTCCCCCAGATACACCGCAAGAAACGACGGCGCAACCACCGCCATCCCGACGAGCATCGGTATCGTCACGAATCCCACAAGTTTTACGATCCGGACGTATCCCGACCTTATCGCGACATCTTCACGCTGAACCTTCGAGAACAGTGGAAACGCCACCCGCGTCAAGACGGGACTCAGCCGCACCATTGGTTGCACGACGATCTGATACGCGATGTAGTACGACCCCAAAACGGACGTACCCAGAAACTTCCCGATGATCACAAAATCGAGGTTGGCCGCCAAGTAATTCACGAGCCGTTCGCCCGTCTGGTAGGCGCCGAACGACACAAACGATCGAACTTCATGTGCCTGGAAGTGGAAACCGGGTCTCCAGATCTTGAAGGACGCGATCAGAAGACCGACCAGTCGGACGCCGCCGGAGACCGTCAGACCGTAGAGAGGTGCGTGCGCGTCATATCCCAGGGTCGCACACAGAATAGCCGTCGCGACACCCATCAAGGCAGACACGACATCGACCTTGGACAATTTGTCGAAGGCGAGATGCTTCTGAAGAACGGCCAGCGGAACCTGACCTGCACCGAAGAGAACTACAAACAGGGCAGCGATGGGGATCAGATCGGCAAGCAATTCTGCGCCAAAGAACCGGGCGAGCCAGTTTGCGGACACCCATACGAGGAATCCACAGATTGCCGACAAGCCCGAAGCCAGCCAGAACAGCGAAGTAATCGTCTCGTCGCTGACCTCTTCACGCTGCACGAGCGCGGGAGACAGCCCGAAGTCCACAAAGGCGAGCGCGACGCCGACCACGATCATAGCTTCGCCAAACAACCCGAAAGCATCAGCCGACAGGAATCGCGCCAGCACGGCCATCTGCATAAACTGCAGGGCCATGCCGAAAGCCGTGGACGCACCAGTCCACTTCACGCCTGAGATCGCGTGTTCCCGGAAACCGGTCAAGTCGCGCTCTGGGTATCCGGCTTGACCGCGATCATCAGGTGATTCCAAGCATCACCTTCCACGCGGTGGAAGTGATCCAGAACAAAGGCACCCATCTGTACGAAATAGTTGAGACACCCGATCAGGGGGTGGAAAGGCCCACGATCAAATCGCTCCAAGTAATAGCAGAACCGGGCTCCTGTCGTCACCCAGTAGCCAGCCATAGCTTCCACCGTCTGGACCCTCAGGCCAGAGGACTCAGCCAGATGACGCAAGCCGAACGATGTGAAGCGGTAAAAGTCGTTCGGTTCCTCGTGCACTCCCCAGATATGCGGTGCCGTTATGATCGCCACCCCACCCGGTCGAAGCACCCGCGCCATCTCTTTGACCGCGTCTGCCGGTTCCTTCAGATGCTCGAGTACCTGATTGCTCAGGACGGTATCGACACTCTGATCGGCTAGCGAGAGTACGCTTGAATCCGACACGAGATCCAGCCCCCCATCCGCATAGCGAAGGTGGTCTGCATCAATAGCCACATATCGGTCGACAAACTCATTGAACAGACCCGCATACGGTCTCGTGCCGCACCCCAGGTCGACAAGCGTACCGCAAGCTAGATCTGCCACGTCGGCCATCCGACGATGCACGATTCTGTTGACGAGCCAGTTCTTCGAAAAGACCGATCCTGGCCTTCCATCCTGGCCGTCTCGGTTGACATCCACCCGTCCCAGCCGAACACCCGTAACGAGAAGCAATCCCGCGCCTCCAACCGCTATGGCAACCCAGGCATTGCCGCCCATATACCCGACCGTGAGACCGGCCCCGGCAAGCGAAAATGTCAGCAAATACATCATCAGAACGGCAGACCGGACGGATAGGCCCGCCGCGATCAATCGCTGTGTCGGGTGATCCTCCGTCGACACGGACGGCATCGTCACCTTGGCTAGACGAATCAGGATCAGAAAGACCGCTTCGAAAAACGGAACGGCCACAAGCAGGAGCACGGAAACGATCCCGGCCGATCCACCGATTTCGGGTCTTAGCTGCCACGCGGATTCTCCTAGAACGAACCCGATAAGAAGCGACCCGGCGTCGCCCATGTAAACCCGCGCCGGATGGAAGTTATAGATCAGGTAAGGGATCAAAGAGGCCGAAAGGAGCGCACAGATAGAGACGAGATCGAGAAGACCTGCCGAGGATGTTATCGCCACGAGCGCGACAAGCGAGATCACGCCCACTCCTGCAGACAGACCATCCACCGCATCTAGCACGTTGAACGCGTTACACATCCAGAGAAGCCAGAAGGCGTGCACCGCCCACTCGAGAATCGGCTGTTGTATAAATCCTGTCAAAGGGCCGGTCCAGACGAAAAAGCCGAGTACCGCCAGAAGAAGCATCGTCTTCCCCCGGGCGGATCGCGCAGCCAGATCATCGAACACCCCGACAGCGCACACGCCAAATACCCCGAACACGAGACTCTTATCCGGCGGTGCCTCGATCAGGGCAGCCCAGGCAACAGCGCCTGAAATGACAAAAGCCACACCTCCCACGGGAGGTATGGCGTCTTGATACCGTTTCAGTCTCGAGGCGGCTGCACGCAAAACGGGAATAAGGATCAGAGCGACGCCGAAGGAGCAGGCGATGGCGGCCAGAGGTATGGAGTTCGGCATGCAGGACAGCGCGTATGCGCAGCTCACTACGTCGTCAAGGGTTCGAATTCCCTGACGGCTTCGATCACCTGGAGCACTTCGTCGTTGCTCATCGACGGATACATCGGGAGCGTCACCATCTTCGTCCAGAGCGACTCAGTGACCGGCAGATCGCGTCGATACGGCTCGTAAACCGAGTAGAGATGGTTCGGACGGTAATGGACGCCCCCATCGATCCCTTTCTCTGCGAGATGCTCGATAAGTCTGTCACGATCCTCGGCCAGCACCACGAACGCGTGGTTGGCGCTTTGCGCGTAGTCCTTCTCGCCAAGCATCTCGATCCATTCCACATCCTCGAAGGCACTGCGATACTGAACGGCCACTTCGCGGCGTGCGGCGTTCGTGGATTCGAGCTTCCCAAGCTGAACGATACCGATCGCGGCATTCAGGTCGTTCATGTGGAACTTGTAACCCACCTCGTCCACATCATACTCCCACGCTCTCGCACGACCGTTCTTCCGAAAGCGATCATACGTGCTCCGCGTGATCCCCATCCATCGAACGTTCCTCACACGCTCGGCGACCGACTCGTCGTCCGTCGTCAGCATGCCGCCGTCCCCGGTGCTCATGTTCTTGAGCGCGTGAAAACTGAAGCACCCAATCGTCCCAAGCGCACCGGCCATCCGTCCCTTATACCGTGCACCCGCTGCGTGCGCCGCATCCTCGATGACTGGGATCCCCTTCTCGTTCGCGATCCCCATGATCGGATCCATGTCGCACGGATGTCCACCGTGATGGACAACCATGATCGCAGCCGTTTTATCGTTCACGCGATGGGCAATCGATTCGGGACTGATGTTCAGCGTTGTGCCTTCAATGTCTGCGAACACCGGTGTTGCCCCGTTCTGTAGGATCGCGTGATTCGTCGACACAAAAGTCTGCGCCGTTGTGACCACCTCGCGCCCCTCGACCCCGATCACCTTCAGCGCCGTGAACAGGGCCGACGAACAGGAGTTCATGCTCAACGCGAACTCTGTCCCCACATACTCCGCGAACCTCTTTTCCAGCTCCTCGACCTTTTGACCGGGGCCGACCCAACCGGACATCAGGACTTCGCGGACTGCGTCCACTTCTTCCTCATCGAAGCAAGGACGAAAAACGGGAATGCTCATCAAGTCTCCTGGTTCAGAGTGCTGATCCGCGGAATCTTTCCGGCGAGGTGATCAGGTTCTCATGCAGCAATTGGCGATACGCCCTCAGTCGCGACCTAGCCGCCGAACGCTTGCTCGGCACCACGGCCGCCACCAGCCATCCGGTCGACCGGAGAAGTAGCTCTAAGGGTGTCAGGCTACTTAAAAGCCAGGCGGCGAATGGACCGAGATGCTGCGCCGTGAAGTATCTGTAGCTGCGATCGCTGGCCACGAGCATTAGATCGAAAGCCTGAGCCGAGCTGTGACCGCCGATGTGTCGCGCGCGAGCGGTCGGAACATAGTGAACCTCCCACCCCACAGACTGCAGTCGAAGACAGACATCGACGTCCTCGAAATACATAAAAATGGCCTTGTCGAACCCGTCTACAGAGGCAAATGCCTCTCTCCGACCGACCATACACGCGCCGGTCACCCAATCGACTTCAGACGGCTCAACAGGCCTCACTCGGCGAAATCTAAAGAACGGAAATACCAGATGCAACAGCAATTTACGACAGATTGCGTCGCTCAACCGGGGTCGCTGCCCGCACGTGAGGAGACGCTCGCCATCCGGAGCATCGAGCCGTGGACCGACCAGTCCCACCGCTTCGTTCAACTTGAGATAGTCGACGAGCGTCGTCAGCGTCTCACTGTCGACAAACACATCCGGGTTCAAAACCGCCACGTACGTGGTACACGCCCGCGCGATCCCTGCATTCGCACCACGACCAAATCCGAGGTTCTCCCCCGTCTGGACGATCGTAATTCTGTCCGTGTCGGACAGCCCTGCAAGGCTTCCGTCCGAAGACGCATTGTCCACGACGATCAGGTCCGCGTCAGTGTCTAGTATGGCATCGGCGCATTCACGAAGCTGACTACCCCCGTTCCAGTTAACGACGATGACAGTCAGATCAGACATCATCGGTGTCGGCTGAGAGTTGGGCGAGAATTCCGAGCGAAGCAGCGTGGATAAAGATCAGGCGTGTCCCGATCATCGTAGAGTCCGCCATCCCGTATACGAGCATAGCAGAGTAGACTACGAAGAATCCTGCCGCAAAGAACCTCACACTCTGAGTCTGCGAAGTCTGGAAAAGACGATACGACAGCCTCAACCCCCGAACGTAGATCCACAGGAAAGCAAACAACCCCACCAGACCCATCCGAAGCAGGATCGTAAGATAGACGTTGTCGACAGCGCCGACGGTCGCTATGTGCGGAACCTCGGTCATCACGATCGGAAACGTAACCGTCTCCCCGTGACCACCCCCCAGAATCGGCCGCCTCACGATCTTGGCCCAAGCCGCACGATAGGAGATCAGTCGCGTAGCGAGGGATCGATCCTCCTCGATCGTCTCAGCTGAGGCGAGCCGTCTGGAAGCGGCAGCCCCCACCCCCGTGTCCGTAGCCGTCTCGAAAACCGACCCAAAGGTGAAGACGAGAAGTGGGACAGCCAAGATGATCCAAAGTCGCCGAAGCCCTAACCGCTGCCGATCCCTTATGAACAGAAACAGCAAAGCCACAAACCCGCCACCCGCCGAGATCCACATCCCTCTTCCAACAGTCAGCACCAATGCCAGAGCGGCCGGAACCAGTGCAATGCCCAATATCAGGCGGACGTTCCGACCCGGCGCATAGAGCCATGCAGCGGCGATGAGCAGAGTTCCGATCGGCAGCAGCAGACCCTCCGTGCGCGCGACACGATGGAACGCTCCAGCGATCGAAAGGTTGAGTTCGGACAGAAACTCGATCAGATATTCGATCCCGACAATCGATGCGATCACGATCAGCATATACAGATACTGCGGGTGTCTCCGTCGATCGAAGAAAACCGTTACGATATAGAACAGGCCATAGTAGAGCGGATACCGCACGTCTCGAAGGAGCTGCGAAACCGAGTGCCCCAGATACAAACCGATCGCGCAGGACCCGACGACGATCAACAAAAACAAAGTGATTGGACGATTTAGAGGCGTGATCGGGAGGGAAACACGGTCCTTCAGCGCCGACAGCAACGCGAAGAAAATCACGGCCATGAACAGACCTTCGGCGAACTTAAAGTCCATTGGCAGACGAAGGTGCTCTTCGGAGATGTAGCCCGGAATGACTGTGGAGATGAAGATCAGGAACAGAATAGAGCGGTGAACGTTGCTTGTCACGACAAGGACCGAGACAAGAGTGAGAGAGATCAGCGCCACACCCGACGGCCCGATGGCAGGAATGGGCAAAACCAGCAGAGCAAGCTGAGCCAGACACACAGCGGCGACAAGTCCCCAATCCCCGGGTGTGAAGATACGAGTCCCCATCATTCCGAGCCGAGCTCCCTGAAGCGTGAAGCAATAACGGACCTAACCCTGTTTAAACAAAGCAGCCCTGTAGACGCCGCAAACGGGACGAGACAAACATCCACAGGAAGCCTCAGTTCGGGTGTGACATAGAAGATTGCACCGTACAGGGTCCAGACTAAAACCATCGATGCGACGACGACAGCCATCGCGGAACGTCGGTTCACGTAAAGCCCTAGGACACCCAGAACTGAGAGCAGAACACCCGAAACAAAATGTGCGTTCCGCGTGGTCGAGGGCGCATTCAACATCACGGAGTTCCAGAGCAGCCAGACCTTGCGCCCGGCGAGCCGCGCCGTTCGTCCCGGTGATTCACGCATGATACGAACCATGCCTGCGAAAACGCGGTCGTCCTTATCGACAGGATCGAGGGCATCGATCCCAGCTCGTTCGTAGATCGACACGTAGTCGCGCAGCACATCCAAGATCCCTCTTGCCCCAGGTTCTTGCCCGATCAGTAGTTCCATCCCGGTATTGTTCGGTGGAAACAATCGATGGCCAGTCACGACTTCATTCCTGATCATCCAGGGGACAAGGACCACCAGCACTCCGCAAGCGACCGCACCGAACCGGTTGAACTGATCTCCGAACGGACCTTCAGAACTGAACCAGAGGACGACTCCGACGATCACCGGAACCCAGATAATCTCGACCAGACTTGCAAGGCTGCAGAGACCGCAGACTCCGCCGAAGAGGAGGGCTCGACCGACGGAAGGATTCTCGATCGTGCGAACCGCTACCAAGCAGGTCAATGCGGCAACGAAGGTCGTCAGAGTATTCGGCAGGATTGAGGCGCCGATTAATGTCCATAGCGGATAAAATCCGGCGATCACAGCCGCAACTAGAGGCGATCTAGGATCGGTCAGTCGATGGGCAAGGCGGTAGATGACGAGCAGGGTCAATACTGAGAGAATCGTCTGATAGGCCCTCACAAAAACCGTTTTGGTCCCCAGCCCGGCATATATCGCAGCAACGGAAAGCGGGTAAAGCGGGCTCCGGTAGGTCGTGAGGTCTTCCACGCCAAGACCGTGGGTCGCGTAGATCAGACCCCGGCGTTCCCAGTCTGCTTCTGCGGTCGTCAGCGGCCATCGGTCACGATCCTGCCCCAGTGAGATCCGTAGGGCGACCGACAGAATCAGTATCGCCAGAATCCAGAAATGTTCGCGAATCCAGTTCACCGGCTAAAGATACGCGAGATAGGCATCGAACACATGTAGAAACAGTCGTTTGCGGCGACGCCCGCAGCATCTCCCATCGGGAGCACCAACGACAGCCGGGGTTCCAAGCCATTGCCGTGCTCCCAAACTGCCAGAGTTGCAATTGTCACCCCGATTTCGCTTGACCGTGCTCCCACACGCCAACATGTTAGGTCCTTCTGCCCACTTGAACACGAGAACTTACGCAAAACGCCTTGGCAACACCGACTCTTCCAGTTGGACCTAAACCTTCCTCGGCCTGCGAGGACTGCAATCTGTGCCCCCATTGCGCACACGATGCTCCCTCAGCATCCACAATCGATATCGAACGCATTGTAGCCGAGGTTGTCGACCAGATCGCGCCTCCTCAGGGCCTTACCATACCCGTCGGCGTGTCCGCACGCCATTGCCATCTAAGCGATGAAACCTTGGCCATCCTCTTTGGGGATGGCTACGAGCTCAAGGTATATCGAGAGCTCTTCCAGCCGGGCGCCTTCGCGGCTGAGGAAATGATCTCAGTCGTCGGACCAAGAATGCGTGCGATAGAGCGTGTCAGGATCCTTGGCCCAACACGAGGCTACAATCAGGTCGAGCTGGCCAGGACGGACGCGATCTACCTCGGCGTCAATCCGCCTGTTCGCGACTCTGGTGATCTTTCAGGAGCGAATCAGGTCACCTTTATCGGCCCTAAGGGCTCGATCACTGTCGACGCGGCGATCAGAGCGGCTCGACACATCCATCTGGCTCCGAGCGATGTTAGAGAGATGGGTCTGGATGGCCAGGATCGTGTTCGAATACGTGTCGGTGGCGAAAAGGGACTCGACTACGACAACGTCCGGCTCAAGATTGACGAATCTTATCTTCCCGAAATCCACTTAGACACGGATGATGCGAACGCCGCGGAGCTTGTCTGCGGCGACATCGTAACCATCCTGCCCTAACTCGAAGGCATATACCGAGGAGGCGAGGGGAAGTGGAACGAGCGCTGGGTTTGATCGAAACGTGTGGGTTGGTCGGGACAACAGAAGCGGCTGACGCGATGGTCAAGACCGCTCTTGTCGATATCGAACGATACGAGACGATCGGAGCTGGTTTCACGACGACGCTGATCCGAGGTGACCTCGCATCTGTCCAGGTTGCGATCGAGGCGGGTGCGGCGGCGGCGCAGCGGGTAGGCGAACTCGTCGCCGTCCACGTCATTCCAAGACCACACGGGGAAATCCGAGCCTGTTTTGGACTCGGTGAATGAGGATCGTGCATATGCTGATCGGCGCCTGATTGCCGTGATCGTCGGGGTGGGTATACCGCTCGTCCTGCTCTACGGACAGATCAACGTCGATGACCCGTTCATCACTTTCAGATACGCGTGGAACTTCGCGAACGGGAACGGGCTGGTTTTCAATCCCGGTGAACAGGTCCTTGGGACAACATCGCCGCTGTTCGCGATTCTGCTTGGACTGGTCTCCAAGAAAGTGGAGATCATCCCGATAGTTGCGCATCTGTTGAGCGGTGCAGCACTCATCGGTATCTCGATCCTAGTGCTTAGAATCGCTGACAACGAGACCGGCAGTAAGGTAACGTGGGTCAGGCTGATCGCGCCGATCTTCGTGTTGACCAACCCGCTGCTTGCGGAGACTCAGGGATTCGAGCTTAATCTCTATCTGCTCTTTGGTCTAGGGGCGGTCTATACGGCCACAACTGGACGCCCAGGAACGGCTGGTGTGCTCGCCGCCGTCTCAGTGCTCTTCCGCGGCGACGGACTCGTCTTGGTGGCTTTGATCGGGCTTTATCTGCTGAAGCAAGGTGGCTGGCGAGAGTTCGCAATTGCTTGCGCGCTGCCCATACTCTCATTCAGCCTGATCGCCTACACGAGTTTCGGGAGCCCGCTCCCGACCACGTTGGACGCCAAGCGCGCAATGGGAGAAAGCGGATTCTGGCGAGGTTACGCATACGGTGGGTTTCGGCTTGCGGCACTCTACGTGATTCAGTCGCCCCTGTATGTTCCTCTGGCCTCCGTAACTGGTTGGGGTATGTGGCATCTGAGGTGGCACGTTTCGGCCGCTTCGGGTCTAGTCGCAGCTTGGGCGAGCTTGGTCTTCATAGCTTACACGCTGATGGGGATCCCTTCGGCCTTCAACTACTACGGGGTGTGGATCCCGCCGATAGCAATAG
>DPVD01000308.1:0-3950 GCA_003526745.1 Candidatus Latescibacterota bacterium
ATAGCCTGACATCCCGTAGCCGGCGTTGTTGACAAGAAGTCCGACCTCGAGATCCCCTGTCTGGCCGATCACTCTCTGGCATCCGGCGTTTTCCGTCAGGTCGGCCTCGACGACTCGTGTCTTGACGCCGTGGACATCACGAATCTCGGTTGCCATCTGCTTGAGCCGGTCGCGTCGACGTGCGACAAGGATAGTGTTCAGACCCTTGGCTGCAATCTGACGCGCGTACTCGGCGCCGAGACCGGCGGATGCGCCTGTGATCAGAGCCCAGGGGCCGTGTTGGGTTTGGGATAGAGGCATTTGAACACCTAAGGCATTAACCAATAGTCATTATTCATCTTCCATTGGTCAGTTGGGACTGGGCTGCTTGTAGACGCGAATTGCATTTGTGGACTGTGGCTTTTCAGTCATTTATGTAGTAGGGAGGCCGGTGCGAAAGGCGGGGTCTCTCGATGCACATGGTGCCAGAGTGGCCGCAGATAGAGACTTGGGGAACACTTTAGACCATTCAACCTTTCCTTCACTGGAAGCCAAGTGAGAATCGCGGTCGCCAGCGTTGTCGGCGAAGAGGAAGGCGACCAGATGGTCTGACATGACGACCTAGATTTAGGATGCGCGAACCACCATCGAGATTAGAGCGTGACCAGTGTAGAGGCAGAAACAAGGTCCGGGTGATCGAATGTCCATCTTGTAGGTCCTCAGGATTTTAGCTCGGCGGTGAGATCGGGTATCAAGTCCGTATCGAGTGGATAGATCGGTCTTGGCACCTGTGTGAAGGGGAGGGACCGGAGATTCGCGCTTGTTGATCCCGGTGCGTCGACGGGGACGATTCGACCTGCGATCTCATTGAAATATGTCCGGAAGCCGTTCGGACTTTTACAGACACACAAGTCGAAGTCGACCGGGTTGAGACCTCGGGTCTCGAAGACCTTGCGTCCCATGATTGAGACGGGATTCGTCGTCACCATCACGGTGCACGTGCCGACTAGGAGAACGGCGGTGCGCCCTGCACGTTCGACCGTTCCCTGCTCGACACGGAAAACTCCGTCGTGAAGACTCTGGATATACGCCTCACAGTCGATCGGTTTGTGGCGGACCGTGTCGACGTTCCCACCGAGCTGGACCTTGATCGTGCTGCCTACTCCACTCTCGAAAGCTTTTGCGACAGCAGGGCCGTCGACGAGCGGGAGAAGCGCTGTTTTTGAGAAGCCTTGGTTCAGGAGCTCACGCAGGATGGCATTGCTGTCTCCAGAGGCACCGGAGGAGGTGGCGTCGGCGGCATCTGAAAAGACGGTCAATCCCTCGGTCTCGTTCGCGATCCGTATCGCATCGTCGATCGAGGCCAGGCTCGCTTGCATGCGGTCCCGGCCGTTCCACATGAAGCGCGCGAGGCCCTCCGCCACCTCCTGCGCCCGCCTCGGGTCGTTGTTCGTGGTGACGATGATGTTCGTGCGCAGGTTCGGCACATCTGTGAATGGATTACCAATGATGACCGCCGCCGAAAGACCATCATTAGTCGACTCGAACTCGATGCACGTATTGATCGCCTGTCCGAACAGCCCTGTCGCTGTTAACAGCTCGTCTCCGCGGACGAGCAGGGGAACACGAACGCGAGCCACCGTTGGCTGAATTTCTTCTGTGAGGAGCCGGATCAGGTTTCGCGCCGCCCGCTGACCGGTCGCGTACATGTCCGTATGCGGATACGTATGGAATGCGACTAGGATGTCGGACAGGTCGACCAGTCTGTCGGAGATGATCGCGTGCAGATCGAAAGAGGTGACGATCGGTATGTCGCCCAGGATGGCGCGGGCCATCTCGATGACGCGACCTTCCGGATCGATCTCTTTTTCTCCGGCCATGGCGCCGTGGAAGTTGATGTAGGCTCCGTCGACGTTCTTGTTCGCCTCGATCGCCTCGGTCAGCTCGTCGGTGATGCTGTCGAGATCGCTCGCCGGAACGGGTCCTCCCGATGTGATTGACTGAGCTGAGTAGGTGGAAACGACATCGATACCGTGCTCGGAAAAGACATCAAGGGCGCCGGCAAGCTCAGTATTCGTCCCCGTATACTCGTGGAGGATTTCTTCTCCACGGTGAATCGAGAAGAGATCCTTTGTTGTCGGTTGCGGGTTGAAGGACGATGTCTCTTGTTTGAAGGCTGCGATCAGGATGCGCATGGCTGAGCTTGGGTGATAACCTTGGTGTCGTGTTCCAATGGGCCGTCTAGCGTTTTGGTGATGATGCTCCCCGACTGCTGATCGATCACGCCCCGCCCGCCTCGGCAAAGGCGATGGCGAATGCCTTCCCTAGCCCCTGACCGCTTCCCGAAACGATCCGATTCTTGCCCGAGAGTGAGAGTGTGTCAATGACCACCGAACTTAATCAGTTGAAGCCGGCTCCTCCGATTGGGTGGCCTCCATCCGCTCGCAGGCCGTTTCGTAGTAATCTTGGTCGATCTCGAAGCCCGCGAAGTTGACACCGAGCTGGGCGGCCGCGATCCCCGACATCCCGATACCCAGGAATGGGTCGACGACGAGCCGTGTTCGTTCCAGACCGTGAAGTTCAATACACATCTTTGGGATTCTGATCGGGAACGACGCGGGATGTGGGCGCTGCTTAATCCGGCTTCGAATCGTTTTGTAGGGAACAAACCAAGTGTTTCCGCGACAACGACGGTCGCTGCCTCCAGATTTCCATCGAGTAACGTTTGACTTGTCCTGATATTCGACACCGATTGCCAACCGATCCAACTGAACACGTCCGCCCTTCGTCAGGTGAAAGATGTATTCGTGGCAGTCGTTCAGGTATCTGGGGCTGTTGATGGGCTTGAAGTGACCGACACCGATGTTTCCCGTGATGTTCGGGTAGGCGCCCACGTCCTCTTTTTGGATTGAGATCGATTTGACCCAGTGGATAACGTTTTGTAGGTCGAAGTACTTCTGCATTCGGGCCAGTACCTGGAAGGGCACGGAAGGGTCGGACGGTTTGGCTCCAATGTTCAAGAACACCGACCCCTTGTCCGAGAGCACATGATGGACCGTATGGGCCCAGTTTTCGAGCCAATCTAGGTATTGCTCCCTTGGAATCGTGTCGTCGTAGCCCGAGTAGGACGTACCGAGGTTGTAGGGGGGCGAGGTGACCACAACATCGACGGAGCACGGGTCCAAATGGCGGGACATTCCGGCGACGCAGTCTTCGTTGTAGATACGCTGGTGGCTTTTCCCGATCTCGACGGCGAAGTGCAAGGGACGGCTCGCAGGTTATGGTTGGAGTCAAACGAGGGAGCGTGACTGCAGGGAATGCATGTAGATACATGCGGGCACCCTGCATCGCAAGGGAATATTCGGACTAGACTGACTGCCCAAAGATGTCTGCGAAAAGCAGGAAGTCAGAGAAGCCGACTGCACCGTCGGTATCGAGATCGTACAAGAGGTCGTTGCCACCGAATGCTGCTGCGAAGAGCAGGAAGTCCGAGAACCCGATCAGGCCATCGCTGTCGAAATCGGCCTTTGCGGCGGGGCTTTGAAGACCCGGTGTGAACGTCACCGTGCGGGAGGCGGGATCGACGAGGGCGCCACCAATGTCAGTCGCAAGGGCGATCTCAAGCGTGTGCGTGACCTTCTCAAGAATAGGTGACGAAAAGCTCAACAGGACCCGCTTGCGGTGCCTGTCCCGAACAACTGATGAAGGTCGCTCATCCTGAGGCAGAAGATGGTAGCCATTGGGGATCGTGGCAGCGTCTCCCATAGCTGTGCTGTATTGAATGCTAATCCTGTGTTCGTCTACCCGTTCGGCATCTACGACGACCGGGAGAGCACGCGCAACGACCGTCTTGGGGCTCGATCTGACGTTTCCTGTAGCGAGTATCGCCTCGACATGGTAGGTAAGCGTGTCGCCTTCCGTGAGGCCGGTGTCGATGTATGACTGAGCTGGCGACTCAGTGACTTTAGCAG
>DPVD01000498.1:0-2553 GCA_003526745.1 Candidatus Latescibacterota bacterium
TTCAAAACAGTCCGAACGACACCCCCACCGAAGACCATACCGACGATCGGCATAATCCAAGCCATCAGGTTGAACCCTTCCTTCGGTGGCGTCACAAAGATCCTCTCTCCGAACTCGCCGACGAACCCTGCGATCACTTGGCCCTTCGTCATCCCCGAGTCGAGTTTCTTCGCAATCCGGTTCCGCTGCTCCCCGGCGTATCCGCACCGGCATTCATCGAGCGGCCGCGTCGGACACGACCCGCACAAACAAGCCAGCTCCTGCGCCACATCCATCACATCCGCCTCTTGCGCCCCCATTGCCTCTTCAGGTAAGGAAAAAAGGAGTGCCAGCACCAGTATTGAAATCGCGATGCGTTCTCTCTGGACCATCGGTGCGCCATAGACTCGGCGAAGGCGACAGGGAAGCATCATCGTTTTCTGGAACTCTTTTGGGGTTCCCTATGAACTATGAACTCTAAACTCTGCATTCTGCACACACCTCTAAGCGGCTGCTTCCTCCACCCGCTGTTCCAGACGGCTCACCTGCCGACGACGATGCGGTGTCTTCTTGTCCGGCCAGATCACCACGATCATCCCAAACGTCATCACCCAGCATCCTATCCAGACCCACATCACAAGCGGATTCACATAAGCCGTGAAGAATGCCTGTCCCTCCTCATTCTGCCCTTCGTAGAGAAGGTAGAGGTCCTCTCGAAGATTCGACCGGATCGCAACCTCTGTCGTCCTCTGCTGATCCTGCCGCTTGTAGTAGATGTGCTGCTCAGGGAACAGCGTACCTAGCCGCTTCTCCCCTACATACACACCGAGCTGCGTCTGAACAACCTCCGTCAGAGGATTCCGCATAAAGTCGTAGCCTTCATAAACCACCTTGTATCCTCCGAGCTCGAAGGACTCGCCCTTGGTCATCGCGATCTCAGTCTGCTGGTTGAAGGCATTCCCCGTAAAACCGATGAACAGCAACACGAATCCGAAGTGGACGATGTAGCCACCGTAGCGTCGCTTATTTCGTCCGAACAACGTCCAAAGCGCCATGAGATACGGTTCACCTGAGCTGCTCCCGCGAGCGACTGCTCCGCGATGATACTCCGCGAATATCGTCACCGTCACGAACGCACAGAGACCGAAAGAGATGACCGCGTAGACATCGCGCATCCCAAAACCCACGCACAGGGCTGAAGTGATCACGCCTATGATCGTTGGAAAAGTGAAGTGTCGTTTCAGGCTCGCCGTCGAGGTCTTCCGCCAAGCAAGAAGCGGCCCGACTCCGGTCAGCAGCATCAGCACTAGACCGATCGGAACCATCACCGTGTTGAAGAACGGCGGGGCCACCGTAATCTTTGAACCTGTAACCGCCTCTGATATGACCGGAAACATCGTCCCCCATAGAACCGCAAACATGGCGCCGAGGAACAGCAGGTTGTTCAGCAGGAACCCACCTTCGCGTGACACGGGCGAGTCGTAGTGCGTCTCACTCTTAAGCATATCGTAACGGAGATACAAAAGTAGGGCAGATACACCAGCAATCACAATCACGAACCGCAGAAACCACGGACCGATCGGCGACTGTGCGAAGGTATGAACCGACGACACCACACCACTTCGTGTCAAGAAGGTTCCGAAGATGCAAAGTGTGTAGGTCAGGAGGATCAGGGCCATATTCCAGACCTTCAACATTCCCTTTTTTTCCTGGATCATCACCGAGTGCAGATACGCCGTCGCCGTCAAAAAAGGTAGAAGCGCCGCATTCTCGACCGGATCCCAGCCCCAGTAGCCACCCCAGCCAAGCACCACATACGCCCACTTCCCTCCCAGAAGCTGTCCGACGCCCAGAAGAAACCAAGGCACCAGCGTCCAACGGCGGGTCGTCCGGATCCACTCGCCGTCGAACTGCTTGCTGAGCAGGGCACCGATGGCGAACGCGAAAGGAACTACAAACCCGACATACCCACCGTACAGAATCGGAGGATGGATCGCCATGGCGGGGTGAACGAGAAGCGGATTCATACCCTGCCCGTCTGCGGGTGTGAACCCAACCGGAACGTTCTCTACATCGCTGATAAGAAGGAAGGGATTCTCGAGGAAAACCACGACGCCGAGGAAGAACACCTGGGTCGCCGCAAGCACCGTCATCGTGTAGGACGAAAGTGGGCTGCGCTGCGTGCTAATCTTCCTTACGGCAAAGTAGGTATAGGTCGCCAGAACAAGCGACCATAGCAGAAGAGAACCTTCCATCGACGACCAGATGGCCGTCAGCTTGTAACCAGTGTGCAGATCGCGGCTCGAAGCTTTGGCCACGTAATGGACGTCGAACCGATCGGTCAGGAAGAGATACTCGAGAATCACAAACGCAGTTGCGACCATCACAAAGATCGCGGCCAACGACCGCTCCGTACTCACCGTCATATCCATCCGATGGGTCTTCGCCGATACGACCGATCCTAACGTAGAATACAGAGCGAGCGCAAAGCTCAGATAAAGCAGGAAGTTCCCAAGTTCAGGTAGTGCCAACTCTCGCCCCTATCCCTGATGCGGTTTCATCCAATTGCCATCT
>DPVD01000498.1:2870-14807 GCA_003526745.1 Candidatus Latescibacterota bacterium
ATTGCCATCTAACCTCGCTGCCGAACAAGCCCTTACGACTTTATCCCCTTCTTCTCCTCACCGTGCATCTCCTTCATGTCCTCATAGCTCTTGCTTTCGTATTTAGAAGGACACTTCGCAAGAAGATGATCCGCCACAAACACACCATCCTTGCCCGTTATGCCCTCAAGAATCACATCCGACTCGTCGCGGAACGTATCCGGCACGATTCCCTTGTAGTGCACGAGCTTCTTGTGATTCGCCGATGCAGTAGACCCGTGACCGGGTTCCCAAATCTCAAACCGAAGATCGAGCGATGCATCGTCCCGCTGGATGCTCCCAAGCACCACCTTACCTGCAAGCTTGATCTTCCGCCCGACAAACTCGGCTTCACGCGCTTCCAGTTGCGCCACGGTGAAGTAATACAAAGACGTCTCTTGGAGGCCGGTGACTACCAGCATCACCACACATACCGCAACCACGAGGATACCCAACCCGAACTTGAACTGCTTCGCTGTCATTCTGGCCTCATCCGTGGGGCAAGAGGGGCTTAAAATATAACCGTATGTTGGTGTAACTAAGCAGGTTAAAGATACAGGCTCCCTGCATCGTTGACAATGTCAACAGGCGCTCAGCCGACGGCAAAAAATTGCAGTAGGATTGCCAGATACACGCGTCAGGACGACAGTCGCGGACTCACTTCCAGACAACTCTAGCTTACCAAGAACGGCCTCGGGCGTCATCGGGAATCGCCGCTTCTTGATCTCGATCTGTCCGATCTCGTTCGACTTCACATAGTCCTGGAGACGCTTGATACTGAACTTCATCACATCTACGACACGATACGTCGTTGCGTAGGGTGTGTCGACACTCTCGTCCCCCGTCAGGTATGCCACCTTGGGATCCAGTTTGTGCGCCCCGATCTCTGCGGCGACCTGCTCAATGAGATGCGCCCGAACAATCGCCCGGTCCGGTTCGTAAAGGAACGCCGAAACATCCCCACACCGGACGGGACCCGTGTCCGCGGCTTCGAGCGTGTCACCTGCTGGCAGCAGGGTCGCCCTGACCTTTGCTTTCGACCGGAGATCTCCGAACCAGAGTACGATCTCCTTGCAATCACCGCCTACTGAGATGAACTCCGCCTCGCAATCTTTGGGGATCTCGCTGTGAGATATACCGGGCGAAACTTTGATGCCCATAGGCAGTGAGGGACTCCACCAAGCCAGTTCGCTCAGAGAAGGCACATAATCGCTGATATGCACGGCCCGTCGGTTGCCTTCGCGCCGTGAGGGGTCGAAAAACAAACCGTCGAAATTGGGACTTAATTGTCCCACATTCGCGTTCACAAACTCGGCGCTTAGTCCGCGGAAACTCAAATTCGCCTTCGCCATCTGGACCCGAATGGGTAAGATGTCAACCGCCGTCACATCGGCGACAGCCGCAAGTGCTGCCGAATCGCCCCCGATCCCACAGCACAGGTCCCCGACGCGTCCGAGTCCCCTGTAACGCTCTGCCCGATGTCGCGCGATCACATCCCCCGAAGCCTGTTCGAGGCCATCGCGGTCAAAGAACATTTCCTGAGCGTGTTCAAACTTACCCTCGGCTCGTTCCCGCAGTTCAGCCAGCGCCACTGCTGCACGCACTCGGTCGGCTGGATAGTCCCTTCGCAACCGGGTCTGCTTCATGAGCGAATCACCAAGCATCGTATCGATCGCTTCCAGAAGACCTCGACCTTCAACCGATCTAAGATATCTCAGATCTTCGCATTTCATACGTTTATGCCAGAAGAGGGCGCGACTTTGGCCGCGCCCTCTTCGCAAATCGATATCCTGTTGGAATCAGAATGTCGCAACATCATCGGCCGTAACCGATCTGAACACCCCGAGAGACCTTAGCTTCACCATATCCATCTTCGTCGAATCCCCAACGACGCTGATCAGTTTCGGCCGGCCGGCCAGATGCTCCTTCTGGAAAGCAACGACGTCTGCGAGCCCAATCTGTTTGACCTTCTGGAATCGCGCCACTCTGGGATCGACTTCGAGGCTCTGTAACTCCCAACGTCGGACTACACCGAGAATTTCCCGGAATCCGATCTTACCGGTCAGGTAGTCGTTCAACTTTGCGGCGTGGGCAGCCTTGTATCGATCTTCGGACTCGGGCAACGTATCCAAGAGACCGACCAGCGCTTCGATTGCCTCCGGTGTCTTGTCAGCCTGAGTTCCCATATTTGCGAACATCAGGTTCTCGGCGTTCGTCCGGCCGCCTGATACATATCTGGCTCCCACACTGTAGGCCAGCGCTCTGGCCTCCCGGATTTCCTGGAAAATGACTCCGGACATCCCGCCTGCAAAATACTCGTTATACATCTCGACAACAGGGATGATCGACTCATCAAACACGCCATCACCCTGTTCGACCTGCACGTCCGAAGCCGCTTTCTGCTGTTGCAGATGCAGGAGTTCAGTCGATTCCAGCGCCCTCGCCCGATCATAACGGTACGGGGGCGGTTCCCTCAGGCTCTTGCTCAGCGGATGATACATCTTCAAAGCAGCTAGCACTTCGTCTACCGAGCGATTCCCCACATACGTGATGTTGTGCTCGTAAGTCGGGAGACCCTTCACGATACCTAACAGGTCGTCGACTTTAAGAGCCTTCACCTGCTCTGACGGAATCCTGCGCAGCAGTCTTGACGTATCTCCGTAGCGTGCATACAGAACGAGCGCCAGTCTCAGAAATCTGGGATCCTTCTTGCTCGTCTCGCGGCGACCCAGCGTGATCTGGATTAGTCTGTCCAGAGTCTCCTGATCCGCCACTGGCTTCTGCGTCACCTCCTGCATCAGGGCCATCGAGGCATCGAAGTTTTCCTCCAGACCCGCGACCGAGAAGGACGATTCGTTATTTCCAGTCAAGAAACTGAAGTCGGTCCCAAGACGATACCACTCCTTCTTCAGATCTTCCGGCGAAAACTTGACCGTTCCCGATCGATCGAGCAGTAGAGACGCGAACTGGACCAGATTATTCTGGTTGAAACCAACATCGAAGTTGACGCTAAGACTGAACAAATCGTTAAAAGGATTCTTGCTGTAGTAGAGCTTCACACCAGGCTGAACCTCGACAACCTGATAGTCCTTCTCAGGATCGACAAACACGGGAGGCAGCAGCGCCGGCTTCTTCTCGAGAACCGATTTTGCGTAGACGGACTGCCGTGTCGGATCGATATCAATCTTGTCGATCTCCGGCTTCTTGATCTTGGGCACCTCCTGCGGTGCATCTCGCCGGAAACCGACCACGTAGTTGCCCCCGAAGTACTCCTTCGACACACGAACGACATCCGTCTTAGTAATCTTGCCCATTCTGTCGAGACGACTAACGACAGCGTCCCAGTCATAGTAGGACGAGAAGGCATTCACCATCTTGTTAACACGACTTACATTCGATTCGAGTCCCGCCTTGTCGTCTTTCTTGAACTGTGCGATCACCGTCGGAATCAGATCGTCATCGAACTCTCCTTTCCTCAACTTCGCGATCTGACCAAGCAGGATCTGCTGCGCTTCCTCTAGCGTCTGTCCCTTCTTCGGAACAGCGGTGAACTGCTCATACGAGTAATCTAGGTAGGGTGAGCTGTAGGCGTGTGCCTCTCTTACCTCCTGGCGCTGGTTCACTAAATCGATCAGCCCGGCACGGCCATTCGACATCACATAGTCGGCAAGCACCCAGGCATCGTGATCAGGGTGCTGCTTGCCCGGGGCTCGAAATGCGACCGTGACCTGCTCTTCACCCGGATATATCACCTCGACCGTATCGATCTTCGAGAGGGGTTTCTCCACCCATTTCCCTCGATCGGGAGTCTCTCCTCTCTCCCACGAAGAGAAGTACATGTCAATAGTCTCGATCGCCTTCTCGATATCTATCGACCCGGAAATCGCGATCGCCATGTTGTTCGGAACGTAGAACTTCTTGAAATAGTCGTGGATATTCGCCAGCGAGGGATTCTTCAGGTGCTCCACCGTACCGATTCCTGTCTGCTGACCTATCGGGTGTATCTTGAAGAGTTGCTTGAGGACAGCGAACAGCAGGATCCGGTCCTTATTTTCGAGCGAGCGGTTCTTTTCTTCATACACGATCTCCAACTCGGGCTGGAACAGACGGTAGACCGGATTTGTGAATCGTTCGGACTCGATCATCGCCCACTGCTCGAGGCGATTTGCCGGCAGGTCAACCATATAGTTCGTCCGATCCTTGCCGGTCGACGCGTTGATCCTCGAGCCGCCGATCGACTGATACAATCTATCGATCTCGTTCGGAATCGCGTAGGCTGCAGCTTTCTGCGACTCCTTATTGATCTTCGCGTAGATCGTCTTCCTCTTTTCAGGATCCTTCTCCTTCCAATGCTCCTCGTAGAGCGTCTCGATAAGCCTGATGTGCGGCCGTTCTTTCTCCCAGTCGAGGGTACCTAGCCTCTGCGTACCTTTGAACAGCAGATGCTCCAAGTAATGTGCAAGACCCGTGGACTCCGCCGGATCGTCACGACTTCCGCCTCTCGTCACGATCTCCACGTAGAAGCGTGGCTCTTCGTGATTTTGCGTCAGATAGACAGTCAGCCCGTTGTCCAGCTGATAGATATGAACATCCATCGGGTCCTTAGGGTTCGGCCTGTTTATCCGCTCGTACCCCGCCTCCAACGCAGACGACCAAGAAATCACAACCGCCACCACCAGGCCCATCACCACTCTCAAAAACACCATCCGGCTTTCTCCTCCTCGACTGTACTGTCCATCCAGATCTTTATTGTGTTTGGATTACCAAACTCCCTGCGGGTTTCCCGCTTTGCGTTGAGCGCTCAGCGCTGAGTCCAACCTACTCCGGCCATGGCGTGATGTTCCTCACATACGCCCCATCCTCGAACGCGCTAAAAAACTTCTTCACCTGCGGATTGTCGATCTCATCAGACGACTCATCCGCTTCCAGGCTCGTCTGAGCCGGGTAGTAAACCTGGTCCGACCCGTCGGCAAGGACGTGATACCACGGCTGATCCCGTTCGGGCTGCGTCCGATTGCTCTTATACCAGTCATCACTCGCCCGACAGCGTTCGTCCACCGACACGATTACGGCCCGGTATCCATACCGCTTATGCTTTACCATCTGCCCTACCTCGAACAACTGATCCGTATCGGGCACATCGAGCAGCATCGCAATCTCCTCTCGCTGTTCCTCCGTCGCCCCTGCCTGATCAAGCACAGACTCCAAGTCATCTCCGTACTCGAGCAGGGCAATCTTCACCGACTCACGCACCACCTTGGATGAGTCATCCACAAGCGCCAACAGATATTTCATTTGCTCCATATCAGCTTCCGTTTTTACTGAGAGTCGCAAACGTCACTGCGCGAATCGCAGCGACGATATCTACGAGACAAGGCCGGAACGCTCTACCGATCCTTGGTTTCTGCGCATCTTGGTGTTCGGTCTTCCTGCTTTTTTTCGTGCTCTTGGTAGTTGCCCTTACTCAAATTGCGTCTTGAACGACTCGAATTGCGCCTTCAGCCACCCCACCTCCGACCTCAGCGACCTCACCTCGCTCTCGAGCTGATTGATCCGATCGTTCTCTGCCTGGACGGTCACCGATGCCGGTTCCGGCACGTCGGCCAGCGCCACCTCTCCGGAAAACAGATGAGAAAACCGCGACTCCTTCGTTCCCGGCTGCCTCGGCAGTTGCTGCACGAGTGGATCGGGCTCTTTGCTCTGCAGCCTGCGGATCGTTTCCGACACGGCTTCGAGACCCGCGAACTTGTGCAAACGCTCTGTCCGTCCACGGATCTCCCCGGTCGTCTGTGGTCCACGCAGCAGCAGCACGCAAACGGCCGCCGCTTCGCCGTCGTCCATCCGGAACATCTCCGAGAACGTCTGACGATACTTCGGCACCCGCGAATCATCGCTGATTAATCGCTGAACAACCCGCTTGCCCATAAGCTGTTCGAGCGCACGAAACACCGTCGTCTCCGGGAGCGCCATCACGGGATCGCGCCCCGACTTCTGATTACACGCCATCAGCACCCCGTTCAGGGATAGCGGATAATTTTGGGGTGTTGCTCTCTCCTTCTCCATCAGCGCCCCAACCACACGTGCCTCCACCGCCGACAGATCCAGCTCCATATTCTTCCTCACTCGCCCTTACCAATTTTCCGTTTGCAATGAACAATTGCCCACGAGAGATCGTCCGTCTCGCCTACCGTTTTCTTCGTGCTGTCGTTTCCATACTCCCGATTTTCGACTACCGACTCCCACCCTCAACTCCTGACTCCCTCGCCCTTACCATCGCTTCCCTCACCACCGCCGGAAACACCTTCACCACATTCCCTTCAACCCTCAACGTCACCCGATGGTTCCCGTCCTGATCCGTCTCGCCCTGATTCACGATCACATAGGGAGTACCTCGGTTCGCTGCGTGCAGCGGAATTTGTGCTGCGGGATGAACCGACAGTGTAGATCCGAGAGACACAACCAAATCAGCCGCATCTGCCGCTGCAAAGGCTCTGGCCATATTCTCTTCGTTAAGATCCTGCCCGAAGCTGATCGTGGCCATCTTGACGAGACCCCCGCAACCGCATCGCGGCGGGACTCTCGTATCGATGTAGGCTTGGAAGTAAAGATGGGGTTCATAGTGGTTACTGCAGCTCAGACATTCGATTTCCGCGTTCGTCCCGTGGATCTCGACTAGACACCCACGCGACGTACCAGCCATCGCGTGAAGTCCATCTACGTTCTGAGTAATGACCGCCGCAATTTTTCCAGCTTGCTCCAGATCGACGCAGGCTTCGTGGACTGCGTTGGGTTCAGCATTCTTGAAGGTCTCATAGGACTCGAGTTTCTGATCCCAGTACTCGACCCGGGCCTCGTGTGATTTCTGAAAATCTTGGAAGTAGACCGGCTGTCGTCGCTTCCACACGCCTTGCGGTCCTCTGAAGTCGGATATCCCGCTTGCCGTGGACACACCAGCGCCCGTAAAGATCAGAATCCGACTCGAGGCATCTATCAGCTCAGTAAATGCGGCGATCTGGGATTCGTCATTCATATGAGACCAAACCGATATGAAATCCGCTCCGATATTCTCAGCACGATCCATAACGGACAGGATCATTGAACCGCAAATCTAACAATACACGAGATCGGCTCAAGCAGGTCAATCCATCTTGATCCGCCAGGTCGCTCCTTCCCTGATCGCGGTCAACTGGTCGTCCGCTCCTGTTAGAGACGCTGGATCCTTCAGAAAAGCATAGAACTTCTGAGCCAAGTGGCGTTCTCCCACACGCGCCTTGTACTTCGCAGGGAGACTCAGCTTGAAAAAGGTGATGTCCTTCGTTTTCTGCGCTCTCTGGATGACCTCTCGGGTGTGCTGCCAGGTGCGCAGGCGATACACCTCCAGTTCAGGATGCTCGGCATAGAGTTCTGGCTCACCGACCCGCTTGAACACATACGTGGTCGGATGATCATACCGTGTCCAGTTCAGATCAGTACTCTCGTCTTCAAGTTCAAGCCCGAAAAAGGACGCTTTCATCGGAAAGCTCTTATCAAGTTTGAACCCGAGCTTCCCATCGAACAACCTTGTGTAGTAGTCGTCTGCAGCAGCCCGGACACGACGCGTCGGGATCCGATCGTCGCTTAGGACCAGATAGTCGACCTGCGACAGAAATTCTGATTCGAGGACCGCCGAATAGTGGCCTTCACGCGCGAGATTCTCGTGCCGCGAGTTCGCGAATTCCTGCCCCATATCCGCCGTCAAAGTCGCGAGTCGTGTGATTGAGACGAGACCCCTCAGACTGTTGTGTCCCCGCTCCATCATCAGCTTTCCGCCGTGCGGGACATTTAGCTTCACCCAATGACCCGCCTCCACACGGCTGTCGGTCATGTGATAGACGGAAGCCAGCGCAGTCGATCGTATCCCCGACTCCGCCAGGATAAGCAGGCAAAACACGACTCCGACAGATCGAAGCCGTCGCATCGAAACCAACTCGTGTAGCGTGTAGACAGCAAGTGGAACGATGAACGGCAAAAGTGGAACAAAGAAACGAATTGGTTTGTCCGGCAGCCGCGCCACGAGAAGGTAGTAGACAATGAAAGAGATGGCGATCAGCCCGAGCGACCGATCCCGTCTGACCGCCGCCAGAACCATCCCGGCAAACAAACAGACTTGGACCATCCACCCCAGCCCCGTGGGAAACACGTGGAAGGGATGGTAAAGATATGTTGATGCGCCTTCCATATGGAGCCAGCCACGGTGGGCCGCCGGCGATTCGACCGTTTTTCGCAGACTGAAGGTTACGTGGTACGGTCCGGCGAAATCCGGTGCGAAGTATCCGACCGGGTCGAGGTATGCCGCTGGTGTCAGGACAATCCACGTCAGAACGAGAACGCCTGACGCGATCCAAATGTTGCGGCTCTTGATCACCTGAAGGACGGATGTCGGGTCGAGCGGATGACCCTGGCGAAAGAGGTGAGCAAGTGTGAGAGGAAGAAAGAGGAAAAGCCCGTTGAGCTTCGTCGCGACGGCCAGCCCGACAAAAAGACCGGCGAGGATGTAGTCTCGCGTCTGCCCCTTAACCAGAATCCGAAGAGAGGCCCACAACGCAGCCCCAAACCAGAGCGCGAGCAGCCCATCCACCGTCGCAAAGTGGGCGGCCTGAACAGACATTGGTGAAAGCGCAGCAAGTCCGACACACACCAGCCCACCCGGGACACAGAACAAAGCACGGCCGATCAGCCAGACGATCCAGACCAGAACCAAGCACGCGATAGCAGACACCCAGCGGCCCGCGATCCGCGACAGATCCGCATCCCTTACGCGCTCGCCGAACGGCTCGAAACCCAGAACCGCTCCCCCGACCACCGCCGCTGCACGATTCAGATACAGAAAGACCGTGCCGTAGCTCGTGAACAGGTAGGTCTGGCCCCCGTAGACGTGCGTCGGAACAATACCCTCAGACAGCGTTGTCGCCGCCTGATTTATCGCTTCGGCATCCGGCTGAAACCCGGCTTGATTCACTGCCAGCGGCTTGCCATCCCTCGTGTAGCCCTCAAGCGACCGAGCACCCCAATCCAGCCCGGAGAAGCGCAGCAAGGCTGCTGCTAGAAAAATGCAGACGAGCGCAATGCCCGCAAGGCGCTGACTCACCCCAGTCCCTTTAGTCTCTAGAGGCAGAAGGCGCAACCTGCCGACCCTGCCTTGGCCTCAGGCTCGTTGTAGAAGCGTCGCACCGTTTCCTGCGCAGCTGATTGTAATGGATCAACCCGAACACTATCTAGGTCTCCGACTCCTTGCCCTTCTTCGCACAACCATTGTTCTGGTCTCTTCTTGTCTTTGGCTCAGCGCTTGGCGCTAGACGAAGACGGGCTCTGCGCTTGGCGTATCAACAAATCCCGCGTGTCCAGATGCGGTATCGACTCTCGCAGAAACACTTCCAGCAACCCTTCCGGCGTCATCTCCGACGTATCGATCACGAACTTCCTCTTGATCCACGTCCTCCGATATTCGAGGTCGAACGCCTCCTGCATCTCCTCGATATCCGATTCCGGCATCACCTGATAGCGATGCGGATCGTCCTTCATCCGCTGCACAATCACGTCTCGGTCAGCCGTCAGGTGCACCAGAATCGTATCCGACGGCAGCCCTTCTTCCCACGCCCTAGTCGTCTCCGCCAGCCGACCGAGCGACGGGTAGTAATACTTCGGCCCGTAGATCGACTCTTCGATGTGAAACCCACCCAGCAGGATGTGCTCATACTTGTTGATCAGCCGGACGTGATATGCGATCTGAAACCGCTGAAATCGTTCCTTCAGCACCTCCGGAAGCTTTTTCATCACCTGCTGGTCTTTCTCGGACTTTAGCATCTGGCAGTCCGGGATCGAGAAATGGTCATCCAAGTGATGATGGATCCCGTTCTCGTGCCCCCAGTCCATCAACCCCTGACAGAGCGTGCTCTTACCCGTGTATTCCATCCCGACCAGAATCAGCCTCATATGCTATCCTCCATCGTTGTTTCAGATACAGCCGCGAACGCGTTTCCGTTTGGCGTTTAAGAGAGTTCAGGAACATCAACCCAATAAGTTTGTATTTGCCTGCCCTACCGTCAGCGCGTAACCAGCGCCTCAGCATCGTGCACAGGCGTATACCCCACCTCTTCTCTCGCCGTCTCGATATCGAAGATGCTGTATGTGTTGTCCGAGATCACGTAGTAGTGCGCTCCACTCCGAAGCGTTCCATTCCTGTGCGCCTTGAAGCACCCATCCACAAACTGAGCCGCATCTTCCTGATGACACCAGACCGTGAAGTAGGCGACCTCTTCGGTCATCGCATTCCGCGCGTTGATCCCACCCCAACGAGCCGCGACCGCACTCTGTCCGATCGCTCCCAGTCGTTGGCACCAAGCCTCGACATACGCCTTTGTGAGCCCATAGTCCCCTGTAGGGCAGGGTTCAAGCCTCGCAGACAGCCTAGGCCACGGGTCCACGCCATCGAAAGCTCGGGCCGCGATCCTCGAGAACGGCTCCTTGTCGAACGGAAAGTAGGCGCCACCTGTGGCGTGAACCGAACTCGATCCGATCACCATCGCTGAGGGACACACATCCATCACGGCCTGGAAAACCTGGTCGGTCATCCGGTTCATCGGACCCAGTTCACCTGTCCGTGCCAGATAAACCACGAGATCACGCCCCTCAAGCGCTCGCCTCAGCCCGTCGTCATCCTCCTGAATATCCAGATCAAGAAAATGCCGATGCGCCTCTTGGGCCGTCGCCTTGTCCTTCGCCCCAGGCAAATCCAGCGAAGTCACAACATAGTCCGGATCCAGCTTAGGCAAATACGTCCTGAACCCCGACCCGATATTCCCCCTACCGCCAATCAACAGCACATCAATCAATGCTTCGTTTCTCCTCTTTAGCTCCGACTCTTCACTCATTTGTAGCCGTCCGTTTGGATTTTGAGACTATGCAGAGTCATTTGACACCAATCAGATCACCAAGTTCTTCGAGTATAGCATCCAGCTCCAAATGATCGCCTTCATCCATCTGCACAGCGCCCGGCGTCCGCATCAGATTGTTCTCGAACACCCCTCTCCGCACAAGTACCTCTTTACAGACCTGCAACCCCACCA
Source organism: Candidatus Latescibacterota bacterium (assembly GCA_003526745.1). GTDB lineage: Bacteria > Latescibacterota > UBA2968 > UBA2968 > UBA2968 > UBA2968. The sequence goes on from DPVD01000498.1 coordinate 13,994, forward strand.
TGATCAGCTGGTTGATCAGCGGCAGATGTGCGTTGTACAGTCTACGCGCTTCAGCCCTGTCACCCGCCTGAAAGGCATCCCACGTCTTCACATACAAATCGAGCGTCTGTGCGGCGGGCATAAACCCGGAAGAGCCCCGCTCCATCTCGGACATCATCCAACGACCGTGTCCGCCACCGAAGATCCCAAGACATTCATCACCTGCGTCCTGAATCACCTGTGTCAGGTTGTGTGCACTCGGCTCCCGCTCCTCTTTTAAGTACTTCACCTCCTTAATCTCAGTAAGTAGCCGGACCAGAAACGGTGGCGGCAGCGGAACGATCGGAGCGTGCTGAATCATAATCGGCAATCCCACTTCTGCAATCGCTCGATAGTAGTCCATCACCTGATCGAGCGATGCCGGCGAGATATACGGAGGCAACGCGATCAATGCATCAGCACCCGCCTCGGCAGCGGACCGTGCAAGCTCCGTCGCCACCGCCCGACTCGGCGCCGCCACGCCGGCCACCACCGGAATCCGTTTAGCCGTCGTCTCACAGACAACCTTCAACGCATCGGCCCGCTCCGCGTCTGTCAGATACTGAAACTCGCCTCCGAGTACGGGATAAACGAGCCCGTGAGACCCACAGGCGACGCTGAACTCAACCTGCCGCGCCATCACCTGCATATCAATCGCATCCACCTCCGTCAACGGCGTCTGCAGAACAGCAAATATCCCTCTCCAGCCCTCAGCCATCTATATCTCCTTATCCCAGCGCATTTCAGTCCCGCCGGTTCCGATCCCATACGATGCGCTATTTCAGGCGCCGATGAA
>DPVD01000498.1:15084-19876 GCA_003526745.1 Candidatus Latescibacterota bacterium
CCCGCCGGTTCCGATCCCAACGACGCGCTATTTCAGGCGTCGATGAATTTGATCTCGCGGATTATCGTCGTCTACCTCAGCGCATCTGCCTGTGATCACGTTGACCCCCTCAGCACGATCGAGATCCCCGCAAACCTTCCCCTGCGCGATCTGCTCCACCCGGTGACGCCTGACTCTCCTACCAGCTACTAACTATTCCCACACTCACCCACGCCCACTTTATGATACCACCCCATCCACTCTCCGCAACAACCCGCCTTGACCCCCCTGAACCGTCCCCCTATCTTCGACATAGTGGCGGGTTACCTGAATCATCCCAGCTCTGACCGCAGTCCAACCCGCAGCTAAACAGGGAGCCTTGAACGGTTTGAACCGCGCTTTACTTATCGTCCTATACCTGACACTCGCCGTCGGTTGCGGAACACGCGACCCCGTCGTCGAAATGCAGGAAAGCCTAGCATCTGCCCCGGACTACACGATCGTCCTTGAAGATATGCAGGATGAGGGTCTCGTCTTCACGAACTACTATCACCGATACCGAGTCATCCAAGGCGAGCGACAGGTCCAGACGGACTGGGTCGAGGTCGAAGAGGAGGTCTACCGCAAATACGAGCCCTTCCTCGGGATGGCCCTCGTCTCGAAGTCCGAAGTGGACGGCGTAAACAGCAACCCGCACCCACCGGGCTACCATCACGTGGGTAACTCCACTTACGGATACTGGGGCGGTGGAGGATTCTGGATGTGGTATGGGCAGTATGCGATGATGCGGAACCTTCTTGGCGGTGGATTCGGACGCGGAATCTCGCGCGGCGATTACGACGACTACCGAAACGTCAACCGTCGCGGAAGACCCTACTACGGGAATGGCGATTACGGGACAAACGGGAAGTTGACGAAACAAACACGCCCGACTTTCTACCAGCGCCGTCAAGCAAAAATGAAGCAGCGACAGAGCAGCTTCTCACAGAAGGCCCAGAGCCGGTTGGGTAGAACCCGCACCGGGTTTGGTGGCCGAAGCAGAGGATTTGGAAAATGATGCTCGACGATTTGGTTTCCAGCGCCATCTACCTGGTCTCCTCCTTCATCCTGTTCTGGATCGGCAAGTTGGTCTACGACTGGACCACGCCGACCTACAACGTGAAGGAAGAGCTCGTAGAGAAGGACAACACCGCGCTGGCCATCGCCCTAATTGGTTACTACTTCGCTCTCGTGCTCGCGATCGGCGGCGTAATGTCTGGCGACTCTCGAGGTCTTGACGGGGACCTGATCGACATCGCGATCTACGGCCCGCTGACGATCATCCTCCTGAACCTCTCGCGCATCCTGAACGACCGCCTGATCCTTCGCAAATTCAGAGTCCGCGACGAGCTCATCGAGGATCAAAACACAGGTACAGGCGCCGTCGTCTTCGCCGGATACATCGCGACTGGACTCGTCATCAACGGAGCCGTCTCCGGCGTCGCCGTCCTCGACGCCACGGGCTCGGTCATCAGCACTGTCGTCTTTTGGGCCCTCAGCCAGATTGCGCTGATCGCCGCAGAGTTCATCTACGATACCATTACGTCGTATGACATCCACGAAGAAATCGAAAGAGAGAACGTCGCTGCTGGAATCGCTTTCGGCGGCGCGCTCATAGCCCTCGGGAACATCCTCCGGCACGCTGCCTCGGGTGACCTGATCACCTGGTCGATCTCGCTCCAAGACTTCGGCGTCGAGCTGGCCTTGGGCCTGATACTCCTCCCGATCATCCGCTTCCTGTCCGACAAGATCCTGATCCCTGGCAGAAGCCTCACAGACGAGATCGTTAATCAGGAGAACCCCAACGTCGGTGCCGCCTTCATTGAGGCCTTCTCCTACATCGGCGCCTCCTTCCTGATCGTCTGGTCTCTGTAGTCGTCCCCAAGCCCCTCCTCCCTCGCTCCATGGCTTGAATCAGGAGACGCGGGAGAAAGGACTTGAAACGCCTCACCCTTTCTTCATGACCTCACGCACAAACCAAAGCCGTCTCCTCAAAACCTGTCTCTTCGCCACCGGCCTCTCCGGCATCGTCGCAGAATTCACCCTCTCCACGCTTGCCAGCTATATCCTCGGCAACACAACCCTTCAGTGGACACTGATTATGTCCCTGATGCTGTTTACGATGGGTCTCGGAAGTCGTCTCAGCCGATACACCACAGACAACCTGCTCGACGTCTTCATTACCATCGAGTTCGTCCTGTCCACCCTGTGCGCGACGTGCGCGGTCGCAGCCTACTTCGGGACCGCCTGGCTCGGCGAATCCACTGTCGTGATCTACAGCTACGCTGGAGCCATCGGACTCCTGATCGGGATGGAGATCCCTATTGTCGCCCGAATGAACGACGCCTACGAGGGACTCCGAACGAACATTGCATCGGTGATGGAGAAAGATTACTACGGCGCCCTGGTCGGCGGACTCCTCTTCGCCTTCTTCGCACTCCCAAAGCTGGGTCTGACATACACACCTATAGCGCTCGGAGCGATCAACTATGTCGTCGCCTCAGCGCTCTACTGGCGATACCGCGACCTCGCAGCCTATAAGACGAGACTCCACATCGCCTTCTGGAGTGCAGGCGCGGGCATCTTGGCGCTCTCTATCTTCGCGAAACCGATCCTGCTGTTCGGTGAGCAAAGCCAGTATAAGGATCGCATCGTGTTCACGGCACAGACACCCTACCAGAAGCTCGTCATCACGGAGTGGCAAGATGACCACTGGCTGTTCATCAACGGGAGTATCCAGTTCAGCACCTACGACGAGGAGCGTTATCACGAGCCTCTGGTTCACCCAGCGATGGGTGTCGCCGGTGACATCAGTCGGATCCTGATCCTTGGGGGAGGCGATGGACTTGCACTTCGAGAAGTACTGAAGTACGGATCCGTCTCCAACGTCACACTCGTCGACCTAGATCCGAAGATGACACGATTGGGATCGGAGAACCCAATCCTTGTCGCCGCCAACGACGAGGCTTTCCTAGACGAGCGTGTATCCGTGATCCATCAGGACGCCGGCACCTATGTTCGCGAGGCCGGGCAGATTTTCAACGTCATCATCATAGACCTCCCCGACCCGAAGGGCCCCGATCTCGCCCGTCTGTATGCGCGAGATTTCTACCGAGACTGCAAAAGAGCCCTGGCACGAGAGGGCGTTCTGGTCACACAGGCTTCAAGCCCGCTCCACGCCCCCAAAGCATTCCAGTGCATCCTAAAGACCGTCGCGAGCGCCGGTCTGTCCGCTGTCCCGTACCACACAACGATCCCCACGATGGGCACTTGGGGCTGGGTCATTGCACAGAAAGCCGATCTTGTCGGATCGACGGAACTTAAAGGTCGGCTCTCGAGACTGCAGTTCGAGATTGTCGAGACCGACTTCATCAACAACGAAGCAATTGTGGGGATGCTGCAATTCTGGAAGGGCGCCTTCGACGGCATGGGAACGCTCGCCATCAACACGATGATGGACCCCGTCGTCGACAAGTACTACCGAGAATCGGAGTGGGGGTTTTAGGGGTTGACGATTAAGACGGACTCAAGGTGTCCGCGCTACAGGCTGCTTTTCTTCTCTCTTCCTTCTACCCCGCCTTTTTCCGGTAATTCCGCCACATACTGATACTCCATCTCTGTCTCCTGCCGTTTCTGCACATCCATAATGTGCTTCCAAGCCTCGACCAATCCATTCGGACACCAGGGCATCTCGTGCTTGATCCGCCTATGCAGGGCGCCTAGCCGGTAACACGGGACCGCCGCATACATATGGTGTTCCGTGTGGTAATTCATGTGCCAGTACAGAAACTGCACGATCGGATTTAGATAGATCGTCCGGCAGCAGAGCCTGAAGTCAGGAACGGTGTCCACTAACCCAATGTGCTGTGTTGAATTGCACAGATTCTGCAGCCATCGCCCGAACATCTTCGGAAAAGTAACCACGAGTACAACTATCCAATAACCGGTCCCGATAGCGACAGCCGCGATCGCCACGTGACCTATGAGAAGGAACCGTTCCCACCGAGTGTAGAGCGCCTGCCGCTCAGGATCTGCCTCTGGGAGGATCAACTTCGACCAGGGATCCTGAGGTAAGTGTCCCTTGAATGACCGCCACTTGCCCTTCAGAGTGTCCCAAGGCAGCGTGAAGTTGATGATGTGTTTCTTCCAGATAGCCGCCATATCGTACTTCGTCGGGAGAACCACTTCCTGGTCGTCCGGCGGATGCAGCGCATACTTGTGGTGCTCCGTGTGACTCGCCCAGAAGTGATGGTGGTTGTGCCAGCCTAGGAAGGAGAACACGCGCAGGAACGACCGATTCAGCCATTTCTGACGAAATACCGAATCGTGGATCAACTCGTGGAAAGCGTTGATAGTGAAGGCCCACGAATGCCCGTTAGCGAAAACGAGAAGCACGGTCACATACCAAGGCCAGTTGAAGTATGAGTAGATCGCGAGTCCGGCCACACCGAGCATCACCGCGAGATACCCGAGTGTCTGAGCAAACCCAAGGAAATTGCTCTTTCGGTTAAAGGCCGCGAGCTCATCCTTCGTGAGCGAAGGACGATACCACTCGATCCGGGTCTTCTTCTGCGGCTTGCTGTAGACCGGCCCTTCGGTCAACACCTCATCATCGTTGAAAGCCGCTTGCTCTAGATCCTTCGTTGCGTCTGCCATCTCTATCTCTCTAGCCAGGCCTCCGGCCCGACACCCTCTATCCGCAGTGGACCTGCACCTTCGCTCGGCTGTATTGACTCCAGACATCCGACCATCTTTTGCCACTCTCGTCGCCGGC
>DPVD01000218.1:0-718 GCA_003526745.1 Candidatus Latescibacterota bacterium
GGAGACTAGGTGTCCTGAATCGTTTTACAAGGCTCAGGGAGGAGTTTATAGACGTCCATCAGAATTGTGGAGGCAGGGGGGGAGAGGCTGGAGGAGATGCTGCAGGAAAACCCAAGGGTCTTCTCTGGACTCCTGGTGAGCTCGATGCCCAAGCTGAAAGTTCAGGAGTAACCTAAAAATGCAAACGACCGCGGTTCTAATTCGCATCTCTTGTATTTAGAAGAGCGTGTAGACGAACGGCGCGACCGCGGTGCCGTGTGTGAAGACGATTAGGAGCCCGAATAGAAGCAGAACGGCCACCATCGGAATCATCCACCAGAGCTTTCGCTGCCAGAAGAAGGACAGGAGCTCGCCCATAATGCCGAGCTTTGAGGCCACTCGTCTGAAATAGGACATATCCTAACCTAAATCCTCTCCAGTCTGCTTCGTAACAATGCAATGTCCAAGAACCAGAACATCCATTTCGCTTCGGATGAATGTGCTGTATGCATCGGCGGGACTCGTGACAATCGGCTCGCCGCGAAGATTAAATGACGTGTTTAGAACTACTGGGACACCCGTTCTTTCTGAAAAACTTGAAATTAAAGCGTGGTAGAGTGGACTCTCCTCCGCAAAAACAGTTTGCAACCGGCCTGTGCCGTCGACGTGCGTCGTGGCGGGTATCTCGTCTCGTCTTCCGGCTCTGACTTTCGAGACGAGAAGCATGAACCGTGCTGGG
>DPVD01000218.1:1011-2811 GCA_003526745.1 Candidatus Latescibacterota bacterium
GCGAGAAGCATGAACCGTGCTGGGTCTTGGTCCGCTGGACACTCGAGTTCAAAGTATTCATGGGCCCTCTCGGCAAGTATAGAGGGTGCAAACGGCCGGTAAGGTTCTCTGAACTTGATCTTGGTGTTCACCACGTCCTTCATCTCATCCCGTCTCGGATCAGCCAGAATGCTTCGGTTTCCGAGTGCCCGCGGGCCCCACTCGAAGCGCCCCTGAAACCATCCGATCACGTTTCCGGAGGCGAGCAGTTCTGCGGTTCTGCTTACGAGTTCTTGGCCGCTCGCACACTTCTCGTAATACACACCCTCACTATCGAGGTAGTCCTGGATTTGGTTGTCCGAGTATTCTGCTCCCCAGTATGCGTGGCGCATTTGGAAACTTCGGGGTTTTCCCAGCATGCCATGGTAGGCGTGAAGCGCAGCACCAAGTGCCCCTCCGCCATCCCCCGCGGCCGGCTGTATATACAATCTGTCGAATCCGGCCTCGGCTAAGATGCGACCATTGGCGACGCTGTTGAGCCCAACGCCGCCGGCGATACAAAGCTGGGACATGCCAGTATGTCTTCGCACTGCCTTTGCCATGTTAACTAGGATGTCTTCAGTTACAGCCTGAATGCTGGCAGCAATATCTGCGTAGTACTGGTTGGCCTCAGCCAGTTCCTCGTAGTTGCCGGGACGCTCACCGAAATAGGACGGAAATCCAGTCTGCTCGGTGAAAAAGAGTGTCTCCGGTTTTCTCGACCTGCCAAACAGAGCTTCAAACTTCTGATTGTATGTCCTGTTGGTGGAGTGATGGAAACAGAAGTAGTCCATATCCAGTTCGACCGATCCATCCTCGAACTGTCTCACGACTTTCCATACCTTATCCGTATACTTGGGCTGTCCGTAGGGGGCCATCCCCATGACTTTATACTCGCCCTCATTGACTTCGAACCCCAAATAGGCCGTAAATGCGCTATAGAGGAGGCCAACGGAGTGCGGAAACCTCAACTCGTGCGTCAACTCGATCTCTGTATCGCGCCCAGTTCCGTATGCTGCGGTAGCCCATTCCCCGACGCCGTCAACAGTCAGAATCGCAGACTCCTCGTAGGGTGAGGCATAGAACGCACTGGCTGCGTGTGAGAGATGATGCTGTGTAAAGAGGACTCGATCCGGGGAAACACCGAGCGCATCGTGAATCGCGTGCTTCACCCAGAGCTTGTCAACCAGCCAAGTGATCATCGACTCGCGAAAGACCTTGTAGGACTTCGGGTATGTTTGGAGGGCTGTCTTGAGAATCCTTTCGAACTTGTCGAACGGTTTCTCGTAGAAAACAACCCAATCCAGGTCTTTGCTTCTGATCTTTCCCGTATCGAGACAGAATTGAGAAGCGAGTGTGGGAAATCCGGAATCGTGTTTTTTTCGAGAGAAGCGCTCTTCCTCTGCAGCGGCAACTAAATCGCCGTCTTGAATCAAAGCAGCAGCCGCGTCGTGGTAGAAGCACGAGATACCCAGAATGTTCATCAGAACTGCCGCTTCCCTTCATCGAGTGTGCGAGTTCGGTAGCGGATCTCGGACCACGCAGATATTCGGGTTTTTTTTATGGCTAGTGGATCCGCGAAGAGACGTACCACGAGACCGAATGGCAGAACGATGATCGCGTAGAAGAGAGTGAGGACTACGCGACTGTTGAATTCTGCGATGACTTCTGCGATGCGCAGCCAGCGCTGCCATGCTCTCTTTAGCAAACCAAACTCCGGTGACAATGCGGGGAAAATATCTTCGATTGGAATACAACAACATTCCAAGAAGGCGTAGCTTA
>DPVD01000218.1:3131-5529 GCA_003526745.1 Candidatus Latescibacterota bacterium
AGCTTATTATTACGTTTCGAGAAGGTCAGCTGAGTCTATTGGGTCTCGAAAACCCACGTGGTATCCTCGCTGTGGGGTATGCGCGCTCGCTCTTGTTGCGGCGTAACACGAAGCAGGATGTTTGGCGGCCTGTCGCTACTTCATCTTCACAACATAAACATCTGATCGGTTGTCAAACTTGGCATTGTAACAGAGCCATTTGCCGTCAGACGTCATCGTGCAATGCGGATGGCGTGTCTGGTCGTTCTGAGCGTAAGTGCTGTTGTGTTTCGCCAGCAGCTCGACGCGTGGGATGTCATCTGAATCCCTGTCCTCCCAATGAATCCCGCTGATATATTCGTAGGCGAGCAGATTGTCGACGATGATCACGTTTGCCTGGCGATGGGTGCTGACGTGTCCATACGTCATATAGGGATATTGGTTCTCCCACACGCTTTCGCCATCCGCCTTTGCCACGCCAATAAAATGGTTTGTGCCGGGCCCGTCTTTGTAGGGCGAACCCTCGATGCTATATCGGTCTGCAGTGGATTGGTCGCCTGAAAGGCCGTGATAGTAGACATGGTCGCCCTTGTAGCTCCAGTTTGAATGCAAGCTGAACTTGCTGGGATCTCCCGGACGAATCTCAGTTACCTGTCCGTTCTGGATATTCAGTACCCAATCGCGTGATGTTTTACCGTGATCGCCGCCGTGCGAAAACAATGGAGGGCTGTCGCGATTGAACAGGAGCAGATTCGGATCGCACGGGTTCGGGATAGGATGCCCACCCTTGAACTTCTCATCCCTGAAGATCCTTTCTTCGCGGCCTGTATCTAGATCAACCAGGAAAATGCTGTAACCAAGAACCCCGTAGGGGTCTTTCGTATCCTTGTCGGTGACGTAACTGAAACTGTGGTCATTTCGGATAACGATTAGGCTCTTCCCATCGCAAGTACCCGCCGCGCCACCCAGGAAGCCTTCTCCCGCGTAATCCCGAAAATAGACAATGTTTGAGGAACGGCTGTCATATACTCTCAGCTTCGATCCGTCTGTTTTGACAACCCAGTGGGTTTGAGGAATGAACTCTGCACAGCCCTCAAATTGAAACTCATCACCCACTTCAGCACGATCAATGACCTTGCAGTCGCCGGTCTCAATGTTAACCCTTACCAGCGCGGATGCATCGTCATTCCAGGTACAAAAAGCAGTGTACTCGTCATCCACGGAAAATCCGCCCATTCCGTGGTACGTCGGTTTCGCGTTAGATTGCCTGTCGCGAGTCAGGCGTCTTGTCAAACGACCCGTTGCCTCATCAGGAAAGACGACGGATTCATTGAATTCTGAATTCTTGGGTGGGATATCGGCATACATTAGAGCTCTCTCCCTTGCACTATCCTTTGATGACTCATAAACACGTAATTGACCGCACAATCATGGACCCGTTCGGCGGTGAACTCATTAGGTTTTAGTTGAGAAACGTTCCTGTGCCGTTGTTATCGGTGACCCCTCAGGACGGGGGAGACACTCACCCAAACATGACTTCTCGTGGTCACCTTCCGGTCTCAGGTAAATTGCCAATCGACCAGGAAGGCTGACTCGGATGGAAGCTCCTCTTTCGCGTGAAGTTCCGGCTGTGTGGCACGCTGCACATAGGCCGTGAGGATGCCATCGCGTTGCCAACGAACCCGATCGATGATGGGTTCACTGTGGCAAAGTTCGTCGGGCCAGAGCTCTATAATGTCATTCACCGGTGTGTAGTTCGGAGGGGACAGGCGCTGCGCAACGAGTTTTTGGCCGGTTATGTCACATCGATAGAGCACATAGACGGTATCTGAGAAATCGATAACGATCTCGGGGCGACTCATAGGGACATCCCACGCGAGAAGCCCAAACGTAGTGATGCGATCGCTCACTACGTTGCACTGCCACCTGTCGCCATCAAACCAGAGGTGCTGATACTGCGGTGGTCCACCGGGGTGGAGCGCGCCGTGCCAGGCGATGTGCAAGTGACCGTCTGAATCGACGGCGCTGCTGCACTGGTTGGCGATTGTAGCGCCGGGGGGCGTTGGCCAGACGATCTCGCTGTTGATCTGCGTCATCGGCAAAGACAGCTCGACACCGTGAGCCGTGAACCACCGCACGCCGTCCGGTGATTTTGCAAAGCCGTGGTTGTGGTTGAAGATGAAGTCGGCGCCGGCCGAGGCCTTCTGGTTTACACGCCAGACCCAGGATAAAAAAAGATTCCCATCTATATCAAAAGCGGGATGATTCCAGTAGGCATTGCTGGTCCACGGCATCTGCTCCGTGCCTTTTACAAAACGCTGTGACAGATCGGCCCAGTACTGCGTAGATGGGTCATAGATCTTGAGACAGCTGTCGCCGTTGCCTGCCCCGCCGTGTCGATAAAGAAACAGAAGACGCT
>DPVD01000404.1:0-3814 GCA_003526745.1 Candidatus Latescibacterota bacterium
TGTGTCCGTCGATCCGATAGCCGTCGTCGATCTCGGCTGCCGTCGTCTGGAACAACCCGCCCCTGGACGGACTCCCCATATCCCGTTCCGATGCGACCGAGTTGATCAGCCCGCCTGAACACGCCGCATTCCCGAGTCGCTCCCAGTCTCCCTCCACCCATTGATCCGTATCCCGCGCGCTACCAACCACCTGCATCGTCATCCCGGCGACCAGCGCCGTGGATCCGCTCGCCTTCGCAAGTTCCAACTGCGCCTCGACGCACGTCCTGACCTGAAACTCCGGACCCCCATACGCCCTGGGCACCGTGAACGACTGATACCCCGACCGTTTCAGCGCATCTACATCTTCGACCGGCAGCTCTCCCTTCCGATCCGCCTCATCCGCCCGCGAAGCCACTTCCTCCGCCAACGCCTTTGCGATTTCGACCGCATCCTGATGCTCGATTCTCTCCACCCGACCTTCGCTTTCCTTCGTGTCTCGGTGCCTTCGTCGTTCAGCTTCTAGAGCTTTGCGTTTACGCCGTCGATCTTATCCTGCATTGATTGGGGCCGATCCGTCCGCGTCCCGAACTTCATCGTTGTGGAAATCCGCGGCGCCCCCATCTCGTGCACGAGCTCGTGACACCGCTTAACAGCCGCCATCACATCATCCCATTCACCCTGGATATTCGTCCCGTAGGCGTGAAGCGTCGTCTCCAATCCCGCCTCCGCCAGAACTTCCTGACAGACCGCCACATACTCCGACACCGACACGCCAACCCCAATCGGCACCACACACAGATCCGCAATCACTCTCATATCTCTAGCACGGCCTTACGAAGCCCAGGTACGCGTCACTCTCCCGATTATCGCCGAGAACCTGACGCACCCCCCTCCGTGTCCTCTGTGGTTCCAAGGTTTTGGATTTTAGGCCTCGAAAGCCCACTCCCCATCCCGCATCACCGCTTCCGTCGATCCATCCTCCAGTATACCATCGATATCCATCTCACCCGAGCCGATCATGAAGTCGACGTGCGTAACACTGTTGTTCCCACCCGCCCTGGCAAAGTCATCGGGCGCCATCGCCTCTCCGCCCTCCAGGCAGACGCTGTATGCCTGACCCAGTGCCACGTGGTTCGACGCATTCTCATCGAAAAGGGTGTTGTAGAACAGCTTCCCGAACGTCGAAATCGGTGAACTGTGAGGTACGAGCGCAACCTCGCCCAACCGGGCGGCACCCTCGTCGGTCTCCGTGAGTTTCTTCAGAACCTCACGACCGGATTCCGCCTCCACGCCCACGACCTTTCCGCCCTGAAACGTCAGGCTGAAATTATCGATCAGCGTCCCACCATAGTTGAGCGGCTTGGTCGAAGACACCATCCCATCCACCCGATTGCAATCCGGAAGCGTAAAGACCTCCTCTGTCGGGATGTTCGGGACAAACGTGGTGCCATCAGCATTCTGATCGATCCCCCCCTTCCAGATGTGACCTTTCGGAAGCCCGAGCGTGAGGTCCGTCCCTGGCGCGGTATATTTGAGCGCGGTATAGGCCTTGTCGTTCAGGTAGGCGCGCCGTCGCTCCAGCGCGTCGATATGATCACGCCAGGCCGCGGTCGGATCCGGTTCCCCCAGTCGGCACATCTGGAAGATCGCGTCCCACAGCAAATCGACCTGCCGATGCTCCGGCTCGTCCGAGAACACGCGCGCGGCCCACGGCGCGACCGCCGCAGAGATTACACACCAACTGACCCGCATGTTCGAGATATACTCCCGGCTGAACGGCTTGGACTGCTCGGAGGCCACCTTCCGCGTCAGCGCCACCACTTCGGGATCCTGATCCTTGAGCAGGTCAGGATTGTTCCCCGCGATACTGAGAAAAGCCGCGCCCTGTTCCGCCCGCTCCATACTTCCTTTCACGCGCCACTTCGGGAACTCCTCAAACGAGTCCTTGGGTGCGTGTTCGAAGCGAATCAGCTCGAGTTCCTCGTCACCAAAGGTCACATCGACATAGGGGCAGTCGACATCGTATGCCTTCGCCGTCAGGGCACGGGTCAACTCGACGGCCTCGATCGGAGCGCGGATCATCAGCCGCTGACCCTTCTGCAAGTTGAGACCGACCTTGATGACCAGGTCGGCGTATTTCTCGAAACGCTCAGTCAAATCCTTGGACAACGAATACCTCTCACGGAGTAGACGGTTGCTGTGCGGAGTCGAGCGGGAAATAGGTCACAGCGGGCCGTCCAGACGACGTAGACACACCGGATTCGAGGAGCTTTGCCAATTCAGCCTTGCCATTGCCGATCAGCGGATTGCCGTGTCCCGGGCAAAGATGCGAAAACTCCGGTTCAAGCAGGTGTGACAGCGTGGCCGAGGGGTTGGGGTGCCCGTTCGGGTGTCCGCCAATTTTCATGCCACCAGGCGCCCACTTGGCCGTCGTCCCGACGCAGTCGGCCGTGAACAGAACGCCCGAGTGCATACTCGAGAGCAGAGCGTGTTCACCTCTGGTCAGCCCAGGAGCACCGATCGCCCGGATGCCGCCGGGCAGGTCATCCCCGTCGTCGTAGGTCTCGAACACATCCAGGTCTTCGAACATGCACACGTCCCGTTCGGGGACGAACACGGGAGCGCAGGTTCGTTTCCCGAAGAGTCGGGCCGAGCGTTCGTGCCAGCCGGAGGTCACGATCACGGCCTCGACATCCGTAGCCTGATCGACGACGTCGAGACGGCCCGATTCGATCGGGTCGATGATCACGCTGCCTGTTCCGGTCCGCAGGAAATACGACTCGAGAGACCAGATGTCCGGCCAGATCACGCGCCAATGGAACAATCCGGGCAGGATCTCTTTCATATCATTCGTACCGCGCGTTAAGCGAAACGTCAACGAGGGAGCTACCAGTCAGCCACGCTGCCATCGTTCTCGTAGTAGAACTCCCCGCCCAATTCCTCTTCGCAGATCCCACAGTCCTGCTCCGCTTCCTTCTCGTCGATCTCGAATCCGAGCCCCGGCTTGGTCGGGAGGTCGATGTGGCCGTCCTTGACCACCCACGGCTCCTTCAGCAAGCCCTCACCCAACCCGACGTCGACCTGCTCCTGGATCAGGAAGTTCGGAACGACGGCATCCACCTGCATACAGGCCGAAAAAGCGACGGGTCCGATCGCGCAGTGCGGCATGATGTGCATGAAGTAGACCTCGGCCATATTCGCGATACGTTTAAGCTCAGAGATGCCGCCGGCGTGTGACCCATCTGGCTGAATCAGCGATACGGCCTGCTTCTCGAAGATCTCGCGGAACTCCCATCGCGACAGCAGCCGCTCACCGGTCGCGATCGGGAAGGTCACCTTGTCCGAAACGACCTTCAGCGCGTCCACGTTCTCCTGCGGCACGGGCTCCTCGACGAACATCGGTCGCATGCCCTTCAACTCCTGACAAACCTCAGTCGCCAGACCCGGTGTCATCTTACCGTGGAAGTCGAAGGCGATCTCGCAATCTTCACCGACCCACTCACGCATCAAGTACGCCTTCTTGACAAATTCGTCGATCACGGCAGGGGGCTCGTGTGCGCGCCACTTTCCGCCAGGCCCGGACTTGAACGCCTTGTATCCGCCCTGCTTCTGAAGCTTCTCGAGCCTATCCTTCGACGCCGCGAGCCCTTCATCCGAGAGGTCGCGTATCCCCCAGTGGGCATACACCCGGATCCGGTCGCGAACGGGCCCACCCATCAGCTGAAAGGCAGGCACCCCGAGGTGTTTGCCAGCAATATCCCACAACGCCTGATCGATCCCTGACAGCGCGGACATCAGCACGTTTCCGCCCCTGAAAAACGCTGATCGATAC
>DPVD01000243.1:0-3054 GCA_003526745.1 Candidatus Latescibacterota bacterium
ATGGATTGCGTCCGGTCGTACCGCTGCGACGAGGTCCTGTTCCTGATCGCCGTCGAGGTCTGCAAGGTCAAGGAACATGACTTCCTGGCCTGACGCACCGATGCGATGCTCTGCCCAAATTGCTGTGGCTTTTTGCGTTCCCGGGTTCTCCAGCCAGAGGACACCAGATTTGTCACCCTTTCGATCAGATACGATGAGATCCTCGTCTCCGTCGTTGTCCACGTCCTCAGCGATGAGGGACATGATCCAACCCGCATCATACAACGGGTGAAGGTTCCAGTCCGATCCCACTCGCGGATTTGGAGGCGACTCTAGCCAGCCGACAAGAGCGGATCGGCCTCGCGCCGATACGACGATGTCAATACCGTGCTGACCGTCTATCTGGAGTGGAAGCGCGAACATCCAGCCGGTTTGATCCTGAGTCGCGGCGAGTGGCGTTGTCGTCCATTTTTTAGCGGTCAGGTAGTCTTGGAGCCTGGGCGCCCAATTGACGAACACCGTTCGAGTTTTGCCTTCGCAACTGGTGATCACATCGACGGCTCCATCCCCATCGATGTCGGCGAAAACGGCATCCTCTGCCGAGGGTGTCCTCCCTGAGGTCACGGCAGGCCATTTGTCCCGGACGTGCTGATGTCCCGGATTGATGTAGACACGCGTAAGGCCGCCTTCTTCCCATCCGGTCGTTATGTCGGGCAGGCCGTCTCGATTTACGTCAGCTAGCCGAACCCCGTCGGCCCCGCGCGGGATGTCATCGATGATGTGGAGCGGCCAAGGATCTTCGGATGCGCTCGATGAGGCGAGGACCAGGTATAAAATCAGCGTGATCAGGCTCGGATTCATAGTTGGCTCTGGAAGGCTAGTTTGCATGTGCCTATATTGCGCTGTCGGCAGCATACCGGGCCAAGATATGATGAGAAGCCACGTAAGGGCACGCATTTCAAGAGGATCAACATGAGCGACACGCCAACACCCAAGCCATTTCCCGCGTTGACACCGGCTCAGCGACTCCACATCGAGATCTACGGCTATGTGATCATCGAGAATCTGCTGACGGAAGACGAGGTCGGCACGCTCAAGGGCACACTCTACCAGATCGAAGCCGATTTTCGGCGGGATGGCAAGATGCCGGGGCCCAGCTGCTGGAACACCAGCACGAGTGAGGAGTTTTTCCGGATCGACAATCTTCCGCACCTTGCGCCTTGCTTTTTCGACTACCTGACCCACCCCCATATCGTCGGGATGGCGGAAGAAATCATCGGTGGACCTGCTAGGCTTCAGCAGTCCGATGCACACATCCGTCGTCCGTTGAAGGAGGAGAAGGAGCGACATGGCTTCCACCGTGGGATTAACCCGGCCTACAGCCACTACGACAAGGGTCTGTATCACTTCTCGTTCATCAAGGCACTGACGAATCTGACCGATCTTGGACCCGATGACGGGGGTACGACGGTGATCGCAGGAACACACAAGGTGCCGACGGGTACCCCCCCGCAGGAAGATATCATCAACGCGGCATATGAAGACCCGTCGATGATTCACCAGGTGATCGCGCCGGCCGGATCGACGCTGCTCTTTTACGAGTCTCTGATCCACGCGGCCGGGATCATCAAGTCGGACAGGGACCGGCTGCTGATCCTAGGAGGCTACATGCCGACGATGTTCCAAGCCTGGATGGGGTATGACCCGGATCCGGATTTCGCCGAGACGGTCTCAGAGGAACACCGCGCACTGCTGACAGGAGAAGCGAAGTTCAGGTGGCCGAGGAATCCTAGGGAACTGGGAGAGCCTGTCCCATTCTAGAGTGGCTGCGGAGGACACGAAAGGGGCAACGCGAAGCGTTGCCCCTTTCGTGTTGGCTTTTGCCAACTCGTGGGAAGCCAGGGAGGTGCATACGCGGCCGCCTACGAGTTCGTAGAGGGGCCTTAGTCTGAAGAGTATGAAAGTTGAGCAGGAGAGCGGGAGAAGTGGTGGTTCTTGCTTCCCGGCTCTCCTGTTAGTGAGCTTCAGTCTCTTGCAGCAGAGAGCCAGAGGCTGCGGCCGCCGTCTACGACGAGGTTCTGTCCGGTGACGAAGGGGCTGAGGACTAGGCCTACGATCGCTTCGGCCACGTCTTCGGCCATCGCGTTGCGGCGCATCGGTGTGCCTTTTGCGTGGATGGCGTTGTTCTCTTCCCAGCCCTTTACCCAGCGTGTTTCGACGAGCCCCGGAGAGACCGCGTTGACCTGGATGTCGGGGGCCTGGCTGACGGCGAGCGACTGGGTCATACAGATGATGCCGGCTTTCGAAGTAGAGTAGGCGATTGAGCTGCCCTGGCCGGTCGTTCCAGCGATTGAGGCCGTGTTTACGATCTGGCCGCCGCCGACTTCCTTCATTTTTGGGATCGCAGCTCGGCAGCAGAAGAAGGTGCCCTTTACGTTGACGCCTATGATCGCATCCCAGTCGTCCTCGGTGAGTCCTTCGAGGTCGTCGAGGGGGACCATGCGTGTCGTGCCGGCGTTGTTCACGAGGATATCAAGCCTGCCGAGGTCGCTGACGACCGTGTCGACCATCGTACGACAAGAGGCATCCTCGGAAATGTTCGCCTGGACGGCGATCGCTTTACGGCCGGTCGCTTCGACATCAGCCACTGTCTGTTCGGCGTCATCTTTCGAACGGCTGTAGTTGACGGCCACATTCGCACCGTGCTCCGCGAGCAGGAGAGCCGTTGCCCGGCCGATGCCGGTGCCGCCGCCCGTGATCAGAGCGACCTTTCCGTCGAGCTTGCCCATTTGGGTCCTTTCTGGTTTTTCGTTTGTTCTGCGCGTTCCGAGGTTTCAGCCTCTGCCGTTTATAGATCCGGGAAGGGAAATGCGAGTACGTCGGCAATGTGATCGGCGCCCGATAGCAGCATGATAAGCCGGTCCACGCCGAGCGCAATTCCCCCGGAGGGAGGCATACCGGATGAGAGCGCATCCAGGAAAGACTCGTCGATCGGATGTCGGGGCATGCCGAGGGATGCCCGTTCAGCGGCTTCGGATTCGAGTCTGTCCTGCTGTTCGGTGGGATCGTTTAGCT
>DPVD01000491.1:0-11729 GCA_003526745.1 Candidatus Latescibacterota bacterium
TTCACGATCTCCACCCCTCGGTCATCTGCTTTCTCTTTGACCGTCTTGAGCTCACCCCCATCAGATAAGAAGTCGTCCAACTCACCAACCCATGGCTCGATCCCAGTGTAGCCCGCATTCGCTGCCGTATCGATGGCGTCCAACACGGTTGCGTTCTCAGAGCGAATCGTGCTCGTGTTCAAGCAATATTTGAATGATGACAAGTGATCTCCATCTTTATTCTGTTTCACCAACATCTACGATGAAGGTCGGCAAAAACCGTTCGCAAGGGAATTCATAGACTGTTTCTTGCCCATTCATCGACAAGGCCTGTGTTGGAGACTAATTAACAGCGGCATCCGAAAAACGAAAACTTTGACCACCCGAAAGGGCTAGGATGGTCGACAATCAGACAGTCCGTTCGCACCACACTTCCCCTTGAGGTCTGTATGTTCTGTGATCTTTTTAGACAGCTATCGTTTCACAACGAAATTGTAGACTTTCTGATCGATCCGGATTTACTAACATCCCGTGACTCTCTCGCCCGCGCTGTAAACGTAGAAGGCCCTCGGCGCAAAGCCGAGGGCCTAACTCTTACTCTGTTGATCGCCTGTTAAGTGCCCAGCAGATAGCTCCACTTTATCAAAACTGATCGGTTCTTTCGCTTCCAGGATCCCTCCGTTCCAAATCCGTTGTCGAACACCAGAAAGACGTCGCTCCCCGGCCGATAACGCCAGTTTAGCAGGAAGTTCGTACTGACCGACTGACGATCATTGTTCCACTGAGAGAAGAGCTTAACGAAAAAATCGGTCGTGAACGAGTACAGGATGCGCGTGCTAAGAGCCGTGATGTTCAGGTTGGCCTGGGGCAATCTCAGCCAGTTGCTGCTCAGGTCCATCTCCAGAGAAATTCGGCCGGTCGGCTGGTAGACCGCTTCTGAACTGAGCGAAAAGCGTCGCCCAGTGTAGAACGTACCTGCCTGGAAAAACACACGTGGTCTGAATTTGCGCGACCTGCTTGGCGAGGGTCCAACAGTGAATGAAGAGAAATCGAAGGTACCGGCTGGAATCGCCACGTCGCCGCGCTTTCGTGACGGCTCAAAAGCCTCCTCAACGACATCGTGCGTGTGCGAAAACTCCATTCGCCACCAGTCACCCGTGTTGAAATTTGTCCACCAGTTGAGTTCCGCCTGCCAGAATCTCACGTTGTTGTCACGGTCGGTCACTAATTGGAACTCGGGACCAATCGAGACATAGCGGACATTCATACTGTTGCCCTTACTCGGCCTCGGACGTAGGCGGGTCATTATATCGTATTGACGAAAGCCGTTGAGATCCCCTCTCCTGTTTACGAATCCAACGGCTGGTTCGAACTGCTCTCCGACATCCAGGACCCGCGCCCTGAAGAACGCCAGCGTACCGGAATAGTCTAGAGAGAGATAACGAGCATCGCCAGCATCATTGATATCCGAGTCCCAGGTGCGGGCGTAGAAGCCCTGCAGACTCAGTTTCTCCGTCGCGGAGAGACTGAAATCGACCCCGAGAGCTCTGTTGTAAAGCGACCAACCGTTGCCCGATTCGTTGACTTGCTTGTTCACCAGGATCATCCCGAAGTTCGACCTGGCCATCACATCGCGCTTCAATCGAACGACAGAGTAGTTCGTGCGATGAACGGTGGTCGTATCATTCCCGCCGATCACTGTGGTCTCGTCGGAAAGTACGTTGAGTGCCCCGATACTTGTTCGGCCTTCCTTTCCCGCAACCTTGGTGCCGAAAATGATAGGGATCTTGGCACCCTCTTCGAGTCCAATCCTGCGTGAGTAGAAAAGCAGTGTTGGAGGACGGCTGCCTCCTCCCGTTGTTTCTGCCGCCTGCCCGAAGCTGAACAGGTTCGCTCCTTCGAGGAAGAACTCACGCTTCTCTGGGAAGAACAACCGGAACTGCGTCAGATTGACCTGCTCCTGGTCGCCTTCGACCTGGGCGAAGTCGGTATTGTACGAGAGATCTACCGAAATGTTGGGCGTAACACCGTATCTCAAATCTACGCCTGTTTCGAAAACACCCTCTTCTCCCGCGCCGACGGATTCAAAATCGCGCGACGACCCGGGAAGTGCGTAGGGTTTGACCTGAATCGAACGTCTGGCTTCGGTGATGTTTAGACCATGAAGTTCGCCGATGTCGGACGTCCAGTATCGAGCACGCGTCGACGAGCTGCGACGCCCCACCACGAATTGAGATTCCTCGTTCAGTGAGGCGATGTTCCGAGCCATGTTCAGCCCCCATACCATCTCGGCGCCTGGCTTGAACCTTAGCTGACTGAACGGAATTTCGATCTCGGCAGTCCACCTGTCGTCGTAGCGCTGGGTCCGACAGACCCAGTTACAGTCCCAGTCCACATTGTAGGTTCTTCCCTCATTCGACAGCATCAGGTCGCGCTGTGCTCCGAGTGGGTTGATAAAGAAGAAGAAACCCGTCTGCCTGTCGTTGTAGGTGTCGAGCAGAAGCTGAACGTTGTCGTCCCCCCAGATATCAGAGTCTCGCCGCATGTTGTTCGCTACCAGCTTGTGGTGCTCCGACATAAAGCACTCGAAGGCGAAGTAGACGCTCTTATCGTCGTAGACGACCTTGGCAACCGTACGCTCCGTACTTGGCATCCAGTAGTCAGGATCCCGCTGTATAAATCCATCCACTGGGATTGCGTCCTTCCATACCGCATCATCCAGACGGCCGTCTATCCTAGGGCCTTTGGCGACGGCTAATGCAATAGCTTTTCGGCGGGCTTTTCCGTTCAACGAACCACCAGCACGGCTGATGGTGACAAGCCGGTCACTTTTCCGAAAGGTCGCCTGCTGGTCAAGTTTTCTGGCAACCACCATATTATTGGCGTGCTTGATAACCTCAAGGGAGGCAGTCCGGCTATCGGGAGTGCCGAGCAGAGAGCCCTCTGGTGCAGACTCGTTTATCCCGCTGATGTAGACTAGATCGCCGGAGATAACTTGGATTGTGCCTTCTTGCGCTGGAGATGTAACTGGCAGGAGTAGACAAAAAATTGATAGGAATGTCACAGCTTGTAAGCACATACTTACAATCGTAATAAATCGTCTTATGCCCCACAAGTCAGTCATGTAGGCCGTGTCGCCTGAGAATCGCAGTAAAGACCGGTTCTATGCTGGACTTGAGCTCCTGATTCGCATACCCGACCCACGCTACGGGTGTCGTCGTGTCGAGCGGATAATCGAGCGGGCTACCGTCGGGCTTCAAGATATGCACCCCCATCTCTGTCGCAATCAGCTTCGTACACACATCATAGGGATGGCAGCAAATACCCATTTCCTGCCCCCTGCCCGCCAGGGCTGATTCGAGGTTCGGTCTCAAGTCAGCATTGAACCGGTCGTGGCCAGCGAGCAACTCGTAGAACTGACCGCCTGTGCAGATATACTGGTCTTCGAATAGCCTCGCCTTACCCGGCAGGATCGGACCAATCAGGGCCTCGGACAGTTCCTCTTCGACCCGTGACAGTATGTCTTTTCCGCCTGGGAAGAATCTGGACACCATAGCGAAACCGTGCTCGATGGTAGTCGATCGCGAGGGCTGCAGCGTGATCGGAATGTCTTCTCCGGACAAAACATCGTGTCCGACTGCGAAGGCTCCGCCACCCTGAATCGCCCACAGAACATCAGACCGGTACTGCTTTGTCACGGGAATTTCCGTCTGAACTGCGACGACGATATCCGTGAGGTTCGTTTCTGGTCCTCTGTTGTCTGCGACCCCTGTCAGTACCCACGCGCTCCGCTTGTCATACATAAGACCACGGGTGCCGTCTATAGGATCCACGATCACACGGTATCGCGCTTCCTTCGGATCGACAGACGCAGGAAATGTCACTCCCCCGTCATCCAAGCCTTCTCCGATCAACACTATCGATGTGTCGGAGAAGCACTCAGCGAATAGCGACACCAGAAGATCCTCGCTCACCCGATCGATCGAGTAGATAGTATCGCCGCTGGTCTCTGCCGCGACGCTACTCAGCTCTTCCGTCGACTGTCTGAGGATTGACTCGCGAACTGCGTCACGGATCCGCGCTTGTATGCGAGCCACGCGATTGACAATCTCTCCGTGCTCAATGTCTCTCGACATAGATTCCTCAACAGAAAGAGGCAACCAACGTCATTAGGTCGCCCACCTATTTGAAACTTGTGACTACTCACTAGACAATACGAATCGATGCAGCTTTCGTGGCGCTCGTGTGTTTCCGGTCAACCAAGCAAGCTTAAGACACTGTCCCAGAGGCTATCATCAATCTCTATACCCTTTTCGAGGTTTTCCTTCCTCTTGGCCAACATGCCCTCACCCGGGTAGCGCGGCGGGACGCCACCCGCGACAGGTGTCGACTCCTGCAGATCACGGATCACGGCATCGACCATCTCTCGTCTGTCCTCCTGAGCAACAATCTGCTCCAAGTCGAACACGAGGAACACCTGCGAAACCGATATCTCCGCCCCAAGCTGTGCGATCTGGAGCGCGGAGTTGCCACCAGACAGTAGGGCCGCGATCAAATCAAGCATCACAGACAGACCGGCACCCTTCCAGTACCCGATCGGCAAAGGTCGACCACCTTCAGCCATGAACTCGGGGTCGGTCGTCAACTGCCCCGATGTGTCGTATCCACCCGGAACAGGCAGAGGCTCCGTCTTCTGCCTGTGGATGGCAAGACGTCCCATCGAAAACTGGCTGAGTGCCATGTCGAGCATAACGGTTCCCTCTTCACGTGGCACCGCGATCACCAGAGGGTTGCTTCCGACCTTCGGATCCATCGATCCCCAAAGCGGCATGAACTGAGTGGTATTCGTCCAACAGATACCGATGCACTGCTCGTCCGCGGCCTGCAGGCCATACGCACCCGGTCGCATCCAATGGTTTGTGTTCCGCAGAGCGGCACAACCTATGCCGTGTAGCTTAGCCAGCGCGATGGCCCGTCCCATGCAGAAATGGGCGTTAAGAGGCCCAACACCCATGCGGCCATCGAACTGCTCGATGATCCCCAGATGGCCAACAAGCTCCGGCAAGACGTCTAGATCTGTCTGACCCTTTCGCATCTGTTCGTTGAACCCAGGGAACCGATTGATCCCGTGAGATGGGACACCATCCCGTGTCGAATCCGCAAACAGACGACCGAGCAACGCTGCACGGTCGACGGAGAAGCCGGTTCGCTTAAGGACACGCGTGAACGTGTCGGCCATCTCATCATAGGAGACGTTCATCTTTCGAGCCTTTTTAGAAGTGGGAAAGTAGAACTGCCAAAAACAGGACTAGATGTCGCAAACCTTGAACGCAGACCGAAGCGATTCGATCGGGTCGCCCTTCGGTTTGAACTCGTGGCCGACATACAGGTCATACCCGGAATCGACGATGGCTCGCATCACGGCCGGATATTGGATCTCTTGCTCGCTATCCAGATCGTTCCGGCCCGGATTCCCAGCCGTGTGGTAGTGGCCGAAATGCTCACCGTGATCCTGAATCGTACGGATCAGGTCACCTTCCATGATCTGCATGTGGTAGATGTCGTAAAGCAGCTTCACTCTTGGGGAACCCACGCGCCGACAGACCTCGACCCCCCAGATGGTCCGATCGCACTGGTAGTCGGGATGATTCACCTTGCTGTTCAGCAGCTCCAGGTTCAGGTTGATGCCCTTCTCTTCAGCGGCACCCTTTACTCTATCGAACCCAGCAACCACGTTCTCGAGACCCTCCTCGTCAGACTGGCCCTCTCGGTTACCGCTGAAGCAGATCAGCCCAGGTATCCCAAGTTTCGCGGCGATGTCGATGCTCTCGAGCAGTTCCTCCTCGATTCGACCATGATTCGCGGTCTTGTTCAAACCATCCGGTAGTGAATAGTGGCCCATCATACTGGGAATCACGAGACCGTGCGCCTTAACTAGATCCATGATCTCGTCCATAGGGACGTTTGCACGGTCCGTAAACTCGACACCTGAATAACCGATCTCAGATGCGGCACTAATAACCTGTTCGAGTGTCACATCGCCTTCGCGCATAAAGGCCGGATAACAAAATGACTGTTTGATAGCTCCCATACTCACCTAAAAAATGTTCGCGATGTCCGCCCCAAAGGTGTCACCGCATATGACAATGATGTTCATGGCTCTGCCTTAAATAAGGGTCACCCAAGATAGCACAGGATTCGCACATTGACAGGTAAGTCTGGCACGGGGAAAGAGCGTTAAGCCAAGAGCAGAAGCGGAGACCTGTTGCATCCAAATGCCCACGGAAACAGGACCTACACCCCTAGATTCTCCATCCTGGCCCCCCGGTCTAAATTGTGTCGCCGTGATTTCCGGTTTCCCAAAAAAGTTGACACACAGAAGCCGTTTTGGTTTAATCTCTTTCAGTGCAAGGGTAGAGGCGCGAGCATTCATCAGTATTGTCTTTGTGGACGGCAAGTCCGATACAGGGGCGAGAAAGGGACGGCTCGCCGAAGTTGTGTCCTCTCTGCCGGAGGATGCTGCTGGGCCAGCGAGA
Source organism: Candidatus Latescibacterota bacterium (assembly GCA_003526745.1). Lineage (GTDB taxonomy): Bacteria > Latescibacterota > UBA2968 > UBA2968 > UBA2968 > UBA2968. Next base: position 6,516 of record DPVD01000491.1, read on the forward strand.
TAAGATCTCCTGGACTGTCACGGCCAGCGTGGCCGTGAAGCGCTCTCTTGTGGTCGCTCATCTTGAGACAAGCCGACCGACGATGCCCTACCTTGGCAACGTCGGTTTTTTCGTTTTGGGACAGACCGAACCCTTTACCGGCTGTCCAGTAAGGAGAAGTCATGAGCAAGCTAAGAGTTGGCGTACTCGGTGCGACTGGAATGGTGGGCCAGCGGTTCATCACCATTCTGGCTGATCACGCCTGGTTCGAACCCGTCGAGGTGGCGGCCAGTCCCAGGTCTGCGGGCAAGACGTATCAGGAAGCAGTAGACGGCAGATGGACGCTCTCAGGAACCGAGGTACCCGAGAGCGTCGCCGACCTTGTGGTGAGGAAGGTCTCCAATGTTGACAGCATCGTAGAGAACGTCGACTTCGTCGTCTCCGCTCTCGACATGGACAAGGAAGAGATCAGGGCGCTTGAGAACAGCTACGCCAGAAGGGAAACCCCAGTCGTGTCGAACAACTCTGCGCACAGGTGGACGCCCGATGTGCCGATGATCATCCCCGAGATCAACCCAGATCACGCAGACGTCATCCCGGCACAGAGAAAGCGGCTGGGCACGACTCGCGGGTTCGTTTCCGTCAAGCCCAATTGCTCGATTCAGCCATATGTGCCCGCCTTCCAGGCACTCTGGGACTTCGGACCGACACGCGCTTCAGTCTGTACCTACCAAGCACTCTCCGGTGCCGGCAAGACGCCCGAGACCTACCCCGAGATGGCGGACAACGTCATCCCGTTTATCGGGGGCGAGGAAGAGAAGAGCGCGGATGAGCCGCTTAAGATCTGGGGTCACATCTCTAACGGAGAGATCGTGAAGGCTGACAGCCCGGTAATTTCTGCACAGTGTGTCCGCGTCCCCGTGACCGATGGCCACCTCGCGGCGACCTCGGTCTCCTTCGAGAAGAAGCCGACCCGAGAGGACGTGATAGCCCGCTGGAACAGCTTCCAAGGCAACGAGGGGGCCGAGGGACTCCCCTCTGCGCCAAGCCCCTTTGTCGTATATAGAGACGAGGATGATCGGCCGCAAACACGACTCGACCGCGACTTTGGAAACGGCATGGGCATCACAATCGGAAGGCTTAGAGAAGATAACGTGTTCGACTACAAGTTCGTCGCTCTTAGCCACAACACGGTTCGTGGCGCTGCGGGTGGCGCAATCCTGATGGCTGAGCTTCTGAAGGCTCAGGGATACATCGAGGCCAGCTAACGACCTCAGATCGCCAAACCAGAAACGCTCCTTCGACTCCGGTCGAAGAAGCATTAAAATTAAACTCCCATTGGGCATTTAGCGACGATCGGTTTACTTCTCCCTCCGCCAGAGAACAAAACATTCTGCGCAGAGGACGAACCCAATATGTTCTCCAGTCTACGCGCGAGCTACATCCATCAGCCACGAGGCCGGCGTGTGTATCTGCAGCCCCCCGATGCCAGGGGTCCTCTCGAAAACTGGACCGGACTTACTCCTGAAGACCACGGGGCTCCTGACTACGACATCCGGAATCTCCCCGACCAGGAGATCGAAAACGAGGTGCGGTCCAGTCTCCCCTTTTACTGCGGCCTCTGCGTGAAGGACACAGCCTTCCTGATGACGTTCGGGCAGCCTTACCGGGTCCGTCTAGCTTACTCGCCGAACGACGGAGGAAAATCTCCCGAATGGAGGTACGCGTGAGATTACGTCCTTCACCTCGACAACGCACAACTGGAAAGAACCTACACTTGGGATATCGGGCTGGCAGTGTTCAGGTATAGCGGGCGCGCAGACATTCTCGAGGAAGTAAGTCGATTCCGGGAAGGAATCATGATAGGTTGAGGACGGTGCTACGGATCGCAGATGAATGTATAAAGGCCCTCGGTAACGGGATTCACCAAGGGCCTTTTCGGAGGGACCGAATCGGGGAAGATTCGGTTTACTACGAGGAATCTTTCACTGCACAGGGAGTATCAGTCTCGTGGTGGAGTTAGATTTCCAATGCTCTCTGAACCATATCCTTCGATGCATTCATCGCGGTCACGTTCGCTTCGTAGGCACGTGAGGCTGTGATCATGTCGACCATCTCCGTGATGACGTTGATGTCGGGGTAGACCACATAACCGTCTTCTCGCGCGTCCGGGTGTGCCGGATCATAGACCAAGCGAGGCTCGACGGGCTCTTCGCGAATCTCTACCGTCTCAACACCTGCTCCCAGAAGCTCTTCAGCGCGAGGCTGAGGTCCGGACGACAGATGATTCGAATGAGTCGATGAAAGACTCGCCGCCGGTCTGTTGAAAATGTCGTTAAAGCGCTGCTTAAAAGGCGACTCGACAGAAACGACTCTCTTCCGCTTGTAAGGTCCGCCTTCTTCTGTCCGCGTCGTGTCTACGTTCGCGATGTTACTTGAGATCGCGTTAAGCTTCCGGCGCTGGGCTGAAAGCCCGCTGCCGCTGATGTCGAAGGCATCAAAGATACCTCCTGATGCGGGCTTGAAGCCTTGTGCGGAGCGTGCCAAGGTTACGCTCTGTGTTACTGCCATCGGGGTGCTCCTTCAGCATCGGCTGCGGTGGGATGTTCAATAGTCACCAGACCTTAACGCAAGCGCCGTGCCGACTCACACCGGCCAGAAAACCCCTCTATTTCTGGGCTATCTGGCCTTTGCCGATCTACATACTAGGAAAAAACCTTCACGGCCCGAGGGAACGTCCTGCCCATCCCCCGATGCCAGAACGATCGCGGTCACTTAATTCGGGACAAGATAGCGGATCGATATAAGCGTGAGCCCCACCTCATTCGTTTCGCTCACCTAAGCAATAGACTCCGCACACGCGTGGTGGCTCAAACGGGATCCGGGGCAGCTTAGCCCGATCTGTCCACCGTGTGTCAGGACTGCTATCGGCCTGTGGGTCGAAGACGGAACCCAGGTCGACCACGTTTAGGGTGTAGCCCCCACACCCCTTCTCGAATCCAAAGACTGATCTTCGCGCAGATCGATCAGTCTAGCGGGAGGCTCGGACTGCCTGAGTTGACCGACCAGATACTCGAAGGTCCTTAGGCTCGACCTTGTTGATCGCGCGCGCCCACTCAGGGGCTGGCACGAGTGCATACTAGTCATAGTCGAGGCTCGCAACCAAGACGGGCATACACGATCGCATTGCGTGACATGCTGGCCATGATCAGGTCACTCTATTCTGAGGATTTCCCTCCAGATACGCGATTACGTTGTCGACAGCCCCTCCGTTCAAGAGGTCAACACCTTCGGGGGTCATGTCGGCACAGTGCGGAGTCACGATCGCTTGGTCGCAAGTAAACAGAGGATGATCGGCAGGTGTCGGTTCTTCCTCAAACACGTCGACGCCGGCACCCATCAGGTGCCCGGAGTCTAGAGCTTCAACGAGGGCGGCAGTATCCGCGACAGCTCCACGTGCACCGTTCAAGAAGATGCTGCCTGCCTTCATCTTGCTGAATTCATCCGCACCGATAAGGTGTGTGCTGTCCTCGGTCAGCTTGACGTGAACGCTGACGACATCCGACTCTGTCAGCACCTCGTCGAGTGACTTGAAAGTGACTCCGAGTTCCCTTGCCCTTTGCTCCGATGGGTTGTATGTCCACGCGACGACTTCCATCCCGATCGCGTTACCCAGCCTTGCCATTTCCGCGCCAATCGCCCCCGTCCCCAAGATCCCGAGCGTCTTACCTTGGAGTACCAGGTTGTCCTTTCTCGGCCAGCCACCTTTACGCATTTCGACGGTGAGGAAGGCTGACCGTTTCGCTACGGCGAACATCAGACCGAACATATGCTCTGCCACAACAGGGGCGGTCCTGCCCGGCTGATTACAGATGATGACCTCTCGGGCCTTCGCAGACTCAAGATCAAACATGTCCGTGCCGATCGAGCAGGACGTGATCATCTTCAGATCTGGCAGTCGGGCGAACTCCTCCTCACCCCACGTGACCGCTCCACGCGTGTTCATGATGATTTCCGCGCCCTTAACACGGGCAACCTTGTCATCGACGTCCACTGGTCGGTCTGTGTGGATGACTAGATCTGCAAGTCCCGCAATCCGGTCCAGATGCGGCGAATCCTGTATCTGCGGGGGATCATCTCCTGGGACAACGATCTTCACTTCAGCCATGAATCCTCCGTTTGTTGATTTCCCAAGTCAGCGTGTCACAGTTCTCTCAGTTTATCGATCAAAAAATCGACCTCTTCCTCCAGAAGGAAGAACGGTACACTCGCTCTCATACCCTTGCGTGTTGCATGAATGGCCTTGATCACAAGGTTATGACGCTCACGCAGAGTGTCTCGTACCATTTCAGGGGAGATAGCTCCAACGCCGAAACTCACCAGAGCAGCAGAGTCTTCACTTTTCAGCGGCGTAAACAGGTCGAGCCGATCCGTCTCAAGAATCCCGTTCTTCAGGCGATCTGTCAGTTCACACGTCCTCTCCCAGATTCTCGTTATGCCGATAACATCGAGAAAATCCAGAGACCGTGCCCAAGCGTGAACCAATGGCCACGACCACGGACCAAACTGATACCGTTCGGCTCCCGGCTTGAAAGCGTATTCTCCTGTCTCCCAGTCCAGACTCGACTCGGATCGCCCCCCCGCATAGGTTACGGCAACTCTCTCCTGATCCGGTTCTCGGCAGAAAAGTAATCCCGATGCGTAGGGCGCATACATCCACTTGTACGAGAGTGCCCCTGCGAAATCACACCCCATATCGTTCAGATCGATTGGGAATAGTCCACCCGAATGCGCGAGATCAACGAACGAAATCGCACCAACTTTTCGGGCAGACCGACAGATTCGCTCTGCTGGCAAACGCGCACCGATATCGGTCGTCACGTGACTAAAGGCAACGAGTCGCGTCCTTTCAGTCATCGCCGACTCGAACAGCTCGGCCTGCTCATCGCTTGCGGAGACTATGGGAACCGTCTCAACCTTAACGCCGTGTCGATCCCTCAGGTGAAGCGCGGCCAAGTACACCGCTGCTTCCTCCTCTGCGGATATCAGAATTCTATCCTCTGCTTGCCAGTCGATCCCCCTGATCACCGTCTGGAAGGCCTCGCTGACCCCGCGCATCAATGCAATCTGGTTTCTATCTGCGCAGAAGAACCGCGCAATCCTGGTAAGCGACACTTCTCGACGTGGCCACTCCTCATCGGGATAGGCGATGTGCATAGGCCCGCGATCACGGAG
>DPVD01000491.1:12006-18527 GCA_003526745.1 Candidatus Latescibacterota bacterium
CGGGATAGGCGATGTGCATCGGCCCGCGATCACGGAGTTCGAACATCAGCTCCGTGTGATAATCGGCTACACAACGCGGCGTGATGCTCACTCCACCGTTCTGAAACCAAACAAAGGTCTCAAGTGCAGGAAAGTCATCCCGAATCCGGCGAATCTTGGCTTCAGTCATCCATCAGGACCTTTACCACGCTGATCACGCCCGGACGTCCGTGATGGTTGACGGAACGAACACAGAGTTCACTGCCCTTGCTCTCTGGCCGCCAGTCGAAACAGTCTTCGACACGCTCCCACTTTTCTGGACCAGATTCCCTCTCAAAGTGGGACAGGTTTGGAGTTGGAGACTCGAGGATTACTTTAAGGCATCCGTTACCATCTGAGTCCAGCAGATGGATATAGGTCTCGTTGATAGACCAGTACAGATCCGCCGTTCGGGCCGTGTGGTTCGAGAACCAAGGCAACGGCTTGGTTCTGTCATCTTCCCAGAACAGATACCCGTCATAGTGATAGGAGCCCTTCCCGTGTTCGGACTCACCCGGCTCCAGTGATCTGAGCTCATCTGTTCTGAGCGAGATCATGAACCTTTCAAAAAGACGGAGCCGCTTTTCGACCTCGTATCGCCCCTCGGTTGCCGGCGGAGGTGCAGGCGAAACGTTTACATCGGCATAGTCATCGCTGACCCACGCCTCGTGGCACTCAACGGCCGATAGAGGCTCACCGTCTCTCTCGAAGTGATAGACAAACCTGGTCTCGTCGTTATTGTCCCCGCCGATGTCCATGGCTACCCACTTCTGGTGGTCCGTCGACCAGACTTCGTTGATACAATGACTTCGCATGATCTGCGTGCGTGCGTTCAACCCGAGCGCAGCACAGCATTGCGACATAACCGTCGCATAGTGTGTGCACATCCCGAGACTGAGCTTGCGGCGCGTCAACTCTAGAATCAGCATAGCATCCCAAGGCGGACAGAAATCGATCGCGCCCATATCCCAACCGTCCTCCCACTGATCCCGCACCCACTGGCGCAGCCTCAGATATGCCTCCCACTCAGAAACAGAGCCTCTCACGACCTCCTCCAACTTCCATCTATCTCTGAGTCGCTCCGCCCTGGGCTAATCGTGCCTTCCGGATGCGAATCTATATGAGCTTTTCGCTAGAGTCTGCTGGCTTCTACCGCCGACAGACCAACTCGTGCAGCTCGGACGGTTGACGGTCAGAGAGACGGATTCCAAGACAGGTGTAGCGTTGGGGTCAGTTGCGCCAAGGTTGACTCGCCATTGGCCAAACCGATAGACGTTCTCGAAGTTAGATCCTTCCTGCCAACCTGACCAAGTATCCGGTCTGGGGACAGGAGTGTTGCCCGATCTGAACTGCAGAACCGCTGTGCCCTTTCCAGTGCGTTCACACATCAACGAAACGGAATATGGCCCGACGACGGCGACACCACCATTCGGATCGCTCCCGTGATCGACAACGTTAGATTCTAGTGTAGCCGACTCCGGATACTGATCAAGCCAGAGTCGAACCATATACTCGCCGTCACATCCGTCGTTCCACCCCAGCTCCTCGGTTCTCCAGTTACTCCCGCCGTCTTCGCTGACAGCGCTCCGGTCCGGCTGGCGACTCGACTCGATCAGGAGGCTCCACACCGACTCGTCCATAGATCTAAAGCAAACGTCGTTGTCGCCCGTGCACAGCCATTCGACGGGCACATCAATCGGCGTCCACCGATCTGTCCAGTATGGCCGATCTTCCGACCACGAATGCTGCACGACGTGACCGTTGATCGAGATCTCAAGCTGTCCGCCATTACGATCGCATTCGAGGTAGGGACAGAGACGCGCCATCCTCCCGGAAAATCTGCCGACGTGAAATATCTTCCTTGCGATACGTCTACCCGAGATGGTCTCCCTGTCGCGATCGTTGCACTTCCCGAACTCGTCGGCAATGGTAACCCCGCGCTGCAGGGAGGCTCCGCTTTCGTTGACTCGAATTCGTTTCCCCGTAGCTCTGTCGAAATCAAATCCGGACCACATCCACTCTGTCTGCAAGCACTTTCCTCCAGGTTTTGGCACGAATTTGGACACGCCTTGGGCGCTGTGTATATTCCAACCTCCGAGACATACACGCAATCGCTGTTTCCTATGCCCAAGGAGAACTCTGTGGCTCCAGAACGCTTTGTGCGAGTGGGACACCTCAAAACGGTGGACGAGTTCCGTGCACACCTCGACAGCCTGGGAGTATCGCTCCCGGTGGACGACGAGATCGAAAAGGCTCCCGACTCACCGCTCGCACAGCCTTACGATCACAGGGGATTCAAAATTGGGAACCGTTGGTGCATTCATCCGATGGAGGGATGGGACGCAAAAACTGACGGGAATCCATCAGAGTATACAATCCGTCGCTGGCAGAATTTTGGCCTTAGCGGGGCAAAGCTGATCTGGGGAGGCGAAGCGGTCGCCGTTCAGCCTGAAGGCCGAGCCAACCCGAACCAGCTGTATGCGGCAGATCACTCTAAGGCGGGAATCGGGAAGCTTCGGGACGAGCTGCTCCGGGTGCACAGAGAACACATTGGTGATACGGATGACCTGTATGTCGGGCTTCAGCTGACTCATTCTGGCAGGTTCTGTCGCCCCTTCGATAAGGCGAAGATGGAGCCAAGGACACTATATCGTCACCCGATCCTGGACAGTAAGTTTCACATCGAGTCGGACGACCCTGTCCTGTCAGATGATGAAATCAAGACCCTGATCGAGGACTACCATCGCGCCGCATCGATGGCGTCCGACCTCGGCTACCAGTTCGTCGACATCAAGCACTGTCACGGATACCTCGGCCACGAGTTCCTGAGCGCCTTCACACGTCCTGGACCCTACGGTGGATCCTTCGAGAACCGCACACGCTTCCTGCGAGAGATCGTGGAGGGCGTCCGGGCGAATAACCCCGGATTGGACATCGGCATCAGGCTGAGCGCTTTCGATTTCGTGCCCTTCAGGCCGGACCCCGAAAAGGGAGACGGTCGTCGCCTGGGTCCCGGCATCCCCGAACCTTTTGTGGATCTGCTTCCCTACAAGTACGGGTTCAGCACGAACCAGGACAATCCGATCGAACCTGACACCTCGGATACTTGCCAGTTTATCGATCTTCTCAGGGAACTTGACATAACGCTGGTCAACCTGACTGCGGGCAGCCCTTATTACAACCCGCACATTCAACGCCCCGCTTACTACCCACCGTCTGACGGATATCAGCCACCCGTCGACCCGCTCGTAGACGTGGCCCGCCAGATCGACTTCGTCGCTCAGATCAAGGCACGCTATCCCGACGTCTGTCTCGTCGGAACCGCATACTCCTACCTGCAAGAGTATCTGCCCCACGTCGGCCAGCGAGCAGTTCGGGATAACCTGGTCGATTTCGTCGGCCTCGGTCGCGTCGTCCTGTCCTACCCCGACCTGCCGCAAGATGTTCTCACAAAGGGCGAACTTGTGACACGAAAGATCTGCCGCACCTTCAGTGACTGCACCACCGCGCCTCGGAACGGTATGATCTCTGGCTGCTTCCCCCTCGACCCGTTCTACAAAAAAACCCCTGAGGGCAAGCGCCTCCGGGACATAAAAAAAGAAACCCCACTTTAGCTGGATTCTTCAGTATCAGACCTTCCTTGGCCTCTCAGCAAGCGGGACTCCTCTAGCCCGGCTTCCCACAAGTCATAACACCTACGGCTCGGTCTTGCCCCGCTGCTCCAACACAAACACCTCTTCCAGATTCGAGAAGTTCACTCCGGGTGTCAGGATCACCTCTCTGAACAACCCCTGCCCTTCGTCTCCCAACTCTGTCACTGACCCGACAAGGAGCCCCTCCGGAAAAATCTCTCCCAGGCCACTCGACACCACGACGTCCCCCTCCTCAACCTCGCTTCTGATTGGCACGTGCCTGAGGTAGAACGTCCCGTCCTCCACCATCACGATGCCCTGCGTCCTAGACTGTCGCTGAACAATCGCACTAACTCTGCAGTTTCGATCGAGCAGCAACTGCACAACTGACGACCCCGGATGCACTTCGAGAATGCGCCCGACCAGACCGTCTGCAGTGACCACAGGCATGCGTTCGGCCACACCGTCGGAATCTCCGATGTCGATCACGATCGTATTCTTAATGCGATCGGGATCCCACGCGATGACCTTCGCGACGAGATAATCCCCGGCGCCCCGGTTGACTTCTTTGAAGTTGAGCAGGCCCCGCAGGCGTTCGTTCTCGAGTTTCGCCTCTCGTAGATCGACAAGCTCCATCGAGAGCCTTAGATTCTGTTCACGGAGGACTTCGTTCTGGAATCGAAGATCGGAGAGACCCATGGGCCAGGAGAAGACGCTGTGTCCGGCTTTGAGCAGACCCGTCGTGAAGGACCTCGCCAGCCCAAGCTTCTCGGAATAGCCCATCGCCATCAGGCCGAATGAAATCACAATGGCAAGACCAAGCGCAATGAAGGCGCGATTCTCGCCAATGAACTGGTAGAGTCTTTGCACGGGCTAACGCGGACTAGATCAGAACTTTCTGGTAGGCTGAAATATCTTCGAGGACCTTGCCAGTCCCGCGCACGACGCACGTCAAGGGGTCTTCGGCAACGATCACCGGCAGACTGGTCTCTTCGACGAGCAATTTGTCGAGACCGCGAAGCAATGCGCCACCACCCGTCAGGATAATTCCTCGATCGAGAATATCGGCAGCAAGCTCCGGCGGCGTCTGCTCGAGGTTCTGCCGCACGGCTTCGATGATCGCGCTCACCGGCTCAGAGAGCGCCTCCCTGATCTCAGACGAATCGACGATGATCGTCTTCGGGATCGAAGAGACCAGGTCGAGACCACGGCAGGTATGCTGGATTTCTTGCTCGAGGGCACCCGCGGCGCCGATCGCACACTTGATCTCCTCTGCACTTCGCTCACCGACTAACAAACTGTACTTTCGTTTCAGGAACTGGATGATCGAGTCGTTCAGCTCATCACCCGCCATCTTGATCGACTTCCACGTCACGATCCCCGACAGTGCGATCACGGCGATCTCAGTCGTCCCACCGCCAATGTCGATCACCATCGAGCCAACGGGATCAGCTACGGGCAGTCCGATTCCGATAGCCGCGGCCATGGGCTCCTTGATCAGGTAGACCTCACGCGCGCCAGCTCGCTCGGCCGACTCTCGAACGGCTCGCATTTCAACCGCCGAAACACCCGAAGGGATACAGATCACGATTCGCGGGCGGATCAGAAGCTTGTTCTTCTGGACCTTCTTGATGAAATAGCGAAGCATCTCCTCGGTCACGTCGTAGTCGGCGATCACTCCGTCTCGCAGCGGCCGCACTACCTCGATATCCGGGTTCTCACGGCCCATCATCTCCTTGGCCTGTCCGCCGATCGCGATCGGTTTACCCGTGTTCCGATCCAGCGCTACGATCGAGGGCTCGTCCACTAGAATCCCCTGTCCCTTCATGTAGACCAGTGTGTTCGCGGTCCCGAGATCGATCCCGATGTCGTTCGACAGCCATCCAGAGATTGAAAATGCCATCACTTCCCCTTGGTTACCCGATCATACATGACACTCGACGGCAGCGATCAGCCATCACACTTCCTGAAAATTTTCAGACGCATCGCGAACTGGCCCACGTGCTCAGCCCGTGTTGCCTATTGGCAGGGCTGGATGGTGACTCGATTGTCTCTGACCGAGACCCGTCCCTGCGCAAATAGTCGAACCACAGCGGGATACAGCCTGTGCTCGACAGCAAGAACGCGTTCCGCCACAGACTCAACAGTATCGCCGTCATACACCTTCACGACTTCCTGCGCGATGATTGGTCCGTTGTCGTAATGCTCGTCTACCAGATGCACAGTCGCACCAGTGACACGCGCACCACTTGCGATCACGGCCTCGTGGACGTTCTGGCCATACATCCCCTGCCCCCCGAATGCGGGCAGAAGAGCAGGGTGGATATTGATGATCCGATTCGAGAACGCCTCAAGCGTCTTCGGACCCAGTTTCTTCATGTATCCTGCTAGAACCACTAGATCGGATTTGTACGACCTCAGACACTTGAGGATCGCACGATCAAGGCCGACCGGATCCGGGTGGGTATGCGAGCTCAGATGAGCGCAAGGCAGGCCCTGCACGCGAGCACGTTCAAGGGCCTTGGAGCGGCTGTTGTTGCTGATGACGACCCCGATCCGGGCCGAGATTTCCTGCGCAACGCACCGATCGAAGATCGCCTGGAAGTTAGAGCCACCGTGGGACGCCAGAATACCGATACGGTACGCCCCAACACCATTCGGATCAGCCATCGAAGCGGGCCGCACTTTCTGAATGTGTCTGCGTTGTTGTGAGGAACTAAACGGCGGGTACAACGGGGGGAGTACAGCCCTAATAGACCACTCTAGCTGCCTGTATGTTAGATGTTTACCCCAGTACAGTCAAGGATTTAGGGCCTTTCCCATCCATTGATAGAACTGCGTCAAGGTTTCAGGCAGGTGTGAGCGAATGGC
>DPVD01000033.1:0-4106 GCA_003526745.1 Candidatus Latescibacterota bacterium
GCGACGATAGACAGATCGGTCGTTGGCAAAACCTCGCCAACGACCGCTTTTCTTTGCGTAGAAGTAAACCTGTCCACCTTGACACACCCCTCCCACGTTCTATTTTTGTCACCTGTTACGAAAGTTTCGATCTTCCCCACACATAACCTAAGAATGATGGCCTCTGATCCAGCACCCACAATCCGACTGCTCGCCGACGAACAGCACGGTGTCAGACTCAAATCGGACTTGGAGTTCCTTGGATATGGTGTTCAACACCAGATTCTGAGCAAGTCCAGTCACCTTGCAGATCCTGAGATAAAGCTCGACACGCCCGAAGCAGTGATCGTCGAGTGCGAGGGCAGAGCGATCCCGAGCATCGTCGCTGTGGTCCGGCAGTCGGTTTCTGCGGAGAGTGTGCCTCTGATCGTTCTTGTGGACGAGAAGGATGCGTTGGAACTCGATTTTTCGCTCGGGATATCCGACTTCATCGTCAAGCCATACTCTCTAAGGGAGATCAATGCGCGCCTTCGCCTAGCTATGTGGAACCATGACCGGCCGAGTGAGGTGAACACGATCAAGATCCATAACCTCGTGATCAACACGGCCCGATATGAGGTGCGGGTCGGCGGCAAACCGATTACAATGACCTTAAAGGAGTACGAGCTCCTGAAGCACCTCGTGACCCACAGCAGACGGGTCTTTACGCGGGCAGAACTGCTTGACAGCATCTGGGGATACGACTACTACGGTGGGATGCGCACCGTGGACGTGCACATTCGGCGGCTTCGCTCCAAACTCGGTGCAATCGGATCCTGCATCACGACGCTCAGAGGTGTTGGCTATCGGTTCGATCCGTCCGACTAGCTCATCCGGCAGCCCGATTCACTGAGTTGAGCAGAGTCGTCTTCCCTACTGGTTTCCGCAGTAATAGACCTGAAGTCCTTTCAATCGATCTTCGACGACCTCTTCCGGAAAGTGCCCCACCATCACGATCACAGGGACAAACCTCCCCCTGTCCTTCATCCGCATCAATACTTCAAATCCGTCCAAGTTCAGCGTGCTCAGGTCCAGAAAGCAATATGGCTCTGCCAACACAGCACCGAGAACCGCAGGACCATCTAGCTGGGTATCGACGTCGAACCGTTAGCCTCAAACGTCTGTCTGTAGAGTCGAACGACACCGGGTTCGTCATCGGCAAGCAGGATCTTCATCTTCTCTCATCTTGCGCAGGTCCCGATCTCCCGAACCGGTCCTCAAGAATTTTCCCTCTAAAATCGAATATGCGATCCAAGTTGCTCCGCACGAGGGCCCCATGGCAAACCCTCCCAACGGGCCCGAACGGAAGACCGTAGCTCACGAGATCACGCACTTCCACGCCCTCGTCGACGCTTGTGAACGTATGCAGATGGTGCCAGAATCGGTAAGGCCCAAACCGCTGCTCATCGACGAACGCGGTCGGTTCGTCCACATGCGTAATCTCCGTGACCCAGCTCAGACGAACACCAAACAAAGGGTGGAGCCGATAGGATATAATCATCCCCTCGTGCATCCGATCGGGAAGGTCTGATGTTACCCGAAGCCCGAGGCCCGGTGGCGTGATTTCGCTCAGATTCCGCGGGTCCGAAAAAAAGGACCAAGCCAGCTCTACCGAGATCGGCAGGGGCTGGGATCGCTCCAGCCTATACAGCTTCATGCTCTAGTGGGCGCTTTCGTAGTGACGCTTCAGGAGACCGTCCCCGAAGTCGTCGCTAGGGTTTCGCCACACGGCATGGATGTGGTTCGCATCATTCTGCGTGCAATCATACTCGGCCAGAAAAGTCGCCCCCTGAACGCGATAGTAGTGACCCTCTCCCTTGGATTCTGGCCCAGCCCAAGCGAACGAAACTTCCGCATCACCCACCTGGCGCACTCGAGCCAGTTCCTGTTCCGCAATCGTGTCCGGAAGTCGACGCACATACACCTCGATCAGCTTTTGAATCGTCCTACGTTGTGCGTCAGTCATGTCGGACACCGACAGTCCGGAAGGCTCGCCGCTCAGCTCATCAGAAAGCATCGGGACGTTTTTAGTAAGGAGATCATCGGGAGCCTTCTGGCTGACGATGGCGACGCTCTTTTGTTCACCGTCGAGTGAAGCCAGAAGCTCGCGCGCGACATCTTCCTCTTCCTTCAAGGCCCTGACGCCCTCCAGATCTCCATGAAGCACCTGGGCCGGATTGGATCCGAAGAAAACAGGTGTCGGGCCGATAAGCTCGCCATCGACGATTGTGTAGTTGACAGAGACGTGGTGTCCCTCGAACCGCCAGCCCCACATACCATCATCCCCAGGTTTCCCGAACACACTGACGTAGTATCTTTCTGGGTCGCGCTTCCATTTAGACGCCCCCCCTTCGATCTCACCGAGAATCGGCTCCAACGCGATAATCGATTTCGCCTTGTGCACGCCAGCTCCGCTGAGACCCGTTGCGAGTAGAGTATGGGCGAGATCGGCCTGGACGGCAGACATCTTTTTGAGCATCAACCCCTGTCGGTCGACGGGCGTGTAGTGCCAATTCTTGCGTTCGGTCTCATCAGAAAAGTCGATCTCCGCAGCGGTGCGCTGCTCGGAAGACAGGGCGGAAAGGAAATTTCCGGCTGCATCGGCCATGCGCCTGATCGTATCTTTGTCACGTATGACAAGGGACATTCGGACCTCCTCATGGATTCTCGGATCAGAAAAAATACGACAGCGAAAAGACTGGTCAAGCTTTGGCCGCGCCCAGACAGCGTCCTGACACGAAAAACCATCCACATACCGCCCGGCTGTTCCGGAGTATCTCGACAGGCTGACGGACATCGGGATCCGCTCGAAGGCAAATCGGAGTTATGCGCCCGATAGCAGGCTGTCTTGTCTTCATAGACGACCTGACTTGGATGCACCGAACAGCTCTTGCAGCGGGTGGTTGCGATTCTGCACGAGGCAGATCAGTTAGGCGAACACTATTAGCTTAAACAAAGCGATGCGACATCGGTCGATCTCGATCACCTGTTTGTCGCACCGAAACATTTCCCAAAACCCCTAGGGACAATGTTGCTCGTAAAGGCCAACATCTTAGCCGCAAGTCGCGGATTCGCAAGGATGACCATAATCATAGACCCGAATGCCTCCAGGTTCTATGAGCGCATGGGGTGCGAGAAGGTGACCGACGTTCTCTCGAACATCTCCGGCCGGACGATTCCCGAATACTTCACCATACCCGGACAACACTAGACCATGCCGCGCAAAGATAAAGCCGATCGGCGCACCATCTCGATCCATTGCTCGAAGTGTCGAACACTGCTCTACAAGTATCGCAAAGGTGGGCGAGGCGGACTCGTCAAGTGTATCGTCAGTCGGATTTCGGAAGACTTCACGAATGGGGATCTGCATTGCCAGTCGTGCGGTCAGCAGTTCGCGAGATCCATGAATCTTCCCGGACAGCCGGCGCAAAAGATCATTCAAGGCAAGGTCTACACCAAGGGAATGGCTCGGAAATAGCAAGCACGTATCAGCGGTCTCGCCTTATCCTAATCATTATTCCGCCGTCGGCCTGCCGGGCTGAATCTTTTCGCTTCAAACACTACACCTGCTGGGTTCTCAAGGGGTCAGGCGGTTAAAGGCCGAGGGAAGGCATACCCGTGTCAGAGGAGGTTGCTCCCCGAACACCACTGTTCTCTCATCGCATTTCGCCTCGGTCACGCTCACGAGCGACCACGTGCTTCAGCTGTCGGTCCCGATAAACAGCAGATTGGACTTCACATCGTGATCCTGCCGTATGCAAGTTTGCCTCGTTGTGAAATGTCTCTGAATCCGAGCGCCTTGAGACGCTCTCCCTCTTCTCGATCCTTCATTACCACACACCGTCGAGCTACACGACACGCCTGATCGATCGCCCCCGGACGAACAGGTTCTAATGACGCCAATCGTCTCACAAGGTCGAGTCCCTGCGAGGTCTTGTAGGTCACATCGAACATTGGGTCGAAGTAGACGACATCCCACGTCCGATCCGCTTCAGTCTTGAGCAGCTCAGACGAATCATCACAAGTGAACATGACGCGACGCATGGCCTTGATCACCTCACGGTTCCTGTGCTCATAGTATCGACTCC
>DPVD01000383.1:0-5503 GCA_003526745.1 Candidatus Latescibacterota bacterium
GGAGATATCTACCTGCAGGACCCTCAATGCTGGCATCGCGGCTCCCCGAACACATCGAACCGTATCCGATATCTGATGCAGAACCAATATGCCGTCGACTGGGCATTTCGCCGCTTCGGCTGGATGAACCGTGTCCCTGTTCAGGACGAGGTTCTCGCGGCCGCAGACGATCGCCTCCTTCGCGTTCTGGGTCTGCGCCGCTGACGCCATCCTACTTCGTACCCTGCGTCCGTACTCTCTGCGTTGAAAGGTTCAGATGTTTGGTATGAAGACATCGAAAGAGTAAGCCCGACAGATCGAGACTCCACGCATTAACAGCGTCATCTATGAAAACGAAATTTTGACAATTATCATTTGATACTTGACCCTGAAATGTCACTCTTTTTCATAGCCACCATCAACGTCTTCGACGCAAACGTCGTTGTAGGCCATCGCTACTATTGACGCTATACATTCGAGGATCTCGAAGGCTTGGTCTCCGAAATCCTGCACCACAGTGTCGTTCGGAACCGGCACACGCTATCTTTCAGGGAGCGCTTTTGGAAACGCTATGAACATGAAAAATGTGAAGATCAGCCTTCACCTCTTGTATGAGTTATGTCTGACCACATTGATCGCTTGAGAACAGAGGGCTATATCGTCATTCCGGATATCATCCCGAAAGATGAGATGCCGCGAATACGTGCGTCTGTGCAAGCCTCCACCAACGCGAACGCGACGCCCGATGCGCTTAACAAGGGTATCGGGCACGTAGGTGGATTCATGCGGTTTGACCAGTCGATGGCCCCGTATCTAGCCGACCCGAGGCTTATAGGTCCGATCCAAGAACTCCTCGGTCCCCAAATCAAAGTCTCGTTTACAACAGCCACGATAAACCTGGCGGGAAATCCACGAGGCACGTGGCACGCTGATTGGCCATTCAACCAGGAACGCGCAGGACACGTTGCGGCACCTTATCCCGACCTGCCCGTGCACGTTACGACCCTATGGATGCTCTCGGCCTTTAGTGCCGAGAACGGTGGGACGCTGATCGTCCCGGGCAGCCATCGACAGCAGAACAACCCGACCGGAAACAACGGTGTCAATCCAGCTGCACCTCATCCGGATGAAGTGAATGCATCGGGAGACGAGGGTAGCGTGCTTGTTATGGACAGTCGGCTCTGGCACTCGACTGCACCAAACCGCACTGACCAATCACGCGTGTCGGTCGTCGTTCGCTACGCCCCCTGGTGGCTTAACACACAGGTGCTCATGCCCAACTCCGAAGAGCGGAGGATGTTGATGGAGCAGACGGGGCTGGACGACAACTTACAGCCATCGGTGCCACGCGACGTCTACGATTCCCTCCCGAACGACGTTCGACCGTTGTTCAGTCACTTACTGGAGGATTGACATGCGAGTGACCATCGGAGGCATCAGCCACGAAACGAGCAGCTTACAGGTCCTATCGAAGAACCCAAACCGAATGTCATCGTGCCGAGCGCGGCGACGAGTAGATATCTCGGAATTCTTATGATCGGGCAGAGCTAGATGACGCAACAGTGGAGGATTATGTCTCGACCCAACATCGTCTTCATCCTCGCCGACGACCTCGGCTGGCGTGACCTCAGCTGCGAAGGCAGCGCGTTCTACGAAAGCCCGAACATCGATCGAATCGCCAACGAGGGTATGCGATTCACGCAAGGCTACGCGGCCTGCCAGGTATGTAGCCCGTCCCGTGCCAGCATCCTGACCGGAAAGGTGACACCGCGACACGGGATCACGGACTGGATCGGGGCGCGCACCGGGAAGACCTGGCGGGAACTTGAGCGGCACAACAAGCTGCTGCCTCCGAACTACGAGCACCGTCTCAGGAAGGAGGAGATCACCTGGGTGCAGGTCCTTCGAGATGCAGGCTATCGAACCTTCTTCGGCGGGAAGTGGCACCTTGGTGACGAGGGCAACCATCCCGAGCAATTCGGATTCGAAGTCAACGTAGGCGGGTTTCGGGCAGGCAGTCCACCGGGCGGCTACTTCTCGCCTTACAAGAACTCAAAGCTTCCCGACGGTCCAGCCGGCGAATCTCTCCCGGTCCGACTGGGAACCGAAACAGCAAGCTGGATTGAGGCACACAAGAACGAGCCCTTTGTCGCCTACCTGTCCTTCTACTCTGTCCACGGTCCCATCCAGACGAGTCACGACCGCTGGGAGGAATACCGTGAAAAGGCGACTGCACAGGGGTTAGCAGATTCACGATTCATCATGGACCGCAACCTGCCAGTCCGGCAGGTGCAGGACTGCCCGATCATGGGTGGCATGATTGCGGCCATGGATGACGGTGTAGGCGTTGTCCTCGACACACTCGACAGGCTGGATCTGGCCGACGACACGATTGTATGCTTCACATCTGACAACGGTGGTGTCTCCTCCGGGGACTCATACCCGACATCCAATCTTCCCCTACGCGGAGGCAAGGGTCGTCAATGGGAGGGCGGACTCCGGGAGCCCTTTCTCATCAGAGCACCGGGCGTTACCCGATCCGGATCTACCTGCGAAACCCCAGTCTCAGGCATCGACTACTATGCGACGTTCCTGGAGCTTACAGGCTGTGACATACCCGAAGAGCAGGTCATCGACGGACTCAGCCTCGTGAAACTCCTTCGTGGACAGGATGACGAATTGATCGAGAACCGGGATCTGCACTGGCATTACCCACACTACGGCAACCAGGGCGGTGACCCCTCTGCAATTATTCGACGCAATAATTGGAAACTCATCCACTATTTTGAAGACGGGCGGGATGAGCTGTACGACCTGATCATCGACGAAGGAGAGGAGACCGACGTCAGTCGCGACCATCCGGATCTGGTGCACGAGATGCGGACGTCACTGGACTCGTGGCTCAACGCAGTCGATGCCAGGCTCCCTATCCCTGATCCGGAGCATGACCTCGATAAGGAGAAGGCACGATTGCACGCTCTCGAGACAGAGTTCATGTCGAAGCTCGAAAAGCAGCACGCCGACTACCTGGATCCCGACTGGAAACCGAATGACGACTGGTGGCAGAGCCAAGTCATCGTCGACTGACCCGTATGTTCGATCTGCCTTTCTACATCTCACGATGGCTTCTATGCCGGTAACAATTAATTGGGTCCCAATCGAAGGAACCATCGACGAGATCCTTGCCCGGGATCCCGATCCCTTTACGTCAATGCGAGCTGCCGAGATCCCGTGCGTCATCATCCGACGGGCCTTCCCCGCCAATCACTGCGCAGATCTAGTTAAGCGGTTTTACGAACGCGGGCTGCTGTACGATCCGCGAGACCGCGGTGCTTGCACACCTCACCGTGTCGATATCGGGACAAGCCTGGGGATGCACGCAGACGACCCGGACGAGTTCTACGAACACTCACGCGTAACTCGCGATCTCTTCGCATCGCTCTTCGACGGATATGACCACCCCGTCGAAACCCTATACGCATCGCTCCAGAGATTCCTCCCAGATAAGCAGGTCAAGGTCGCCAGAGAGCCGGATGGACGACTGTATGGCCCGAGTATTTTTCGAATCTACCACGAAGGGTGCGGTCATTACCCGCACTATGATTCCGTCTCAAAGCGGAACAAGCGATACGGCTTCGAGGTATCCCGATTTCAGCACCAGTACGCGGGTGTCATGTGCTTCCAGAACAGTGAGATTAGAACCGGCGCGGGTGAGGGTGTGCTCTACCGTGCACCGATGTCGCCGGAATACCAAACCCCACTCGACGAGAAGCGCTTCCGAGCGTATTCGGAAGAGCAGGGCATCGAGCGCATCCAGATCCATCTCGAACCTGGCGATCTCTACTTTTTCTACTCGGAAACGATCCACGAAGTCCCCTTCGTCGTCGGATCAAGACCGCGCGTCGTCCTCGCATCTTTTATCGGTTTGTCAGAAAACGACCCGGAGGCGTATGTCTGGTCGTAGAAATTGAAAATAGATGATAGAGAATGGAAAATCTGCCCAACCGGTATCTGCCAACGTTGCCATAATCGCCCACACCCGAGGTAATTATGTCTAGGATGATGCAGCTTGAGAAGCTCAAGGGATTCGGTAATGTCGAGCTCGTGGAAGTCGATCAGCCAAAGCCGGATTCGGGGCAGATACTGGTTGAGGTGAAACGGAGCCTTATCAGCCGGGGCTCTGAGCTCTTTCGGCGATACGTTCTCGAGGAGGCTATGCCACCGGACATCATGGGCTACTCGGATGCGGGCGAAGTCGTCCACGTCCCCGAAGACGTGAAGGATTTCGCATCCGGTGATCGGGTGATGGTCAATGCGCCGCACGCGCAGTTTGTGATCGCCAACCTGGACGGCCGGCGGAAAAGGGCGTTCAAGCTGCCTGAGAAGCTCGATTACGAGACCGCCACATTCCTACCTCTGACAACCAGTTCGGTGATGTGGATGAGAAGCTCACCGATCGAACCCGGCCAGACCGCAGTCATCCTCGGTCAGGGGATCGTCGGGTGTCTTTGCGCACAGATCCTGCGCGAGCGCAATCCCGGTCGAATCATCGTTGTAGACGCCCAGCCGCTCCGATGCGAGATCGCGTCGAAGCTTGGACCCGATGAGGTTATAAACGTGTCGGAGGCCGATTCCGTTGAAGAGGTGAGACGCCTGACAGACGGCAGAGGCGCAGATCTGGTCATCGAGTGCGTTGGAGGCAACGCCGGCATCAAGTCGTTTAGGCAGGCGCAGGAAATGCTGGCTCGTAGCGGAACGATCCATCTGATCTCGAAATATCAGGGGGGTCCCCTTCCCCTGTATGGCGACGACTTCATGGACAAACAGCTGATCGCCGGGATGCGAATCAGCACGCCACGAGAAGACTGCATGGTCGACGCGGCTCGAATGTTGATCGACGGCAGTGTATGCGTGGAAGAGCTAGTCACACACAGACTGACCTGGCAGCAGGTTCCTGACGCCTATCATATGCTCTATAACCATCCCGATCAGGCTCTTGGCGTCATACTGGAGTGGGACTAGCAAAACCGATCAGGAAGGAGAGACGAAATGAGAGTCCTCGTCACAGGCATGAGTGGTCTGATCGGACAGGCCGTCTGGAAGGAGCTGGAATCGGACTACGAGCTACGGGCTTTGAACCGAAGCGCCTTGGAAGGCGTGGATTGCGTCCAGGCCGACATCTCCGACATTGGCGCGATCCGACCAGCATTCGATGGCGTCGATCAGGTGGTACACATGGCCGCGATCGCTCACGGAAGCCCAGGGTGGGAGAAGCTCCTTCCCTTCAACGTTATCGGTACATACAACGTCTTCGAGTGCGCCAAACAGGCGGGAGTCAAGCGGGTCACTTACGCCAGCAGCGGTTCGACAATCTCCGGTTACGAGTTGTCTGAACCCTACAAAGCTCTGAGTGAGGGACGCTACGACGATGCCGGTGATTGGGAGGATATCACGCACGAGTGCCCCCTCCACCCCATAGGGATATACGGCTGCACAAAAGTGTGGGCGGAAGCACTTGCGAGAC